>DAIQBH010000106.1:0-7147 GCA_036781285.1 Thermodesulfobacteriota bacterium | reverse complement strand
GTGGCGCGGCGGTAGAGGTCGGCGGCGGCGCTCCAGCGGCGCGCGTTGCGGGCGACGGCCGCCTCTTTTCGTATGCGCGTGCCGAGCTCGAAGCGGGCCCAGGTGCCGTCGGTGAGGGCGGGATCGGCGGCGACGTCTCCGTCGGCTTCGACGGTGGCGGCGCGCTCGCCGTCGCGGAGCCGGGCGCGCAGGTCGATCCGCGCATAGCGTCCGAGCGTATGCGGGCCCTCGGAAACCCAGAGGACGCGCTCGGTGAGGTCGGCGACCACCGAGTGCGTCGTCACGATCGCATCGAGCGCGTTGCGGTTCCCGAGCGGCACGGGCGTGTCGCCGACGCCCGCGCGGTCGCGCAGCATCGCGACCGCCGCCGCGGGGTCGATCCGGCCGCGAGTGCGCTCGACGAGCTCGCGCATGCGGGCGTCGCGCGCGAGAGTCGTCGTCAGGTCGCGGATGCGCGCGTCTTTCGGGTCGTCTTTCAGGGGCGACGTGCGGTAGTGGTTCGCGAGTACCGTCGCGGTCGGGTCGCGGACGATGCCGAGCGCGCGGCCCGGCGCGCGCTCGATCACCGCGGACTCGCCGGTCTCGCCGTCGGCGATCAGGAGGATGTGCGACGCCATCGGCGCGTCGCGCTCGACGATGGCGATCGCCTCGTCGAGCGAACGGGCACCCTCGAGCACGGTACGGGTCGTGAACACGACGGGCATGCCCGCGCTGTCGAGCTCGCCGGCGCGGCCGCCGTTCACGTTGATCCAGATGCCTTCCGCGTTCATCCCGGTGACGACGCCGGTCATGCCGGGCCAGCCGACGGACACGTACGGAATTTTGCCCGCCGGAGACACGATCGCGACGATCTTGTCGTCGTCGAACCAGGGGTCGACGTCAAAATCGAAGTTGCGGCCGACGATCGTATGGCCGTTCGCCGTACTGGGTCCGGCGGCGACGAACGCCGTGCATGCGAGAATCGGCGAGTGCTCGAACGCGAGCGCGATGTCGTAGAGCGAGTGCAGGTAGACGAGGCGCTGGTACGTCGGGAACACGAACGTGTAGGGGTCGGCGTACCCGGCACTCTGGCCGAAGATCTCGGCGCGCCGATCGGCGGGAAAGCGGCGATCGAGATTGCGATAGCGCGCGCGCACGATCGCGCTCACGACGGCGCGGAGCGCGCGTGACGGCACCGTCGTCGCGAAGAGATGCAGCATGCGCGCGTCGCCGTCGGCCATGAGCGGGCTCGCGAGGCGCGCGTGCCGGTAGCCGAGATCGACCGGCTCGCCCTCGAGCTGCATCACCCAGAGCTTGCCGCGCCGCGCGAGGTACGCGTCGTCGACACGGGCGGTCTCGCCCTCGTATGCGACCGCGCGTGGCGCCGGCGGCGGCAGCGATGGTGGCGTGATCTCCGTCACGGCATCGAACACGGCAACTGCAAGCCACGTGACGAGCACGACGACGACGAGTCGCCGCATCCACCGCCAGCGCCCGCGTCGTGATTCCGCCATCGCCGCGCAGGGTAGTGCACCAGGGCGAGCCGTGCACCAGGGACGCCCGGTTGACAGCCCCGGGCGCGTTCGGAGAGAAACGCCGGCGGATGCGACACGATCGCGATTCAGCGCGTCGCGCCGAGGTGGAAGTGGCGACCAACCCGATTGCCGTGGACTGGAGCACGGCGGCGCTGCCCGACGCGTGGGTCGACGAGATCGACCTGCGCACACCCGCGGGGTGGATCGAGTATCTCCGTGGCTGGATGGGACCGCGCCGCAAGGTGCGACTGCCCGACGGCCTTCCGGGCGCCGACCGATTACCGGCGTACCTGCGGCAGGAGTTTCATCACTTGCCGAACGGCGTCTACTCGAAGCGGCACGCCGACGGGTACGCGCGCTGGTTCGATCGCTTGATGCTCGGCCGCACCGTCGCGGCGCGCGCGCGGCTCGCGCGCGAGCTCGCCGGCGCGCGGTCCGCGCTCGACGTGGGGTGTGGGACGGGCGGCCTCGCGGGCGCGATGCTGGCGGCCGGCATCACGGACGTCTGGGGGCTCGAGCCGTCGCCGTATCTGTTGCAGCTCGCGTCGGCGCGCCATCCGCACGTGCGCCTCGTGCAAGGCATCGTCGAGGAGAGCGGGTTCCCGACCGCGCGCTTCGACGGGGTCGGGGCGTGCTTTCTCTTCCACGAGCTGCCGCCGCGCGTCGCCGACGCCGCGCTCGACGAGATCCGCCGTATTCTCGTACCGGGCGGCCGCCTCGTGATCGCCGAGCCGTCGCCGCTTCAGTTCCATCGGGGCGACTGGCGACGGCTCGTGCGCCGCAGCGGCCGCCTCGGTCTGTACTTCTTCCTCGTCGCCAACTGGATGCACGAGCCATTCGTGCAGGGCTGGCACCGCCGCGACGTCGCGACCTGGCTCGCCGCCCACGGGTTCCGTCTGGTCGCGGACGAGACGGGGATGCCGATCCGGTTCCTGAGCGCGGTTCGCGACTGATCGGTCCCCTCGCGCGCTAGGACGCGCCGAGCACCCCGAGATTCATCACGATCCGCTCCGAGACGAGCTTGCCTCCGGCGTCGAATCTGTAGAAGCCCACGAACGGCAGCTCGACGTCGCGCTGGGTCGGCGCGTAGCCCTGGAACTCGCCGACGTGCTTCCCGCAGAGCCGACCTTCGACCACGATCTCCTCGGCCGTGAAGTGCTCGTGATCGCGCTCGGTGCGGATGCCGGCGAACGCGCCCGGCGCGTCCGAGAAACCGATGTAGCCGTGGGCCCAGCGAATGCTCGCGTCGTCGGCGAACCGCTGGCCGTTGTAGATCATCTCCGTCTCGCCGGAGAAGGTGTGCATCACGCCGTCCAGATCGTGTTTGTTCTCCGCGGCGTAGTGGGCGGCGAGCAGCTTCCGCCGGCGATCCTGTTCTTTCGCGTCGATCTCCATCGCGTCCTCCTGAGTGGTGGGTCGGTCGTTTCCGACGAGGCCTCCGCGATGCCCGTTCTTGAGTGCTCAGTCAAGAATGGGTCGAGTCGTCATCCGAGGCAAGGATTGGCGTGGATCAGCGCAACCGACCACAGCGCCGCGACCGCGAGGAAGGCCGTGTAGACGACCGGCCAAAGCGGTTGGGCGCGTCGGGGCGCCGCGCAGGCGATCGCCGTCAGCACGACGACGCTCGAGATCAGGTAGCGGCCCTGGGGCGAGAAGCCGATGAACCAGCAGTTGTATGCGACGAGCGCGAGATTCAGGACGGCGCTCGCGGCGAGCCAAGCGGCTGCCCGTCGCTCGGTCGCGGTCTCTGGTCGTGCGTGGGTTGCGGCGATGGCGATGCCGGTGACGAGAAGCGCCAGCGCCGCGACGTAGACCACCGTCGGGAGGTGGAGATCGAGGTTCCGGAAGACCCCGAACGACGAGAAGCTCAGCCACTCGACGAAGAGGCGCGACGCGTTCGGGATCTCGATGCCGGGCGTGAAGGGGTGGCGGAGCGACGCGAGCCATGCCGCGTAGTGATCGAGGCCCAACACGTCGCCGCCGGTTCGCCACCCGTTCCAGACCAACCATGGACCCGCGACCGTGATGCCGATCGCGACGGCGCGCGCGAGGGCACGGCCGTCGATGCGGCGGGCCCGCGCCGCCGTCGCGATCCAGACCGCCGTCGTCACCAGGAGGAAGTAGCCGCTCGGTTTCCCGAGCACGACGAGCGCGAGGGCGGCCGCCAGGAGCTCGAGTCCGACCGGACCCTCGCCGGCGCGCGCCCAGCGCGCCAGCGCGAGGACGGCCAATGCGCCCGCCGCGATCGTGTACGCGTCCGCGTTGGCGTATCCGCCGATGAAGAGGAGTTGTGGGTAGAGCGCGGCGACGAGCGCGGTCCATCGCGCCGCCGCGACGTCGCCCGTCCAGGCGTGCGCCGCGAGCGCGAGCAGGACGACGGTCAGTACGCCGAGCGCCACGCTGCCGGCGCGCGCCGCGAGAACGCCGGCGCCGGCCTCGGAGCGCGGTGGGAAGCGGGCGAGCCGATCGGTCGAGCCGGCGCCCGCGAGCAGGAGAAACGCCGCATGCGGCAGGTAGGGAACGAGCGGGAACGCTTCATAGCTGGAGCGTGGGTCGGGAGCGGCGGTGAGGAGGCGTCCCGACGCGAGGCGCTGGATCACCTGGAGGTGGCCCCGTTCGTCCGGGGCGCACTCGCGAACCGCGTCGCTCGCGTCGAGCGGCAGCGTCCACGCGACGAACGCGCGCAGCACGAGCGCGAGCAGCGCGATCGGCCAGACGGCGCGCAGGACGCTCGATGGCGCGCTCATCGCACGGCGAATACGACGATCCGCCCGTCGTCCGCGATCGGCGCGCCGAACCACTCGCGATAGCGCGCTTCCCATCCGGTCATGTCGACCGCGACCTCGTCCACCCCCTTCGGCCAGCGGACCTCGCTCCGCGGGTCGCGGTGCATGAGCACGTAGTCGACTCCCCGGGCGCGGAGCGCGGCGCGATCACCGACGTGTACGGCGTTCCGCAGCCGGATCCCCGGGTCCCTGGCGGCGATCTCGCCGTCGCGCACGGGCGGCGGTCCGTCGTCGACGAACCCGATCAGCACGTGCTGGCGATGGTGCCGCTGTAGCCACGCGTACGAGTGGAAGTAGTAGTGCCAGGGCGCTTCGACGATCGTGACGGTGCCCCGAGGGCGCCGCGCGAGCTCGTCGTAGAACCACGCGACGGCGTCCGGCCGGTAGCGGTCGGCATAGCCGCGGTCCGGCACGTAGTCCGCCTGGTAGGACATGTGATTCGTGAAGGCGTTGGAGCCCGCGTAGATCCACCCGAGCGGTCCGAGCGCGAGAAGCGCGCCCGCCGCGCCGGCGCCGGCGAGCGTCGGACTCCGGAGCCCGGCGCGATCGGCGATCGCCGCCACACCCGCCGCCGGGAATACGAGTGCCAGCGGCAACACGACGGCGGCGTAGCGCGCCGCGACCACCGGGACGTGGAGTTGGACGGCGCCGCTCGCGACGACCGCCGCGACGTGCAGCCCGACGACGACGAGCAGTTGCCGCGCGAGCGTCGCGTCGCGGCCGTGGATGGCGACGAGGCCGGCGATGCCGAGAACGCCGAACATCGCGACGGCGGGCGGCGAGCCGCTTCCCGTGAGGAGCTCCAGCACGCGGGGAACCGTCGCGAGACCGAGGTGGTCGGTCGCGACGCGCGCGGCGACCCCGGCGCCGCTCCGCCACGCGGGAACGGCGAGGACCGCCGCGATCGCGGCGAGCGTCGAGACGGTGAGCCCGCCGATCTCGCGGAGCGCCGGGCGCCGCGCTCCAGGCGCCGCGAACGGGAGCGCCAACGGCGCCAGGACCGCCGGCAGCGCGGGCAGGTGGAAGACCGGCGCCAATACCGCGCTCGCGACGTACACGCCGCGCGCGCGGCCGTCGCGGTCGTCGAGCCACCGCCGCATGGCGAGAAAGGCGACGCAGGCCAGGAGGGTCGTGATCGCGTACGGACGTGCGAGGCGGCTGAAGAAGATGAGCAACGGCGACACCGCGAGCATCCACGCCAGCACGACGGCCGTCGGCCGTCCCGCGCGCCGCGCGACCGCCGTCGGCACGACCACCGGGAGGGCGAGCCCGGCGAGGAGCGATGGCAGCCGCAGCAGCGTCTCGTCGAGCGTCACGATCCGCATCAGCAGCCAGGCGCACGCGCCGAGTCCGATCGAGTGATCGTTGCCGCCGAAATCGCCGACGAGCCCGGCGAGGCTCGCGCCGTCGCGCAGCCGGTGCACGAGATGCCATTCGTCGTCGACGAGGATCTGATCCGGGAGCGCGTACATCCGGAGCGCCGCGCCCACCAGCAGCGGCCATGCAAAGGCGACCCGGTCGCGCGCCGTCAACGTCGCAGCACCTTCCCGCTCCCGGTCTTCGGAATCGCCGGGACCGCCGCGATCTCGACGGGCACCTTGTAGGGCGAGAGCTGGCGCGCGCAGTGCGCGGCGAGGGCGTCGCGATCGAACATCGCGTCCGGCGCCACGACGACCTCGGCGTAGGGCAGCTCGCCCATCCGTGGGTGCACCTGCCCGAACGCGCGCGCCTCCGCGACGCTGGGATGCGTGCGGAGCACCGCCTCGATCTCCTCGGGAAACACCTTCATGCCCGCGACGACGATCGTGGACTTGAGGCGGCCGTGCAGCGTGAGCGCACCGCTGGCGTCGAGGCTGCCGGCGTCGCCGGTCATGAACCAGCCGTCGCGCAGCACCTCAGCGCGCGGCCGCCACGGCTCGTAGTACGCGTCGAAGAGCCCCGGGCCGCGGACGCCGACCTCGCCGTGCGCGCCGGCACCGAGCGGCGAGCCGTCCGGCGAGAGTACGCCGACCTCGTATTCCGGAACCGCGCGGCCGACGCTCGTCGCCGCGAGCGCGGGGTCGTCGCCCCGATTGATGCAGGCGAGCCCGGCTTCGATGATGCCGTACGCCTGGCCGACCGGTGTGCCGGTCGCGGCAGCGAAGCGCTCGGCGGTCTCGACCGCCAGGGGAGCGGCGGTGGAGAGCGCGAGGCGAAGCGCCGGCGCCGGACCCGCGACCGCCGCGAGCCGCGCGAGCTGGAACGGGGACGCGTAGACGACCGTCGCACGCTCGTCCGCGAGCGCGCGCGCCATCCGCGCCGGCTGCGACTCGGGAGAGAGGAGCACGTGCGCGCCGGCCCGGACGTATGCCGGGATCGTGACCGCGAAGTGGTACGCGAGCGGCAGCGTCCAGAGCACGCGGTCGTCGGCGCCGAGTCGGAGGACGGCGTCCGCGGCCGCGACGCGGGCGAGGGTCGTCGCGTGCGAGAGCACGACGCCCTTCGCGTCGGCGGTCGTTCCCGAGCTGAAGCGGATGAACGCGGGATCGAGCGCGGCGAATCCCGCCGGCGATGGTGCGTCGCGGTCGCGCCACGCGAAGGTCGGTCGGCTGTCGTCGGGTCCGTCGTCGGCGGGGAGGGTGAGCACGGCGGCAATCGCGAGCGAGGAGAGCACCGCCTCGCGCTCGGTGTCACGCAGGTTGCCCGCGACCGGGACGAGGCACCCGCCTGCCGCGAGGATCCCGAACGCCGTCCCGACGTAGGCGAGCCCGCCGGAGCCGACGAGCGCGATGCGCGTGCCGCGGCCGACGCCCGCGCGGCGGAGCAGCGCCGCGACACGCTCCGCCTCGGCCGCGAGCGCGCCGTAGG
>DAIQBH010000105.1:4462-19620 GCA_036781285.1 Thermodesulfobacteriota bacterium | reverse complement strand
ATCGCTCGCGATCCCTCCATGTCCACGACCGATACGATCGACGGCCCGAACGGCGTGTCCATCGCGGCGATCTCCGCCCGCAGCTGGGCGCCGCGCGCCGCGGGGTCGAACGGGCTCGGCGGCGCGCCGCCGGGGAACACCAGGCGGCCGTGCACGTGCACCCGCTCGTCGCCGAAGGGCGGACCCCAGTCGTCGATCACGAGGCGCGCCCGCTCGATCGTCGCGCCGCCGCGGCAGAGGCTCGGAACACAGAGATTGTCGCAGCCGTCGCCGTCGATGTCGTTTCCGTCGTCGCACGTTTCGTTTCCGACGGCCGCGCCGTCGCCGCACGTGTCGCGGGTGCAATCACGACGACACACGAGGCCGACGTCGCCGTTCGCCTCGCCGAAGTCGCATTCCTCGCCCGCCGTCTGGATTCCGTTCCCGCACGCCGTCGTCGAGCAGTTCGAGTCGCAGCCGTCGCCGTCGACCGTATTGCCGTCGTCACAGGCTTCCGCGGGATCGACGGCTCCGTCCCCGCACGGGCTGAGGAGCGTGACGTACCCGTTTCCCGCCGCCGCGCTCGGGGCACCGATCGCGACGCCGCCGCCCATCGCCGCCATCGACCGTCCGAAGGCGGCGTGCGGATGTCCGCCGAAGAAGGTCTGGAGCAACTCGCCGTCGAGATCGAAGACGTAGGTCGTGCCGCCGCCTGGCCTGGACGGTCCCCGGCGTTCCGCGGCGGTGTCGTCGTGAGGGGCGCCGATCACGACACGATCCGGCAGCGCCGCGACCGAGAACCCGAACGTGTCGTCGAAGAACGGAGCGTTCGGATTCGCGATCCGGCGGATCAGTCCCCCGGTCGCGACCTCGAAGAGATACGCGGCGCCTTCACGCTCCTCGGAAGGGTGCTCGCCCGGCGCGCCGACCACGACCGTCGTGCCGTCCGTCGCGACGGCGTGGCCGAAGAAACTCCGCGGAGCCACGGCCGCGGGACGCAACGTACGCTGCCACGCGAGCGTCGCGCGGTCGAACACGTGCACGGCGGCCGCTTCACTGCCGCTGTGCTGGTCCGTGTCGCCGTCCAGGTCGCCGAACGGGGCGCCGACGAGGATCGCGGTCGCCGTGAGCGCGATCGCGTGTCCGAAGTGGTCGCCGACGGCGGGCGTCGGGGCTTCGAGCGTCGCGGTGATCGCGCCCGTCGCCGCGTCGATCACGAGCACGCGTCCGGGCGCGCTCGATCCGTAGGGATACCCGACGAGGATGCGGGTTGCGTCGAGCGCGGTCAGGGCGCGACCGAACCCGATCGGCGGATTCGCGTCGCCCGACGCGGGTTCGCGGAAGATCCGGCCGGGTACCTCGGGCCGGCTGTCGAAGAGCAGGAACGCGCCGTGGCCGCCGACGAGCGGTGCGCCCCCGAAGAAGCCGACGTGTCGTCCGAAGAGCGGCGGATCGTACGACGCCGTCTCGGGCGCCCGAAAATAGTGCCCCGCGGCGGTGTCGAAGAGGTACGTGGTCCCGTCGCCGCCGAGGTGGCCGGGATCGCCGATGAGCACGCGGTATCCAGAAACCGCGACGGCGCTGCCGAAGGTGCTCCCGTAGCTCGGGAGGAAACGCGTCAGCGTCCGGAGCGGGACGAGAGGCGTGGGCGCGGCCGCCGCGGCGATCGGCAGTGTGGTGAGGAGCAGGGCGACGAGCGTGGTGAGGATCGGCATGGGGTGGTGATTCCAAAGCACGCGACGTGCCGGCGGCAAAGCCCGTACGCTCGGTTTCGACGCGTGCGAGACGAGCGTTCGCGTTCGCACGGGCGTCGCGTCTCGCAGTGATGCCGCGCGAATTGCCGCGCCCGCCGTTTGAATCGAGGACCCTCCGCCTGCCATAGCGTCCCGGATGCGGCAGATCCTGGTGTACGGCGACTCGCTTTCCTGGGGCATCGTCCCCACCACCCGCCGGCGGCTTCCGTTCGAGGAGCGCTGGCCGGGCGTCTTGGAGCACGCCCTCGCGGTCTCGGGCGAGACGCTTCGCGTATTGGAAGACTGCGTGAACGGCCGCCGCACCGTCTGGGACGACCCCTACAAGCCCGGGCGCAACGGGCTCGCCGGCATCGCCGAGCGCATCGAAGCCCACTCGCCGCTGGCACTCGTGATCCTCATGCTCGGCACGAACGATTTCCAGACGATGCACGCGAACGACGCCTGGTGCTCGGCGCAGGGCATTGCCGCGCTGGTGCGGGTCATTCGGGGCGCCCCGATCGAGCCCGGCATGCCGGTACCGCCGGTGCTGATCGTGGCCCCGCCGCCGTTCGACGACCCGCGCGGTCCGCTCGGATCGAAGTTCAAGGACGCGGCGGCGAAGAGCGTCGGACTCGCCGCCGCGTTCCGCGCCGTCGCCGACGAGCTCGGGTGCGCGTACTTCGACGCGGGCGCCGTCACGCCGGCGAGCCGCGTCGACGGCATCCATCTCGACGCCGGTCAGCACACGGTCCTCGGCGGCGCCCTCGCGGAAGTCGTGCGGCCGCTCCTCGCGTCGGGTCCTACGCTTCCGTGACGGGGGGCGACCCGGGATCGCCGGATCGCTCCCCGATCGGTCGCCCTCAGTCGGCGGCGCAGTCGTCGCAGCAGCTCGTCGCCGACCCGACGCACGCGGCGCCGCCCTTCGGCGCCGTGCAGGCGCGCGCGTCGTTCTTGATCGCGCACGTCGTCTTGTTGCGGCTCGTCGTGCGCCGGCACGTCACTGCGCCCGGCTTCCCGCACGTCGACTTCGCGGCGCACGCCTTCACGGCGCCCTGACAGGTCTTCCTCAGATCACCCGCGTCGACGGCCGCTTTCAGGATCGACGTCGCGCACCGGACGTAGTCGCCGTGCTTTCGCCCCTTCGTCCCGTCGAAGCTCTCGCACGAGCACGCGAGTGCGATGCGCGCGCGGATCGCCGCGATCCTCGCCGCGTCCGCGCCGGCGGCGTCGCATCTCGACGTGGGAACGGGCGCCGCGGTCGGCGCCGGGGTGGGCGCGTTCGAGCTGGTCGGGAGCGGCGTCGCCCCGGAGGTCGGCGAGGCGTCCGGCGACGGCGGGAAGAACCCGATGTCCACGAACGGCTGCGGATCGATGCCGAGCGCGACGAGATCCGCGGGCTCGAGGTCGAGCATGATCGGCGCCGGGTCGTCGTTCGGGACCGAGTCGGGGAACTCTATCGTGACCTCGGGATTGTCGGGGTGGGCCTCGAGCAACGGATCGACGACGGCGGCGCTGGTCGGACCGGCGCTCGCGTAGAGGGCGAAGATGTACGTGAGGCCCGGACGCAACAGCAGCGTCGGACGCGTCTCGAGCGACACGGTGAGCCCGTCGCCCTCGGCGTAGTCGAGCACCTCGCCGTTCGAGAGCAGCTGGTACTTGCTCCACCTGTTCCTGCGCACCGGCGGATCCCCGTACTCGTCCGGTGCGCCGAAGTAGCTCTCCACGTCTCCCGCCGCCACGAACACTCGGGCGTCCTGTGACGCCGGCACCGGCCACGTCTCGTTGCTCGTGGTGAGATCCGGGGCGATCGTCACCACCCCCTCCGGCTCCGCGAGGAACACCATGATCCGGAAATAGGCGTTGTTCCGTGTGCTCGTGTTCGCCGCCGGGACCGTCGACGCCATGGCCTTGAACCCGCTCGTCGCGTTGAACCCGATCTTCGAGGCGAGGCTCACCTTCACGAACGCGCGCTGGGCCGGATCGCGCACGATGAAGTCGTGGAAGGCGACGGCGTTCGCGGAGCCCGCCGCGCCGATCGCCCCGACGACGAAGTGGTCGTCGGACGCCTCGGCCCACGCCGTGCCCGCGGCGGTCCGGGTCCATTCGCCGGTCGGCTCGAGATCGCCGATGCCGCCGATCACCTGACCGTCGAAGAAGCGCCGCGGCACGCCGGTCGTGTCGATGGTGTCCACGAAGACGGCAGGCGTCTTGTACTCGTACGTGCCGCCGGGCTCGGCGCCGGCGGGGACAGCCGCGGCGACGCCGAGCGCGGCGACGACGGCGGCCGTGCGATGCATCGATCTCAACATGAAAAGTCTCCTTTCGATTGCGAACCGTGGGGCTCCGGCGGGTCGACGCGCTCGGCCACGAACGCCAGCAGCCCTCGGAGCGAAGTGAAGTGCGCGACGGCCCCGCTCACGAGGTGCTCGACGCGCCCGGTGAACCGGGCGCTCCGCCGCGGTCCGACGCCGAAGTGGACGACGAACGCGCGGTCGGCCGGGAGGTGGGTCGCGGCGACGGAACGGGAGCGCTTGCTTGCCATGCGCGACAGGGCATAGAGCCGTCGCGAGGCGGCTGTCCGAGCGAAGATCGGGCGTTTCTCTGGCGATTTCGAGGAAACGAGAGGAGCCGATGCGACCCCCGCGTACCGGTGCCCCGGCGCCGATCCGGATCGAGCTCGATACCGGGTGGGCGTGGCGCGGGAGCGAGAGGCTCGACCTCAGCCCGAAGGCGTTCGCGGTCCTGCGGCATCTGGTGGAGCACCCGCGCCTCCTGGTGACCAAGGACGAGCTCCTCGCGGCGGCCTGGGAGGACGTGGTCGTGAGCGACGCCGCCATCACGAGCTGCATCCGCGATCTCCGGAAGGCGCTCGGCGACTCCTCGCGCGCGCCGCGCTACATCGAGACCGTCCATCGGCGCGGCTTCCGATTCATCGGGCCGGTCGCGGCGAGCGCGTCCGCTTCGGGACCACAGGCGTCACCGGCCGCGCGGCCGGGATTCGTCGGACGGAGCGAGGAGCTCGCACGGCTGCACGCCCTGCTGTCGACCGCCGCCGCGGGCGAGCGGCGGATCGTCCTCGTGACCGGCGAGGCCGGCATCGGCAAGACCACGCTCGTGGAGGCCTTCGTCGGCGGGCTCGGCGGAGTGCCCGGGCTCCGCATCGGCCGTGGTCAATGCGTCGAGCAGTACGGCGCGACCGAGGCATACCTGCCGGTGCTCGAAGCGCTCGGGCGGCTCGGGCGCGCGCCCGGCGGCGAGGCGCTGGTCGCCGTCCTCAAGCGGTGTGCGCCGACCTGGCTCGTCCAGCTGCCGTCGCTGCTCGACGACGCGGAGCTCGAGGCGGTGCAGCGGCGGGCGCAGGGCACGACGCGGGAGCGCATGCTGCGGGAGATCGGTGACGCGCTCGACGCGCTCGCCGCCGACGCGCCGTTCGTGCTCGTGCTCGAGGATCTCCATTGGGGCGACGCGGCGACGATGGATCTCCTCGCGCTGCTCGTGCGTCGGCGCGATCCCGCGCGCCTGCTCGTCGTGGCCACGTATCGTCCGAGCGACGTCACGGAGGCCCATCCGCTGCGAGCGCTCGCTCACGAGCTGCGCGCGAGCCCGCACTGCGAGACGCTCGCGTTGGGATTTCTCGACGAGACGGCGGTCGGCGAATACCTCGCGGGGCGCTTGCCCGGCGCCGGCTTCCTTCCCGACCTCGCGCGAATTCTGCACCGGAGCACGGGCGGCAATCCGCTCTTCCTCGTGAACGTCCTCGACGACCTGATCGCGCAACACCGGCTGCGCGCGCGCGACGAGGCGTGGGAGCTGACGGAGCCGCTCGATCGCCTCGTCGACGCCGTGCCGGACACGCTCGCGCAGCTCGTCGAAAAGCACATCGCGCGCCTCGATCCGCGCGAGCAGTCGGTGCTCGCGGTCGGCAGCGTCGCGGGCGCGGAGTTCGCGAGCGCGCTCGCCGCCGTCGACGGCATCGACGCGGCCGACGGCGAGCGTCTTTGCGACGCGCTCGCGCGCCGTGGGCAGTTCCTGCGCGTCGCCGGGGTCGTCGATTGGCCGGACGGCACCGTCGCGGGCCGCTACGCGTTCGTCCACGCCGTGTACCGGAATGCGCTCTACGCGCGGATCCCGATCGGGCACCGCGTGGCCCTGCACCTTCGCGTAGGCGCGCGGCTCGAGCAGGCGCACGGCCCGCGCGCGGGCGAGATCGCCGGCGAGCTCGCGATGCACTTCGAGCACGGCCGCGATTTCGCGCGCGGCGTCGCGTATCGCTGCCAGGCCGCCGACGGGGCGCTCCGGCACCATGGGTATCGCGAGGCCGTGCAGCACGCGACGTGCGCCGTGGAGCTCCTGGCGACGCTGCCGCCCTCACTCGAGCGCGACCGCCAGGAGCTCGCGGCGCAGACCGTGCTCGGCGCGGCGCGGATCGCGACGCACGGGTGGGCGGCGCCGGAGGTCGTGGTGGCGTACGCCCGGGCGCGCGAGCTCTGCGGCACGATCGGCCTCACGCCGCAGCTCTTCCCCGTGTTGATCGGGCTGAACGGCTTCTACCTCATGCGCGGCGAGATCCCGGTGGCGCAGCAGACCACGGACCAGCTCCTCCGGCTCGCGCGCGAGACGGACGACCCGGCGATGCGGCTCGGCGCTCACAGCAGCGCGGGGCAGGTCGCGTTCTACCGTGGCCGCTTCACGGAGGCGCTCGCGCACATCGATCGGGCGCTGGCGATCTACGATCCGGCGGCGCACAGTCCGCACCAGTTGTTTTCGGTCGACCACGATCCGGGCGTCGCTAGCATGGCGCACGGGGCGTGGAGCCTGCAGATGCTAGGGCATTCCGACCAGGCGCTGGCGCGCATGCGCGCCTGTCTCGCGCACGCGCGCGCGATCGATCACCCCTTGAGCATCGTGCTGGCGCACAACTTCGCGGCGACGTTCCATCAGTTCCGACGCGAGCCGGAGGTGGTGCGCGAGCTGGTCGCCGTCTGCCGCGAGTACGCGACTCGCTACGACTTCGACGTCTTCCTGCTGATCGCACGGATCTACGACGCGTGGCTGCTCGCCGAGGCGGGACATCGCGAGGAGGGCCTCGCGCAACTGCGCGGCGGCCTCGCTGCGTTCCAGGCGATCGGCTCGGAGCTCGGCCGGCCGACCTTCCTCGGCATCGCGGCGACGATCGCGGCGGAGCTCGGCCGGCGCGACGAGGCGCTCGCGACGATCGCCGAGGCGCTCGCGCTCAGCGAGCGCACGGGCCTGCGCTATTGGGACGCCGAGCTGCATCGGTTGCGCGGCACGTTCCTCGCCGGCGCCGACGCGGCGGGGGCGGACGCGTGCTTCTCCGAGGCGCTCGCGATCGCGCGCGCGCACGAGGCGCGGGCGCTCGAGCTCCGCGCCGCGATCGGCCTCGCCCGGCTCTGGACCGAGGAGCGGCGGCAGGCCGAGGCGCGGGCCGTACTCGCGGACGTCGTCGGCGGGTTCCGCGAAGGGCTCGGGATGGCCGACGTCGTCGAGGCGCAGCGTCTCCTCTCCGGCCCGCTCAATCGCCGGAAGCGCCGCTGATCGCGCTCGTCACCCCGGCGACGAACGCGTCGAGAGCGTCATGGATCGCCGACGGGTCGCCGACGGTCGCGCAGAGCGTCTTCGGCTTGGCGGCGTTCTGCTTCGCCTCGAGCTTCCCGAGGCAGCCGCTCGCCGGTCCTTTCGGGCCTCCGTCCAGACGATCGGCGCACTTCTGAAGGTGGACGGGATCGGGCGTGCCGCCCTTCTTCGCGGCGGATGCGTGGACCTTGAGAAGGCAGGACGCGCCGTGTGCGACGCAGGTCGCCTTTCCGGCGTCGCACGCGCTCGCCGGTCCCGCCGCGGGATGGACCGGATCGATCGCCGACCTGACGAGCGCGACGAAAGTGTCGACGGCGGTCCGGACACCGGCGCTGCCGGTGGCCATGGAGCACATCGTCGCCGGCTTCCCGGGTTTCTGCTTCGCCTCGACCTTCGCGATGCAGGCGTCGGCCGTTGCCGCACACCGTTGCAGCGCGGAGGCGTCGGGCGCGGTCCCGTCCTTCTGCGCCTTCGCGTGCGTCTTCAGGGCGCACGCCTGGCGCTTGGCCACGCACGCGATCTTGCCGGCGTCGCACGTGCTCGCGTCCCCGGACGGCTCGGGGCCGGGGCCCGGATCGGGTCCGCCGTCGTCTCGCAGCCGCCAATCGACGGCCACGCTCGCGCCGTCGTCGGTGACGCGCCCCGTCGCGCCGGTCGCGACGTCGAGCCACCACACGTTGGCGGCGTTCGTCGCCTCGTGGAGCCCGTAGAGGACGTAGCGCCCGTCCGGCGACCAGGTGAAGTCGTCGATCGCGTCGCTGAAGCCCCCGTGATCGGCGATCAGGAGCACGCGCGGATTCTCGAGGTCGTCGCGATCGTGCAGCAGCACGGCCTCGTTCCGGACCGCGAACCCGTCGGCATCGTAGCGGAGGCCTCCCATGCGCCGCGCCGTCACGAAGTGCCGTCCGTCCGGGGCCCACGTCGGGAGACGGTCGCCGCCCGCCAGGAGGTCGAGCGACGCGGGCAGGATCAGCTCCTGCGCCGGCGGCACGACGGACGGGTCGCCCTCCCACACACCGCGCACGTCGTAGTCGGGATGGCGCACGGGGCCGTTGAAGAGCATGCGACCGTGCGTCGACCAGTCGGCGCGGAACCAGCCGTCGAGGTCGTCCCGCACGACCGCACCCGACGCCGCGTCGACGATGGCGACGCGGCACGTGTCGTCGGTCGACTCGCCCCAGTGATAGCGATTGCGGGCGCAGATCGTCACGGCGAGCGTGGCGCCGTCCGGGGACCACTCGACGCCTTTGATGACCTGATCCAGTGCCGCACGGGGAAGCTCGACGCACTGAGGCGGCCGACAGAACGGCGGCGAGCCGGTGGAACCCTGCAGACCTGCGGTGGCGAAGATCTCGCGCCGGCCGGTGCCGTTCGGATTCAGCACGCTGAGGCGAGTGATGCGCGCCTTCAAGCTCGCCGGCACGCCGGCGTCGTACGGCGTGACGTCGTCGTCGACGACGGCGATACGGGACCCGTCCGCCGACCACCGCGGAATCCGCGGCTCGTGGTACCGCCCGGTGTCGATGGCGAGCGGCTTCGTCCCGTCGGTGTCGAGACGCACGACCGTGAGTCCTTCGGCGCTCGCCGGGTTCCGCTGTAGCAGCACGAGGGGCCGCGTCCCGTCGCCCGCGAGCCCGGGCGGGAGGGGCGCCGGCTCCGTGCGCACGTCCGCTGCGAGGAGGCTCACGTCGTCGAGGTAGTACGTGACGGCGTAATCCGCCGTGTAATGCACGGCGAAGCGGAGATACGTGGTCTGGCCGCGAAACGGCGCGACGTCCGCGGCCCCGAGATGGCCGCGAAACGGCGTCCAGCCTCGGAGCACGTTGTGCGAGACGACGTCCAGCAGCGTCCCGCCGAACACGGGATCCGTGGCGAGGGAGACGCTCATGTCGGCCAGCGTGTTGCCTTGTGGATCGAGCTCCGGACCGAGGCGCGAGAACCAGAACGAGACCGTGAGGTCGGTCGCGTCCGCCGGGATCGCGACCGGTTGGACGAGCACGAACTGCGAAGCCGGGAACCAGCCGCAGCTTCCGTCGCTGATCCCGCCGACCATGGCGGCGTACCGGCCCGTGCGAACCATCGCCGGCGTCGCCTCGTCGTGTCGGTCGACGATGGCGACCCCGCCGCAGCCGGTCCAAGGTGAGGCGCCGGCTTCGAAGCCGCCGTTCTGCACCAGCTCCTGCGCGACCGCGTACGGGCAGACGACGAGCGGGAGTCCGAGGAGGCCGAGCAGGCCGAGCAGGGCGGAAGCGTGCGCGCCCGCGCGACGCCCCGAAGAAGGAATGGATGATCGTGTGTTCGTCATGCCGCACCGGATAGTGCCGATGCTCCCCGGAAGTCCTGGCGAAACTCGGGCGTTTTTCGGGAGAAGCGCGGTGGAAGGCGTCCCGCGCGCGTCGGCGCGCGGCTGGCTGGAAGCCCTGGAACGCCTGCGCTATGCCTCCCCCTTCTCGGAAGGAGGGGGCATGGCGAAACCCTGGCGACGCGCGGCGGCGGCGGTGGTGATCGGCGGCGTTTCGATGGTCCTCGGTTGCACCGCGGGGGCGAAGAGGATCGGCTCGAGTCCCGACGGCGTGAAGGCGAGCGGCGTCGCGGTCGCGGCGGCGGCGGCGGACGCGATCCCGCCCCACACGGTGGTCGCGCCGAAGGCGATCAAATGGCTGAACTTCCCGCTCGGCGGCCGCGGCGTGAAAGCGGCGGTGATCGCCGGCGATCCCGAAAAGCCCGGACCCTTCGTTCTCCGGATCAAGAGCCCCGCGGGCACGAAGGTGCCGCCACACTGGCACCCCGGCGACGAGCACCTCACGATCCTCTCCGGGACCTTCGCGATCGGCATGGGCGACGTCTACGACGCGAAGGCGCTGAAGCCGCTGCCGGCGGGCTCGTACGCGCTGCTCCCCCGCGACATGCACCACTTCGCGCAGAGCAAGACGGCGACCGTCGTGCAGGTGCACGGCATGGGGCCGTTCCAGATCAACTTCGTGAATCCCGCGGACGATCCGCGCACCAAAGCCGCCGGGCGCTGACGGCGGCGCCCACGGAGCTTCCGATGCGACGCATCCTCGCCCACTCCTTGGCTCTGCTTCTCGCGACGGTCGCGATCGCGGAGGCCGACGTCGCCGTGGCGGTCAAGAACGGCCAGCTCGTGGTCAAGAGCAACGACGCCGAGAGCATCCTCACCCTCGACGGTACGGGTCTGCCGCTCGGCTCGGTGCGCGCCACGCCCGGAGGCGGGTTCACCGTGAACGGCTCCATGGCGCCCCAGGTGTTCACGGGCCTGACGGACGCCGGTGCCAAGATCACGCTCGGCAAGGGCAGCGACGTGCTCAACATCGAGAACCTCGTGCTCCAGGGCCCGGTCGCGATCAAGACCGGTGACGGCGGCGACGTGCTCTCGATCCAGGCGTCCACCCTGACGAGCACGACGAAGATCGACGTCGGCGGCGGCCTCAATCTCCTGCGCGTGTGCCGGGCGGACGTCCTCGGCGACCTCACGGTGAAGCTCGGCAAGGGTGCACCGGGCGTCGGCTTCGCGGAATGCGAAGGGCAGTTCGGCATCACGGCGACCGATGGGAGCGGAGTGCTCTTCTGGAACGTCCTGTTCGCGGCGACCGTCACCGTCAAAGGCGCCGCCGCGCCGCACGTCGTCTCGATGCACACCTTCGAGGGCCTGACCGGCGTCACGCTGAAGAACGTCCGATTCGCGCGCCTCTGCTACGGCGACGTCATCGCGGGGCCCGTCGTGCTGAAGCTCGCCAATCTCGACGGCCCCGCCGGGGTGATCGAATGCGACGGCGGCACTCCGACCGGCTTCGCGGAAGGGAGCACGGCCGCGCTGATCACCGACGTCGACCTCGCGGGCGTGACGGCGAAGCTCGGCAAAGGCGGCGACATGCTGGCGATCTTCGGCGCGATGGTGTCGGGCGACGTCACCGTCAACTTCGGCGGGGGTACGCCGAACGCCCTCGTCTTCCAATCGGTGACGATCACCGGCGATCTCGTCGGCAAGGCGGGGAAGGGCAACGACGACGTGATCGCGAACGACTTCCTCGTGAACGGCGATGCGACGCTGAAGCTCGGGGACGGAGGAAATGCTGTCGCGTTCACGGTCACCCGCTTCGACCGGGACCTCACGATCAAGACCGGCAAGGGCGACGACTTCGCGGACCTCGGCGGTGCGGAGGTCGACGGCGAGTCGAAGATCGACCTCGGCAAGGGCGCCAACATGCTGACGCCGCCGCTTCCCTAGACCATGTCGATCGCCGTCGCCGTCCGCAAGGGGAGCACCATCGCCGTCGCCGCCGACTCGCAGGAGAACTTCGGCGACCGCAAGATCGTCGGCTCGAACCACCGCGCGGCGAAGATCATGTCGCTCGGGGGTTCCGAGCTCGCGATGACCGGCTGGGGAATCTACGACAACGTCTTCACGGACTACCTGCGGTCGCGCCGCGCGCCACGCTTCGCGAACGAGCGCGAGATCTTCACGTTCTTCGTGCGGCTCTGGAAGGATCTCCGGCGCCGCTACTCGTTCGTCGAGGATCAGGTCGCGGAGGACGACCGTTCGCCGTTCGCCGACCTGGACTCGTCGTTCCTGATCGCGAACCGCCACGGCATCTTCCACGTCTCGGGCGACATGAGCGTGATGGCGTTCAACGAGTATTACGCGATCGGCTCGGGCGCCTCGTACGCGCTCGGCGTGCTGCACGCGCTCTACGACTCCGAGCGCGACGCGGCGACGCTGGCGCGCCGTGCGTGCGAGGCTGCCGTCGCGTTCGACGTGTACTGCGGCGGCGACATCGACGTCCGCCGCATCCGCACCGGCCGTCGCTGAAGCCGCCGGCCGCGCCACCGGGTCGATCCGATCCGCACCGCGCTCCGTTTCGAAGTGACCGCCCGAGCGCGGGTCAAACTGGCGAAATCGGGGCGAACTCGCTAGGAAAGCCCGATGCGCTCACCTCGTGATTTCTTCAAGCCCCTCGCCCTCGGCGCGCCGGAACCGGTGCGCGAGATCCCGATCAAGCCGTCGCGGATGATCCACTTCTTCGATCCGTCGAACCCGAAGATGCTGGCCAAGGTCCCGGAGCTGGCGCTGCAAGCCGACATCCTCCTCGGCAATCTCGAGGACGCGATTCCGGCCGACCGCAAGGTCGCGGCGCGCGAGGGGTTGGTCACGATCGGCCGCGAGGTCGACTTCCGCGGGACGCCGCTCTGGACGCGGGTGAACTCGCTCGACTCGCCGTGGTGCCTCGACGACATCTCGGCGCTCGTCGCGGGCATCGGCAACCAGCTCGAGGTGATGCTGATCCCGAAGGTCGAGGGCGCGTGGGACATCCACTACGTCGACCGGCTGCTCGCGCAGCTCGAGGCCAAGCACAAGGTGCAGAAGCCGATCCTGATCCACGCCATCCTCGAGACCGCGCTCGGCGTCGCGAACGTCGAGGAGATCTGCGCGGCGAGCCCCCGCATGCAGGGGATCAGTTTCGGCCCGGCCGACCTCGCGGCATCGCGCCGCATGAAGACGACGCGCGTCGGCGGCGGCCACCCGGCCTATCTCGTGCGCAACGATCCCGATGCGAAGAATCCCGAGGCCCCGCGCCCGACCGCGCAGCAGGACCCGTGGCACTACTCGATCGCGCGCATGGTCGACGCCTGCGCCGCGACGGGCGCGCTGCCGTTCTACGGCCCGTTCGGCGACATTTCCGACTCGCTCGGCTGCGAGGACCAGTTCCGCGCGGCGTTCCTGCTCGGCTGCGTCGGCGCGTGGTCGCTGCACCCGAGCCAGATCGCGATCGCGAAGAAGGTGTTCAGCCCGCCGCCGAACGAAGTCGTGTTCGCGAAGAAGGTGCTCGAAGCCATGCCGGACGGCCGCGGCGTCATGATGCTCGACGGCAAGATGCAGGACGACGCCACCTGGAAGCAGTGCAAGGTGATGGTGAACCTCGCGAAGATGCTCGCCGAGAAGGATCCGGAGTTGAAGGCGGCGTACGGGTTCTGAGCACCCGATGACGGCGCCGGTCGCGATCGACGTCGTCGACTTCCGCCGCCGCTCCGATCGGCGCCGCTTTCTCGACGTCGCGGCGCCGATCTACCGCGACGACCCGCACTACGTGGAGGCGCTCCGCGGCGAGCGGCTCCGCTTCCTCGATCCCGCCGCCAACCCCGGCCTCGCCGAGCTCGAGATCCACGCGCTGGTCGCGCGCCGCGGCGGGCGCGACGTCGTCCGCGTGACCGCCCATCTCGACCGAGCGTACGACCGCCACCACGGCACGCGGACGGGCTGGTTCGGGTTCTTCGAGAGCATCGACGATCCCACCGTGGCGCACGCGCTGCTCGGCGCGGCGGTACGCTGGGCCGCCGCACGGGGCGCGACCGAGCTGATCGGTCCGACGAGCTTCACCACGAACCACGAGTGCGGTCTCTTGGTGGAGAACTTCGCGCGCCGGCCGATGCTCGGAACGACGTACAACCCCGCCTACTACGAGGATCTCCTCACGGGCTTCGGCTTCCGCAAGGTGAGAGATCTCCTCGGGTGGTGGGTCGACCTCACGACCGGCTTCGACGACGCGAGCCGGCGGCGCATCGGGTCTTTCGTCGAGCGTCTGAAGGCGCGCGCCGGGATCGCCGTGCGCCACGCCGAGAAGCGGCGGTTCCACGAGGAGTGGCCGCACATGTACGACATCTACCGCCACGCGTGGTGCGACAACTGGGGCTACAGCCCGATCGGGAGAGACGAATTCGGCAAGGCGGCCGAGGAGGCGCTGCCGATCCTGCGCGAAGAGCTCGTGTTGCTCGTCGAGGTCGCGGGCCGTCCCGTCGGGTTCGCGTTCACGCTGCCCGACGTGAACGAGATCGCGCCGCGCGACGGCCGGCTGTTTCCGTTCGGGTGGCTGCGCCTCGCGGTCGGCCTTCGCCGCGTCCGCCAGGCGCGGCTCGTCCTCCTCGGCGTGCTGCCTGGGTACCGCAAGCGCGGCCTCGAGTCGTTGCTCTGCATGGAGACGGCACTCCGCGCCCGTCAGCTCGGTTTCGTCGGCGGTGAGGCGAGCTGGACGCTCGAGGACAACGTCCTCATCAACCGTGCGATCGAATCGATGGGCGGCAGGCGTGACCGTACGTGGCGTCTCTACGCGATGGCGACGGCGGCGTCTCGGTGAAGCGTGGCGGCCAGAGCGGCGCCGCGCCGCGCGCCGCCCGCCGCGCACGAGCGCGGGCCGGCACGCGGACGGACGCCGCGAACGCGACGAGCGCGAGCGCGACCCCGGCGGCGATGTCGATCGCGTAATGCCACCG
The DNA here is from genome assembly GCA_036781285.1 of Thermodesulfobacteriota bacterium. Taxonomy (GTDB): domain Bacteria; phylum Desulfobacterota; class Binatia; order UTPRO1; family UTPRO1; genus UTPRO1. The sequence goes on along the minus strand of DAIQBH010000105.1, from coordinate 5,026 downwards.
CAGCAGCAGCGCCGCGATCAGGATGTTTCCGGCGAAGAACGCGGTGACGGGCCAGGCGATCCGGAGCAGCGGCTCGCGGCGGTGGCGGAAGGCGTAGAGCGTCAGGAAGAGCGGGCCGGCGGTGTGCAGCGAGGGAAAGATGTCCTTCTGCGCGCCGCCGGCCGCGACCGTCCGCATGAGCGCGTTCTGCCACAGGCCTGCCGGCAGCGGCGCCGGGAACATCTCGGGGAAGGCGTGGTAGGGCCCGAAGCCCGGGACCAGCAGGTACAGCGTCTGGCCGATGCAGTAGATCAGGAACATCCCGGTCGCGAACTCGGAGATCAGCGGCTCGCGGTCGACGCCGTACGTGATCGGCAGCGTATAGGCGGCGAGCATCCAGAAGTAGCTGAGGTAGAAGAACGAGAACCATTCGGTCGTGGCGGGCGTGACGAACCGTTGGATCCACGCCGCCGGCTCGCCCCCGAAGATCGCGCGGTCGAGGGCGTGTAGGGCGCCGTCGAGGGTGTGGGGGCTGACCACCGGCGCCAGGTCGCGCAGGACGAAGTAGGCGCCGAGCACGCCGCC
>DAIQBH010000105.1:0-4452 GCA_036781285.1 Thermodesulfobacteriota bacterium | reverse complement strand
CCGAACACGTTCGTCGCGAGGACCATGATCCGCGCGGCCGCTCGGGCTTTCAGCGGGTGGGCGTCCGCCGTCAGCGCGGCGACCGGCAGCATCGCGACGAATCCGCCGACCAGCCAGTCGTGGAATCCCAGGTCGCGGAGCAGGCGCGCGCCGAAGGCGGAATCTGGTTGGCGGGACGCCGGGGCCTTTGCTAGCTCTCGCGGCACACTGCGTTTCTTTCTCGGAGGCCCCCGATGCGAAAGCTCCTCGTGCCCCTCTTCGTGATCTTGCTGTACTCGGTCTGGCTGCGTCCTCAAACGGTGCAGAGCGGCGGCAACACCTTCGTGTTCCCGTTGTCGGTCAGCGGCAAGGCCGTGCAGACCGACATCGCTCTCGGACCCGGCTTCAAGCCGCAGCGAGGCAAGGTCAGTGACAAGATCATCGCCGGGATCCTCCGCGGGGAGAACACGTCCGACTTCTCGGTCGATTTCCTCGACATCCTGAACCACGACGGGTCGGGCCGCTTCTATCTCTTCTTCGACGGCCGCGGGCCCGACGGCAGCATCACGATGCGCGTCGCGACCAATTCGGCCGGGACGCTCGCGACCTCGCTCACCGGCGCGATCACCCAGGACGGTCAGTTCTGGATCGCCGGCAAGTACGATTTGCCGATGATCGGCCCGCTCGCCGACGTGTTCGCGACCGGCAAGGTGAAGTTCGCGAAGGGCACCTTCAATCCGCTGAAGATCAGCGGCGTCGTGAACTTCGTGAGCAACGCGATCGGCGAGGGGTTCACGCTCAAGTTCAAGACGGTCGGCGGCCCGCTCGCCTAGCGACGGTTCGTCGGACCGCTCTCAGGGCGGCCCCGCGCACGAAGCGGTGCCGATGCACTCGCCGCTCGCGCGGTTCTGGGTGTTGTTGCGGCAGGCGTTCTCGCCGAGGCACGCGCCGTCCGCGATCGTGCCGGTATTGCCTTCGCAGGCCGACGGGCCCACGCAGGAGGCCTTGCCCACCGGAACGGTGTTGTTCGCGCAGGCGCTGGTGCCGCGGCAAGACTGCGCGCCGATCGTCGCGCTATTCAAGATGCAGGCGAACTGGCCGACGCATGCCGCCGTGCCGATGCTCCCGGTGTTCTTCTGGCAGGTGCTGCCCCCGACACAGGCCGACTTGCCGACCGCGCCGACGTTGTCCTGGCAGGCATTGACGCCGAGGCATGCGCCATTTGCGACTTCACCGCTGTTGCGTTCGCAGGCGTTGCTGCCGCCCCCGCAGGCGGCGTTGCCGATCGTACCCTGGGCCGATCCACACGCGCCGGGCGTCGTGCACGCGCCGTTGCCGATCTTGGCGGAGCTCGAGGCGCAGGCCGCGAGTGCCGTGCACGATCCGTTTCCGATCGGCGCGCTGTTCTCGCTACAAGCGCCGAAGCTGATGCACGAGCCTTTACCGATCTTGCCGGAGTTGAAGACGCAAGCGGCGAGCTCGATGCAGGAGCCGTCGCCGATCTTTCCGGTGTTCTCCGCGCACACCTCTTCGCCGATGCACGCCTTCTTGCCGATCTTCCCCGTGTCGTTGTTGCAGGCGATCAGTCCGAGGCACGAGCCCGCTCCCGCCGCGGCCGCCGGACCCGTGCTCGCGAGCACGAGCGCGATGACCAACGCCTGGAGGGGACGCTCAGCGCGGGGGCGGCGCATCGATCGCGGTCCCCATCAGGTAGTCGGTGAGCGGTACGGTCACGTTCATGTTCCAGCGCTGCATGACCCGCGGATCGTGATGGATCGCGTGATGTCGCGCGAGCCGCTGGATGATCGGGTTTCGCGCGACCGGGTGCTCGCGCGGCAGGTGATACGAGAAATGCAGCCACTCGTAACTGACGGCGTACCCGATCGCGGTCGCGACGTAGAGGCACGCGATGTTGTGCAAACCGAGCCACCAGAGAACCGAGCTCACCGCGAGCTGGCCGACGAAGATCATCATGAGGCCGTAGCCGGGGATGAGCACCAGCCGGTACTCGCGTGCGTCACGCATCGCCATGTCCTCGGTGAGGTAGAGCATGTGGTGCTTCGGCGTGTGCTGGTCGTACAGCACGGGGGCGAGCGGGTGGCGGCGGTGGAGCGCGGCGCCGTGGATCCACCACTCGAAGGCGTTCGCGAAGAGGTACACGCCTGGGACCACGAGGAGCTCCCACGCGCGCACGTCCTCGAGCAACGACAGCGCGTACGCGATCGCGAGCATCCCGAGCGACGACGGGCCGAGAAGGTGCACGATCGGCACGTACCAGCTCGGCGTCTCGGCGAGGAGCTCGTTCCGGAGGGCGGTGCGGCGCTCGAGCGAAAGCGGGGTCTCGATGGGCTTGTCGCGAGAGCGGTCGACGGGCCGCGGCGCGGCCTCGGTCTGGAAGCGGGCGACGGACATGCGGTCGCTATAGGCGACGGCCCCGAGTCCGGGCAAGGAGTTTCGAAGCGTCGACGAGCCTATGGGGATCGGCATGTTCACCGCCCATCCGCCGCCGCCTGACTTGACCGCGTGAGCTTCGGCCGGCATGCCGGGCGCCATGAGCCTGCGCTTTGCCAACCTCCGCGGCCGCGCGGTCCTGCTCTCGTCGACCGGCGCCACCGACGTCGCGCGCGCCTCGGGTGATCGCTTCTCGTCCGACCCGATGGAGGTGCTGCGCGACTGGGACGACTTCGCGGAATGGGCCGGGGAGATCACCGAGGCGACCGCGACCATCCCGTACGTCGAGCGCGACCTCCGGCCCCCCGTCCCGCGCCCGTCGAAGGTCTTCGGGATCGGCATGAACTATCGGGACCACGCCGCGGAAGCGAAGCTCGACGTCCCGGCGTCGCCGGTCGTGTTCACCAAGTTCCCGAATTGCATCAGCGGGCCGTTCGACGACGTCGAGCTCTACTCCGATCGCGTCGATTGGGAGGTCGAGCTCGTCGTGGTGATCGGCCGGCGCGGGCGGCGGATCGCCGAGGCCGACGCGCTCGCCCACGTCGCCGGCTACACCGTCGGGCAGGACGTGTCGGACCGCCGCATGCAGTTCGCCGACAAGCCGCCGCAGTTCTCGATGGGGAAGTCGCTCGACGGCTACGGCCCGATCGGCCCGGCGCTGGTCACGCTCGACGCGTTCTCCGATCCGAACGATCTGGCCCTCACGTGCGACGTCGCCGGCGAACGCATGCAGAGCGGCCGCACGGGCGACATGATCTTCCCGGTCCCGGCGCTCGTCGCGTACCTCTCGAAGTGGTGCACGCTCGAGCCCGGCGACCTCATCTTCACGGGCACGCCCGCGGGCGTCGGCTCGACGCGCGACCCGCGCCGCTATCTCGCCGCCGGCGAGGAGATCGTCAGCACGATCGAAGGCATCGGCACGATGCGGAACCGCTGCGTCGCCGTGCCCGCGTAGCGGCGACGGCCGTCAACGGCGCTTCTGCGCCTTGCAGCCGAGCGCGCCCTTCTTGAGCGTGCAGAGCGGGTGCACGCCCGCGGGTCCCGTGAACGCGACCTGGCCGCAGAGGCTCGTCGGCACCTCTCCGGGCGCGAGCACGACGCGCGCCGTGAGCGGCAGCGCGAGCGCCGCCGCGTCGACGGCGTCGAGCACGGCCTTCACGTCGACCTTGATCGTGCCCGGCTTCTTCTTCGCCTGCGCGACCCTCAGCGCGCGCAGCGTGCCGGTGCGGCTCGCGTAGGCGAGCTTCTTCCAGCCGGTCTTCGCCGTCGCGTCGAAGACGCCGGGGGGCGCATCGAGCGTCGCGACCGCCGCGCCGGTCGCGTCCTCGATGGTGACGCGAGCTCCGGTGACGGCGGGTTGCAGCAGCGGCGCGCCCGGGATCGAGAGCGTACCTTTGAGGGCGAGCTTCCCCTTCTTGAAGGAGAGGACGGGCTTCGCGAGCGGCGCACCGTCGGCGCACGCGTCGCAGGCGTCGCCGATGCCGTCGGCGTCGCCGTCCGCCTGATCGGCGTTGGCGAGCACGGGGCAGTTGTCGGCGCACGTCGCCCCGTCGCCGTCGACGTCCCCGGGGTCGCGGCATGGCGCGGGTGCCGCCGCCGCCGCGGCCGTGACGGCGAGCGCGCCATCCTCGGCCCCGAGCGTGAAGTCGAAGCCGGGTCCGACGCCCTCGACGACCACGGCGTCGAACGCGCCCTTCACCTTCTTGCCGGTGAGGAAGGGAAACGCGTCGCCGGGCTGCGGGAGGTAGCCGCCGACGAACCGCAGGACGAGCGTGCCCGCGAGCTTCACGTCGCCGGTGACGGTCACGACGTCGAACGTCCCCGGTGCGGTGCCGCCGATCTCGACGATCAACGCGCCCGCGGGGCCCTGCACGAGATCGCCATCGACGACGATCGTCCCGGGTGAGCTCCCGGCGGAGATCAGTCCGAGGTTCGTGAGCGTGCCGCCGGCCGGCTCGACGTCGGCGGCGCCGACGCGGATGACGCCGACTCCCGCGATCACGCCGCCGGGGCCGACGAAGA
>DAIQBH010000104.1:0-19772 GCA_036781285.1 Thermodesulfobacteriota bacterium | reverse complement strand
GTCTCTAGGGGTGGCGTTCTATGGGTGGAGGCTCGAGGCGCGCGCAACGGGGGGGAGGGGCACCACCGCCGGGCCATCGGGGTCCGCGAATGGTCGTTGCACCTTCGCAAAGAGGCTGGCAACATTAGGCAACTTTTCCGCGGAGGTGGCGCGATGCGATCAATCCTCGTCGGTGTGGTGGTAGCAGTGGTGGCGGTGGGCGGCTCGGCGTTCGGCGGTGACGTCGTCGACGACATGGAGCGCCGCCCGGAAGCAGCGGTCGAGGTGATCGAGACCGCCCCAGAGACCGAGGAGCGAACGGTCATTCACCAGAGCGCTCCGTTTCGCGATGTCGTCGTCGAGGAATACCACAGCGCCGGTGCCGAGATGGGCATGGGCGTCGCGTCCACGATCCTCAGCGTCTTCTACACGCCAGTGCGTCTTGCCGTCGGTGTGGTCGGCGCGGGACTCGGTGGAGTCGAGGGCTGGCTGACCGGCGGCGACCTCCGGACGGCGCGCTCGATGTGGCGGCCGACTGTCGAGGGCGATTACTTCATCCGCCCGGATCATCTCGACAAGACCGAGCGGTACGAGTGGAGCAACGTCCGGCCGGTCGTTCGTGAGCGCTACACGATTCGCGGCCGCGAGCCGGTCGTTCTCGAGGAAGCCGAGCGGGTCGTCGTCACGGACACCGAAGCGATCGCGGACTCGACGCCCGTCGAGCCCGAAGTCGAAGACGATTCAGCGGACGACCGTTAAGGGGGTCGGAAACCCCGCGGCCTGCAACGCGCGTTGCAGGCCGTCCAAGTAGTCGCGATAGAAGTCGGGGCGAGTACGCCACCACTCGTCCTCGACGGCGGCAAGGCATTCGACCCGCGGCACCGCCGATAGCCGCGCCCCGTAGAAAAGGACCGTTCCATCGGTCTCCAAGCGGCAAAGCGGTCCCAACTGCACCGGATCGAACGCGAGCGCGATCGGGCTCTCGAAGGGGTCGAGCTCGTCGCTCAGGATGACCGGCGTGATCGCTTCATCTCCGCCGAGCTCGGGCGGTGTTTTCGGGGCCGAAAGGCCATCCGCCGCCACCTCTATGATGCGGCCGGCGCACTTCTCCGGAGGGAGGAAGTGCGGCCCCGATCGACCCGCAGCGAGCGGCACCGGCCAGTATACGGCGTGGGCGGGAACGTACGGGGTCACGTCCGTGAAGAGCGTCGGAGCCCGGGTGGTGACGAGCCCGACTGCCCCCGCCCGGAAGCTCGTGACGGCGTCCCGGTACGCCTCCGTGCGCCGGACCCCGGTGATCCCGTCGGTGCATCGGACCTCGAGCGCCTCGAGCTCATGAATCGCCGCCATGATCGCGGGCTCGGCGTTCGCACCGCGCGCGGCGCGCCGTACCTCCGACCCGATTTCGAGCACGCGATCGAACACGGGATCGGCGAGCGACGTCACGAGGTCGCGGTAGCGCCGGGCGTAGCGCGCGTGCGCACCGACGTCGCGGATCGCGACGGCGACGCGTTCGAGCGGGTCGCCGGCAGGCGTCTCCTCGCTCACGAGCTTGCCGGCGGCCCGCCCCCGTCGGTCTTCTTCAGGCCGGAATCCTCCATCAAGATGTCGATGGCGGCCGCGACGAGGAAAAGCTCCTGGCGTGACGTGCGAAGGCTTTCGGTGCCCTTGGAAAGCGCCACGTAGTCCTTCCGTTCCATGGCTGTGATGACGGCGTTGAACGAGTCGTGAAGATCGCGCCACGCTTGGCGATAGCGGTCGTGGACCTGAGTGACCGCGGGCGTCGTCGGCCGATAGCGCTCGATCTCCGCGAGATGGAGCTGCATGTCGTCCAGGACCCCTCCGAGCGTCGCGACGACGTACTCGTCGTCGACGAACTGGCTCTCACGGACGTCCTTGATGGCCTTCAACGTCTCGGATTCGACGGGCTCCCACTTCTTGATTCTCGCGACGTACCGTAGGACGTCCTCGACGACCGCGGGATCGCGTGCGGGCGGGCTGGTGCAGGCGAGCAACACCGCCATGGCGAACACGGCAACACGTCGCATGCGGAGCTTGTAGCCAGGAAGTGGGGAGAACTGAAGCCGGGCGGTGCGAACGGCGCGTCCGGGGGCGGACGCATGCCGCTCCGGACCCCGGCGATCCGCGGCGGGTGCGCGCGGTCGCCGAGTCGGGCGGTTGGTGGGTCAGTTGACCGAGCTGGATCGCGCCGGAAGACCGTCGGATGCGGCGTCTTCCAAGAGGCTCTCCACGGCGACGCCGCGGCGGCCTGCGAAACGCGCGAGCGACGCGCGCGCGAGCTTGCTCGGAACCGAGTGGCCCTTTTCCCAGCGGTTCACCGTGCTCACGGTGATGCCGAGTGCGTGTGCGAATTCTTCCTGCGTGAGGCCGAGTCGGCTTCTCAGGTCGCGAATGACGGGTGCGAGTCTATCCACGTGTTCATGCCCTCCAGCCCGGGAGGGGAGCAAGACGAATGCCACGGCGGGCGCTCGCGTACACGCTGTTTTGAGGGCAGATCCGCTCCGTTCTCCGCCGCAAAAGTAGCAATCCGCTGCCCTAGCGACGCATGAGGAGCGGCGCAACTACGCGGATGATACGGAGTGTATCGACGACCTTGCGGTAGTGGCTGCGACGCTCGGCGACGGGAGGATAGTAGACGTCGACTTCCAACGAGCGGATGGGCACGCGCGCGCGCGCCGCGAAGATGATCGACGACGATTCGTATTCGAAATGTTCGCCTTGCTGTGGCAAACGCAGCATGGTCGCGATCGGATACACGCGAAATCCCGACTGTGTGTCGGGCAGTGGTACTCCTGCGGCGCTCTGCACGCAGAGGTTCGCGAAGCGATTGCCGAAGAGATTGATGCCCGCCACTTCTTGGTCGCCGCGACGCCGCACGCCGATGACGATCGCCGTCGGATCCGCGACGGCGGCGGATAGCAGAATCGGAATCTCGCGCGCGAGATGTTGGCCGTCGCCGTCCATTGTGAGCGCGTGCGTGAAGCCGCGAGCGGCGAGCGCGCGCATGCCCGTTCGCAGCGCGGCTCCCTTCCCCCGATTCGTCGGGTGTTGAATCACGTCGGCACCGCCCGCCCGCGCGACTGTGGCCGTGCCATCGCGTGAACCGTCATCGACGACGAGGGTCGGCATCGCATGCGCGCCCGCCCCCGTGAGAACGTCGGCCAGAGTGCCAGCGCAATCGTACGCCGGGATCAGGATCGCCGTGCGCATGCTCCCCGCGGGGGTGGGCTCGGGTGGTGCGGGTTGCGGTTGAATTGATGTGCGATGACTGGTGATGAGAAGCTCCGACCCGTGAGGCGCTCGGCCTTCTAGGTACCGTGTCCGGTCGTGCGCGGCAATTCCGAGGGTAGGTCATGCGAATCGATGCGACGACACGAGCGGTGGTGACGGGAGCCGGCAGCGGGCTCGGGCGCGCCTTGGCGCGGGCGCTCGCCGTACGTGGCGCGACGGTCGTCGTTTCCGATCTGCGCGAGGAAGGCGCGCGCGCGACCGCCGAGGCGATCAGGGCGGCCGGCGGCAGCGCGCACGTCGTCCTCTGCGACGTCAGCCGTGCGGCCGACGTCGAGCTGCTCGCCACGCAAGCGAGCCGGATCGGCGACGTGGACCTCGTCGTCAACAACGCCGGCATCGGGGCGGCCGGGGAGATCGGCGTCGCCTCCCTGGACGACTGGCGCCGAACGATCGAGGTCAATCTTCTCGGCGTCGTTCACGGGTGCCACTACTTCGTGCCCGGGATGCGGGCGCGGCGGCGCGGTCACGTGCTGAACGTGGCCTCCGCCGCAGCGTTCGGCTCGGCGCCGACGATGGGGGCCTACAATGCGACCAAGGCCGCCGTCGTGTCGCTCAGCGAGACGCTCGCCGCCGAGGCCGCCGCCGACGGCGTCGGCGTCACCGTCCTCTGTCCCGGCTTCTTCAAGACCGAGATCCTCACCGGGGCGGTCGGGACGATGTCGGCCGAGCAACGTGGGTTCGTCGAGTCGGAGATGGCCCGTTCGAAGCACGACGCCGATGCCGTCGCGCGCCTGGCGCTCGCCGCGGTCGAAGCCGGGAAGCTCTACGCCGTTCCGCACGCGGAGATCCGCTGGCTCTGGCGCGTGAAGCGCCTCTCGCCGACGCTCTTCGCGCGAATCGCCGCGCGGTTCGCGCGCCGCGCGAATCTCGCACGACGCTGAGTCGCTGCTCGCAAGGAGGGTGCATGGAGATGCGAGGACACCATGGGTTGCGGCCCGGTGCTACGGTCGCGTTGGCGCTCGGAGCGCTGGTCCTAGGGACCGGCAGCTCGCTCGGCTCCGAAGCGGAGACTCCGAGTCGAGGGGGGCTCCGAAACGGCATCCTCGTGGTGGCGCCCGATGCCGGATTGGCGGCGCCGGTCGTCGTGTTCACGCGTCCGGCCGGCACCGAGAAGTTTCGGCTGGCACCGTACGGAAGCGGCTTCAAGGGCGGGGTTCGCGTCGCCGGCGGCGACGTGAACGGGGACGGAACGCCCGACGTCGTCACGGGGCCAGGGCGCGGCGGACCGGTCGTCCGCGTCTTCGACGGCACGACGGGCGCGCCCCTCACGGGCGCGCTCGGTACCTTCAACGCCTACGACCCGGGCTTCACCGGCGGCGTGTACGTCGCCGCCGGCGACGTGAACGGCGACGGCCAAGCCGACGTCGTCACCGGGTCCGGTGCCGGCAAGGGCGGTCCGCACGTCAAGGTCTTCAGCGGCACGGATGGCACCGTGCTCGCGAGCTTCTTCGCGTACGACCCCGGCTTCCGCGGCGGCGTCCGCGTCGCCGCCGGGGATATCGACGGCGACGGCCTCGCCGACATCGTGACGGGCGCCGGCAAGGGCAAGGAGGGACCCCACGTGAAGGTGTTCGACGGGGCCACCCTCGAGGTCGCGGCCGACTTCTATCCGTTCGATCCCGCCGCGAAAGGCGGCGTGTTCGTGGCGGCGGCCGACCTGAACGGCGACGATCTCGCCGAGATCGTGACGGGCCCCGAGCGCGACGGCGACCCGCACGTCCGGGCGTTTACCGGCAGCGGCGTCCCGTTGGCGAGCTTCTTCGCGTACGAGCGCGCGTTCCGCGGCGGGATCCGCGTCGCGGTCGGCGACGTCGACGGACTCGGCACCGGTGAGATCCTGACCGCGCCCGGCAAGGGCAGGCTCGGTCCGATCGTGCGCTTCTTCAACGCGCTGAAGAACTGCACCCCGGTCGGGCCGCAGGTGGTGCCGTTCGATCCGGCCTTCCAGGGCGGCGTCTTCGTGGCAGCCGGAAACTGAGCGGCTGGCCTTACTCTGGGTCCTTGGGGGTCCCGCTCCTAGCCCCGACACGCGAGTCCGGCTGCAGCAGGATGCGTGGTGCATGAGCACTACTCCACCCGCGCTGCACGTCTAGTGAGCACGGCCGACATGCGGTGCGTTGGATCGCACGGGTTTTCCGTGAGCACATGGCGGCTTTGGAATTGCTCATCAGTGACGAACTGGCATGCGAGGATCCCCCACCCACCCGCCAACTGGGTCAGTAGGTCGCGCCGACGGGGCGCTCCCACCCGAACATCGGAGGAAGTCGTGAACCGTTACGCGTCGTTCGCTTTATTCGTGATCCTGACCGTCCTGACCATTGCTGCGAGTGCCGAGGCGCAGTGTCCACCCGACAATACCTGCTCGTTTGCCGGCTACTGCTCCGGGACGTCGTGCGTCTGCTATCCCGGCGCCACCGGCACCAACTGCGAGAACAATCCCTGCAGTCCCAATCCCTGTCAGAACGGCGGCTATTGCTCCTACCCGTACGACTGGTCGGGGTTCTACACCTGCACCTGCACGCCCGGCTTCATGGGCGTGCACTGTCAGACGAACATCAATGACTGCCTGACTTTCGATCCGATCACCTTGATGCCGGTCCCCGTGTGCCAGAACGGCGGTGTCTGCACCGACGGCATCAACTCGTACACGTGCAGCTGCCCATCCGGATTCAGCGGCGTGAACTGCCAGCTCGCGACGACTCCGACGCCCACGTTGACACCCGCCTCGACGGCGGCGACGGCCACCGCGACTCCGACCTCGACACCCACGGAATCACCAACGCCGACGGCCACCGAGACCGAGACTCCGACATTCACGGCGACGCCGACGCCGACGTCGACCGCGACGGCAACCCCTACGGCCACGCCGACGCGAGCGGCCTGCGGCAATGGGGCTCAGGAGCCGGGCGAGGAATGCGATGACGGCAACGTCGATTCCGATGACGGCTGCTCCGCCACGTGCACCCTGGAACCCTGCCTCGCCGCACCCGTTCCTGGTTGTCTCGGTGCCGCACAGGCCCAGCTGTCCTCGAGCGAGAAAACGGCGGGCAAGGCCAAGCTGAAGGTGCAGTGGAAGAAGGTCACGAGCGCGACCACTCTGAGCGCGTTCGGCGATCCGGTGACCGGAACGACGCGCGTTGCTCTCTGTCTCTACGATGACGTCGGCACGCTCATCCGGGGCTTCGTGGTCGCGCGGGGCGGACAGGAATGCGCCGGGAAGCCATGCTGGAAGGCCAACGGCACGAAGGGCTACGGTTACAAGGACAAGGACGCCGCCTCGGACGGAATCATCAAGATCGCCTACGTTTCTGGTGAGGCCGAGAAGGGCAAGGCCGACGTGGCCGGCGCCAACAACGCGGCGAAGAATCAGACCGCGCTCCCGACCGGTGTCGTGGCGGCACTGTCGGGCAACCTCCATCCGACGATGCAGTTGGTGACCAGTGACGGATTCTGCCTCGGCGCGACCATGACCGAGGCGACGACGGACGACGGTATCCAGTACAAAGCGCGGAAGAAGTTGCCTTAGGAGCCGTGGCCGGAGTGTGGACGCCCGGGTCCGACTTCGCTAAGTCGCCGGGCTACACACTTCGCCCCCGTAGCTCAGGTGGATAGAGCACAGGATTCCTAATCCTGGGGCCGTGCGTTCGAATCGCGCCGGGGGCACTCAAAGTCGCCCGTAGTATTGGTGCCTTTTCCGTATCGCCCCGGGCATTCCACGTGATTGACCCTTTCGACTGAGAAGCGATACGTCCCTGCGCACTGGAGGGGCATCATGCATCGACGCCTTCGAACATTCTGTCTGCTCAGTGCCTCGATTCTGGTTTCGTATGGCCACGCCGAAGCGGCTACGACACTGCGGACACCCTTCATCCTCGCGGGCACCGAGCTCGATTGCTTCGTGACGAACATTGGCACGAAGCCCCTCGAGGTCACGGTGTCGGCAACCGATGCGGTCGGCGCCTCGCTCGCGTCGGTGGCGGATACGTGCACCGGCACGCTGGTTGCGCCGCAAAGGACTTGCGTCGTCGTCGTGACGGCCTTTCCGACGGTACCCACCGGGGGCTTCTGCTCGTTCAGGGGGAAAGGGAAGTTCAGGGCGGTGGGATACGGCGTGAACGGTACGTCGGTGACCGCAGTTCCCGCCGCGAAATAGAGCGATCCGCGAAGACGCGGCGTTGCGCCCCGCGCGCGGGCTACCGCTTCGTTGGTGAGTCGTCGCTCGTCGTGGACGCGCCATCGAGGGTGACTCGACCGAGCCTTTTCAGCAGGATCACGGCCATGCACCTGCCCAGTCCTGTCGTACGGCGCAAGCAGTTTCCTTTCCCGCGAGCCGACATTGACTATCCCCTCGAAGCGCCGAAAATCGGCGCGCGTGGTGCACGGACGCGCCGCGAGGAGGACGCAATGGACGGCGGGCGAGCTCTCGGATCGGGTTGGATCGGCGCACTGGCGGGAGCGCTCGGTATGCTGGTCGTGGCGACCACGCCGGCGCACGCGCTCACGCGCTGTCAGCTCGAGTACTCCCTCGACGGCTGGTCGGTCTTCTACAAGGAAGGGACGGGAGAGGGGACGATCGAGTGCGACAACGGCCAGCGGGCGCGCGTGGATCTCGAGACCCGTGGCGCTGGCATCACGTTCGGACGCTCGAAGATCGTGGGCGGGATTGGAGATTTCTCGTCGGTGGTCGAGATCGAGGATCTCTTTGGAGACTACGCCGACGCGCAGGCGCACGCGGGCATGGGCGTCTCGGCCCAGGTGCACGTCGTGACGAAGGGCGCCGTGTCACTGACGCTCTCGGGACGCGGCAACGGCGTCGATCTCGGCTTCGCCTTCGGCCGCTTCACGATCACGCCCGCCGATCGCGACGTCGAGCCGAGGCGAGCTCCGCCGCCACCCCCGAGCGATGAGCCCATCGGCGACGAGGATCTGCCGGCGTCCGACCCCGTGCCCCCGAACGGGTACTGACTTCCTGGCTCCCCGGCTGGCGCGGAACTCGATATTCTCCCGCGACGGCCCGCGTATCTTCCGTTCGCCGGCCCGAATCTGCTAGCACCCCGCGCGGACGCGTGACCCGTCAACGGTGAGCACTTCCACTTTGCGAGCGTTGCTTTTGCGGCGGGTCCCGGCGTTGGACTCGCTGCGCTCCTATGGCTGGACCGACCTTCGGGTCGACGTCGTCGCCGGCCTCTCGGTCGCGGCCGTCGCCGTGCCACAGGCGATGGCGTACGCGATGATCGCGGGCCTTCCGGCGGAGTACGGGCTCTATACGGCGATCGTGATGACGGCGGTCGGTGCCGTCCTCGACTCGTCGCGCCAGCTCATCAACGGCCCGACCAACGCGATCTCGATTGCGTTGCTCAGCGCGGTCGGATCGGTCGCCACTCAGGACGAACGGATCCAGGCCGCGGTGCTCGTTGCCTTCCTCGTCGGCTCGATCCAGCTCGTGATCAGCTTCCTCCGGCTCGGCGACCTCACTCGCTACATTTCGCACTCGGTGATCGTCGGGTTCACGGCGGGGGCCAGCGTGCTCCTCGTGCTCGATCAGATGAAGAACCTGTTTGGGCTCAGGGCCGTCGGCGACGTCCATGACCACTTTCTGATGCGCTTCTGGTCGACGATGACGCAGGACGCGCAGGCGCACGGGCCGACGCTCGCGCTGGGGCTCGCCTCGATCGCGCTCGTGCTCGGCTTGCGATGGGTGAAGGCGCGCCTCGACTGGAAGCTCCTGCCCGAGTTCTTGATCGTCGTCATCGTGATGGCGGCGGTCACCGCCATTGCGGACCTGGCGAGCCAGGGCGTCGCGGTGGTCGGTGACATCCCGGCGTCGTTGCCGTCATTCCAGGTCCCAGATCTCTCGAGCCCGCGGCTTCGAGATCTCGCGGAGAGCGCACTCGCGATCGCGCTTCTCGGGCTCCTCGAGGCGATCGCGATGGCGAAGGCGATCGCGGCCGTCACGGGTCAGCGGCTCGATCTGAACCAGCAATGCCTGAGCGAGGGGTTCGCCAATTTCACGGGCAGCTTCTTCCAGTGCATGCCGGGGTCCGGCTCCCTCACCCGTTCCGCCATCAACCAACAGGCCGGCGCTCGTACGCAGTGGTCGGGCGTCGTGTCGGCGCTCGCCGTCGCGCTCATCATGTTGGTCTTCGCGCCCTACGCCCGCTTCATTCCTCGCTCGGCGCTCGCCGGCCTACTCATGCTGACCGCGGCGCGCATGGTGAACTTCCACGACCTTCGTTACCACTGGCGGACGTCACGGTTCGACGCCGCGATCGTCGCCGTGACCGCCGTGTCGGCCGTCGCCATTTCGATCGAGTTCTGCGTCCTGATCGGTGTCTTCATGTCGTTCCTGCTGGCGGTGCCGCGGACCGGCAACATGCAGCTCACCGAGTTCGTCGTGACTGCCGAGCGCACGGTGTCGGAGCGGCAGCGTGGCGACACCGCATGCAGTCGTTTGCTCATCTTCGGGCTCGAGGGCGAGATGTTCTTCGGCTCGGGCTCGAGTCTCGAAGGCCATTTCGACGCGATCGAGGACCGCATCGCGCCCGAAACCCAGGCCGTCGTGTTGCGGTTGAAGCGTGCCCGCAACCCGGACGCCGTCGGCATGGCACTGCTCGAGCGCGCCGTCGATCGCATGCGGAGCCGCGGCGTGCTGGTCGTGCTGTGCGGCATCCGGCCCGGGATGCGGGCGTGTCTCGAAAATTGCGGGCTCGCGGAAAAGCTCGGAGAGGAGAACCTGTTCCTCGAGCAGCCGGTGCGGCAGACGAGCACCGTGCTCGCGATTCGCCATGCCTACGAGCACGTGACGGACCTATGCCCGACGTGCCCGCGCCGAACGGGCCCGCCACTCACGCGGGCGATGTACTACGAGATTTGATCAACCGCGGAGCATCGTCGTCGCCGCATCGATCGCGTCGTGCGTCCCGGCGACCGCGAGGATGTCGCCGGTGTCGAGTCGCTCGCTTGCGCTTGGGACGACCGGCTTTCCGGTCCGAATGATGGCGAGGACGGTCGCGCCGGTCCGCCCGCGCAGATTCAGGTCGGCGAGGCTCTTGCCGACGCCCGGGCTGTCCGAGTCGAGCTGGATGGCGACGGGCTCGCCGAGGCCGGCGAGCATGGCGTGCACGCCCGCGAGCGACGGTGCCCCGGCGACGCCATCGGTCGGCCGGGCGTAGGTCGTGAGGGCCTCGACGATCGCCTGGGAGCCGGCGCGGACATGACCTTCGAGGTTCGTGGCGCTCTGCCAGACGGCGATCGCGAACGCCGCTGCGACGAGCACGAGCAGCACCGGACCGGGGTAGCTCGGCAGAAAGGGCTGCGTTACGGCGACCACGGCGACGGTGGTGGCGAGCCCCACGGCGAGCTGTAGCGTCACGAGGAGCGCGCCGCGGGGGGCGGCATCGAGGTCGAGCGATCCGCGACCGCGCGGCAGTGCCGCCTCGGCGAGCGCCTGCCCGAGCCGGCGGGACAGACGCCCGATGCCGATGAGGAAGGGAACGGAGGCGATCCCGGCTGCGCCGATCACGAGGAGTCCGGCCGGCATCGCCGCGAAGCCGAACGCCTCGACGAGGAACGCCGCCGCCTCGTCGAGCCAGAGGGTGCTCGCGATGATGAGACCGCTCAGGAGCGCGGCGTCGACCGCGATCAGCCGGAGCGCGCCGCGGACGACGCTGGCGTGACGCGTGGCCGATCCCTCGCGCATGCGCTCGAGCCACGTCCCGTAGAACGTCGTGAAGGTCTGGAGTGGTTGCGGAAGTTTGCGATCGACGAAATCCGCGGTCGGCTCGGCTACGCGGATCAGCCACGGGGTCGTGAGCGTCGTGATCGCCGACACCGCGACGGCGACGGGATAGACGAACTCGCCCGTTGCGCCGAGGGAAAGACCGAGGCCGGCGATGATGAACGAGAACTCGCCGATCTGCGCGAGGCTCATGCCGGCCTGGATCGCCGTGCGGAGGCTGCTGCCGGTAAGGAAGGCTCCCACGGTCACACTCGTGATCTTGCCGACGATGACGATCGTGGTCAGGACGGCGACTGCCGCCCAGTTCTGTAGGGCGAGGGCCGGATCGATGAGGAGGCCGACGGAGACGAAGAAGATCGCGGCGAAGACGTCGCGCACGGGCCGAACAAGATGCTCGATCGGCTCCGCATGCCCGGACTCCGCGACGAGCGAGCCGGCGAGGAAGGCCCCCAGGGCGACGGAATATCCGGCGAGGTGCGCGACGTAGGCCGTGAGGAAGCAGACGCCGATGCTGGCGACGAGCGTCGTCTCGCTGCGCTCGAGCGCGATGACCGCTCGGATGAAGCGTGGGACGAAGAGCATTCCGAGGAGCAAGAGTGCCATCAGGAAGGCAGTGAGCTTGCCCACGGTTGCGGCGAGCGCGGTGGCGGAGAGGCCAGCGCCCGTCGCGATCGCCGTGAGCGCGGCCATGAACACGACGGCGATCAGATCCTCGATCAGCAGGATGCCGACGACGAGCTCGCGCTGGCGCCCGCCGATCTTCTGCTCGTCGAACACCTTGGCGATGATGGTCGTGCTCGAGATCGCGACCGCGGCGCCGATGAAGACACTCTCGAGCACCGTCCAGCCGAAGCTCCGGCCGACCAGGAACCCGAGCCAGGCCATCAACCCCGACTGTAGGGCGGCCGTGAAGCCGGCCGTCGGCCCGACGCGGACGAGCTTCCCGAGGCTGAACTCGAGCCCGAGCGAGAACATCAGCAGGATCACCCCGAGCTCCGAGAGCGCCTGGACCATGCTCCGGTCGACGACGAGCGGGATCGGCACGTGAGGCCCGATGATGAGGCCGGCGACGATGTACCCGAGCACGACGGGCTGACGTAGGCGCTGGAACAGCACCGTCGTCACCGCCGCCACGCTGAGTACGATCGTCAGCGTGCGGAGGAACTCGTGCACGTCGTGCATGGAGCATCCTACCTCGCGCGCGTAGAGCCGTCGCCTTCAGGCCTGCAAGGCGTGGAACCGGTCGAGCGCCGCGAAGGGCAGCACCACGCGCGCGACGAGCACCCAGCCGACCGCCTTCTCGTGCCGCACCATGCCGCGAGCCCTCATGCTGCGGGCCGTCCGACGGAGACGTGCTTCGCCAGCTCCAGGACCGGGACATCGTCGATCTCGGCGAGGCCGCGTTGATCGAGTCGTGCGATGATCCATTCGACGTTGGCGAGGATCGCCGCCGTCCGTGTCGTCGCGCCGCCACCGATCCACGGGCTCGACGTGAGGCTTCTTCGAGTTTGTTCCATGGTGCTTCCTCCCTCGAGGCGTCGCCGGGATGGCGAACGCCGGATGCGTGGGCCTGAAGGAGGAGCCGGCTAGAGGCGGAAGACGCGGAGGAGCGCGTAGAGCGGCGTGCGTGCGGGACGGGTCGCCTCGTCGGGCCCCGTCACGCAGGCCTCGAGGCGGACGACCTCGCGACGCGACTGTTCCGTCCTGGCGGACGGGACGGGCGCGCGGGTCGCGACGGTCGCCACGCTCGCATGAGAACGCGCGGCGATCGCGAGCGCATCGCCGTGAGCCGTACCGTTGCTCGTCGCCAGCGGCATTTCCGGACGCGCGAGCCACACCGAGGCCGCGAGCGCGAACAGGGCAACGATGAGCAACCAGTGACTGTGATGCCGGCGCGCCACGGCGAGCACGGTACGCGCCTCGCGCGGCGAGTCAACCCTGGTGCCTCGAGGCCCTTCGTCGATTGCGCCGTTGGACTCGTGCGCGGTGGAGTGCGACAAGGCCTCGCCATGGCGTGCGGGAGCTACGCGTGGCTGCGCACTCGTCGCACCGACGGTATCGCGACCGTCACGATCGATCACCCGCCGCTGCGGACCGCCGCATGCGGTGGTTGCTCGCGAGCGGCGGCCAGACCGCCCGAGGTCGAGCGCGACCTCGGGGCCATGATCGAAACCTACGAGGAGTGAGGATGGCGACGAAGACGACCAAGACGACGAAACCGGCGGCCAAGAAGGCCGCCACGAGTGCCACGAAGGGGTCGGCGAAGCGCGCGGCCGGGAAGGCCGCCAACAAAATCGGGAAGCTCGCCCCAGGGGACAAGGCGCCCGCGTTCACGCTCGTGGATCAAGCGGGCGCGAAGCACACGCTCGCCGAGCACAAAGGCCGGAAGGTTCTGATCTACTTCTATCCGAAGGCCGACACCCCCGGATGTACGACGCAGTCCTGCGAAGTGCGCGACGCGCGTGGTGGGCTCGGGAAGCGCGGCGTCGACGTCATCGGCATCAGTCCAGACAAGCCGTCCGCACAGCAGAAATTCGACAGCAAGTACGGCCTCGGCTTCCCGCTCCTCGCCGACGAGGATCACGCGGTTGCGGATGCGTTCGGCGTCTGGGGCGAGAAGTCGATGTACGGCCGCAAGTACATGGGCATCGTCCGCTCGGCGTTCCTCATCGACGAGCGCGGCACGGTCATCGCGGCGTGGTACGGGGTGAGCCCCAAGGACACGGTGCCGGGCGCGCAGGCCGCGCTCGTGGACTGATCAACGATGTCGGCCCCGCGGCGTCGGTGTCGCGGCGGGCGTCGTGCTGGGTGTCGAGGTCGGAGCGAACACGATCTCGCCGGGTTGCGGGATCACCCCGGGCGAGGCGCGCAGGAAGCCGTCGGTGCCCGGGATGCCCTTCGGGACCTCGACGATGGTTGCGGTTCCCGTCCCGTCCTCGTGCGGAATGACGGTCTCGTGATGGTCGTGGTTGTGCGCCGCGGCCGAGCCGGTTCCGATCAGCGCGATGCCGAGGAGCGCCAACACCCTCATGATGCGTCCGTCGGTAACATACGGAGGCGGGGCAGTCATCGACGGCCGCCCGCCGGCGGGCATTCGTTGAACCCGCAGAGACGGGTGGTGTAGGGTGCGCCGTTCTCTCCGAGCCCCTCATGAACCTCGATAGTCTCCGCGACGAGCTGCGGCGCCGGGAGGGCGAGAGCCTCGCTCCGTACGCGACGCGCAGCGCCGATACGCAGGGCCGCGTCCATCCCGAGCCCGAGCACCCCTTCCGCCTGCCGTTCCAGCGCGATCGCGATCGGATCATTCACAGCACCGCGTTTCGCCGCCTCGAGTACAAGACCCAGGTGTTCGTGAACCACGAGGGCGATTACTACCGGACGCGGCTCACGCACTCGATCGAGGCGGGGCAGATCACGCGGACGCTCTGCCGCGTGCTCGGACTGAACGAGGATCTCGGCGAGGCGGTCGCGCTTTCCCACGATCTCGGGCACACGCCGTTCGGTCACGCCGGCGAGCGCGTGCTCAACAAGCTCATGGAGCCGTACGGCGGCTTCGAGCACAACGCGCAGAGTTTGCGCATCGTGGACCTCTTGGAGGAGCGCTATCCGGACTTCCCCGGGCTGAACCTCAGCTGGGAGGTGCGGGAAGGCATCGTGAAGCATTCCTCCGAGTACGATCGCCCGCTCGTGCAGCAGTTCGCGCCAGGCGTGCAACCGGTGCTCGAGGCGCAGATCGTCGATTTCGCCGACGAGATCGCCTACAACTCCCACGACATCGACGACGGCTTGAAGTCGGCGATGCTCGAGGAGCGCGACCTGGCCGGCGTCGCGCTCTGGGCCGAGGCCCGGGACTGGGTTCGCCGGGCGCACCCCGAGGCGAGCGAAAACATCCAGCGCTACCAGACGGTTCGCCGCATCATCGATCGCCTCGTGACCGACATGATCGAGGCCATTCGGGGTCGCATCGAGGAGCACGGCATCAAGACGCTCGCGGACGTCCGATCCTGTCGGGTGCGCCTCGCGGGGTTGAGTCCCGCGATGGCCGTGCAGAACCGGGAGCTCAAGAAGGTGCTCTTCGGGCGTCTCTACCGCCATCACCGCGTCACGCGCATGACGATGAAGGCCCAGCGGGTGATGACGGAGCTCTTCCGGACGTACATGGACGAGCCGGCGCAGATGCCGCCGCACGTCACCCGCCGCATCGACGACGGCGAGTCGCAGGCGCGCGTCGTCGCGGACTACATCGCCGGCATGACCGATCGTTTCGCGTTCGACGAGTACCAGAAGCTGTTCGACCCCTACGAGCGGGTCTGAGGCTGCCATGAAGAAAGTGCTGGACCTCCTGATCCACCTCGAAGATCACAAGCACGACGGCCTCGGGCGACTCTTTCTCGATCCCGGGGACGAGCGCGAGATGCGGCGGAGTCTGCGCGAGTACCTCGGTGCAAAGGTCGCGGTGAAAGAAGCGGCGGTCGAGGGCCAGCGGTTGCGCGTGCGCGTCGAGCTCCCGGACTTCCAATCGGAGAGCGACAATCTCGTCCGCCTCGCACGCGATCTCGCGGCACGCGCGCGTCCCGGCGCTGCGCTCGGGCAGCTCGAGGAAGCGCTCAAGATCTTTCCGTTGAACGGGACCGCGCTGAAGGGTCTCGGGCGCGCGTGCTACCAGCGCGGCGATCTGGCCGGCGCGTCGGCATTTTTCGTCCGCGCGAACGAGGTGCTGCGCGAGGACGGCGAGGCGTTGAAGGCGCTCGGCACGATCTCGCTCCGCGAGGGGCGCGAGCCGAGCGCGCTGTCGTATTTCGAGCGCGCTGCCGTCGCCAATCCGAAGGATGAGGCAGCGCGACATGCCCTCGAGCAGCTCCGCGAGCGCATGACGAACAAGTTCCGGACGCCGAGCGACGGCGGTCCGTCGGCCGACGAGCGGCCGCTGCCGCGCCGGCCGCGCTGAGCGCGTCAGCTGGCCGCGCGCGCTGCGATCTGCTGCATCATGTCGACCATCGCCCCGAACGCGCGTTGCATGGTTTCGGGCCCCGCCTTGTCGGGCGAGCCGGCGTCGAAGGGTGGGGCAGGGTCGTACTCCATGATGAGCTGAAGCGTTTTCGCGAAGTCGGGCCCCGCGATCTCCGCCGCGAGCGTGAGGGCCATGTCGATGCCGGCGCTCACCCCGGCGCCGGTCACGATCTTGCCGCGCCGGACGACGCGCGCGTCGACCGGGATTGCACCGAGCCGCGCGAGCTCGTCGCGCGCACCCCAGTGCGTGGTCGCTTCGACGCCTTTCAGGACACCGGCGCCGGCGAGGAGCAGCGACCCGGTGCAGACCGACGTCGTCCACGTCGTCGTCGGATGCGCGTTGGCGATCCACCGTACGATCGGGTGATGGGGGACGAGCGTCCCGGTGATCGTGCCACCACCGACGAGAAGGACGTCCGGTCTGGGGAGGTCGTCGAACGACGCTTGTGCCGTGACCGTGAGAAATCCCGACTCGTCGGTCACCGGGCCGGCCTTCGCGGCGACGAACGTGACCTCGGCATTGGGCAGGCCGGACAGCACCTGGAAGGGACCCATCACGTCGAGCGAGGTGAAATGGTCGTAGAGGCCGATCGCGATCTTCATGGGGTCGCGGTGTAGAAGCGACGCGGTCGCGGTGCAAGGCCGGCGGCGAGGATTGGCGCGATCGGTGGGTGATTTGGCTCCCGCCTAACGGGTCCGAAAACGGCGAGCCTCGAGCCTGCGCCGGTGGCATAGTCCGCACCATGACGCGGGACGCCCTGTACCGTGCTCTCCGAGCGCGCGACGCGCGCTTCGATGGGCGCATCTTCGTCGGCGTGCGGACGACCGGCATCTACTGCCGGCCGATCTGCCCGGCCCGGACGCCGAAGCTCGAGAACATCGATTTCTACCCGACGGCGGCGGCCGCCCAGGCCGCCGGCTTCCGGCCGTGTCTGCGCTGCCGGCCGGAGTCGTCACCCGATCTCGCGGCCTGGCGGGGAACCTCGAGCACGGTCGCGCGGGCGCTCGCGCTGATCGGAGAGGGCGGTCTCGATGGTGACGACGCCGACGTCGAACGGCTGGCGCTCCGCCTCGGCATCGGTGAACGTCAGCTCCGCCGCCTCTTCCGGCAGCATCTCGGGGCGTCGCCGATCGCGGTCGCGCAGACCCGCCGTGTCCTGTTCGCGAAGCAGCTGATCCACGAGACGCGGATGAGCATGACGGCGATCGCGGACGCGGCTGGGTTCGGCAGCGTACGGCGCTTCAATGCGACCTTTCGCGGGCTCTATGGGCGGCCCCCGTCGGAGTTGCGCCGCCTGGCCGACGTCGCTGCCGGCGCGCGCGACGCGGTCGCAGCGATCACGCTGCGGCTCAGCTACGTGCCGCCGTACGACTGGGAGGCGATGATCGCGTTCCTCGCAGGCCGCGCGATCGCCGGCGTCGAGATCGTCGCGCCACGCTGTTACCGGCGGACGATCGGAATCGATGGTGCGTATGGCACGATCGAGGTGGCGCCGATCGCGGGACGGCATGCGCTCGCGGCGACGATCCGCTTCCCGAACGTCCGCGCACTTCCGACGATCGTCGGCCGGATCCGGCGCGTTTTCGATCTCGGTGCGGACGTCGCGGCGATCGATGCGCAGCTCGCGCATGATCCGCATCTCGGTCGCCTCATCGCGGCGCGGCCTGGCCTCCGGGTTCCCGGTGCATGGGACGGCTTCGAGCTCGCCGTTCGTGCCGTGCTCGGTCAGCAAATCACGGTCGGTGCGGCGAGAAAGCTCGCAGGGAAGCTCGTCGCGGCGCACGGCGAGTCGCTTCCAGCCGGCTTGGCGGTCACCGGACTCACGCACGTCTTTCCGACGCCGGCGTGCCTCGTATCGGCGCCGCTCGCGGCGCTCGGTATGCCGCGCGCCCGGGCGGCGACGCTCGCAGCACTCGCAGCGCGCGCCGAGGCGGATCCTCGGCTTTTCGAGCGCGCCCGCGACCTCGACGACGCGATCGGCCGTCTCCGGGCGCTCCCGGGCATCGGCGAGTGGACGGCGCAGTACATCGCGATGCGGGCGCTTCGCGAGCCCGATGCGTTCCCGGCTTCGGACGTCGGCTTGCTCCGCGCGATGGCGGCGAAGGGCGTCCGACCGACACCGGACGCGCTGGCAGCGCGGGCCGAGGCGTGGCGCCCGTGGCGGGCCTACGCGGCACAACATCTCTGGACGTCGGACGGCGCGCCCGCGATCGGCGGGACGCGCGCGCCCGAGGAGGCGGTCGCATGACACGAGAGCGAGAACGATTCTGGCACGATCGGATTCCGTCGCCCGTCGGCGCGATTCTCGTCGTATGGGACGATGACGGCGCACTCCGCGCGCTCGACTTCGAGGACTTCGAAGCACGCATGCATCGACTGTTGCGGCGGCACTACGGCGACTGCACGCTCCTCCCGGCGGAGGCGCCGGCCGCGATCACGCATGCGCTGGCGGCGTTCTTCGCGGGCGACCTCGACGCGCTCGCGGCGTTGCCGGTGCGGACGAACGGCACGGCGTTCCAGCGCCGGGTGTGGACGGCGCTTCGCGGGATTCCCGCGGGACGCACCAGCACGTACGGGGATCTCGCAGCCGCGATCGGTGCCCCGGCGGCGAGCCGGGCGGTCGGGCTCGCAAACGGCGCAAACCCGATCGCGATCGTCGTGCCGTGCCACCGCGTGATCGGCGCGAACGGCGCGCTCACCGGCTACGGCGGAGGCCTCGAGCGGAAGCGCTGGTTGCTGGAGCACGAACGGAGGGTAGGGGCGTGAGCGCGACGATGGCGGAACGCTTCCGCAGCCTCCATGCCGCGGGTCGATTGCTCGTCCTTCCGAACGCGTGGGATGCGGGGAGCGCACGGATGATCGAATCGTGCGGCGCGGAGGCGATCGCGACGACGAGCTCGGGCGTCGCGTGGGCGCTCGGCTATCCCGACGGCGATGCGCTCCCGCCGCGTGTGCTCGTCGATGCGGTCGCCCGCATCACGCGCGTGGTGACCGTTCCGCTGACGGTCGACGCGGAAGGCGGTTATTCGAGCGATGCCGTCACCGTCGCGGAGACGGTGCGGGCGCTCGCGGACGCGGGTGCCGTGGGCGTAAACCTCGAGGACGGGGCAGGGAGCCCCGACCTTCTCTGCGCCAAGATCGCCGCCGTCAAGCGAGCCGCGTCGCACGTCTTCGTGAACACCCGTACGGACGTCGTGCTACGTGGTCTCGTGGCGCCCGAGCGTCAGGTGGCCGAAACGCTCGATCGTGCCCGTCGCTATCGCGAAGCCGGCTGCGACGGCGTGTTCGTACCGAAGGTGAGCGATCCGACGATGATTCGCGCGATCGTCGACGGCACGGACCTCCCCGTGAACGTGATGCTCGTACCGAATTTGCCGTCGCTCGCGGAGCTCCGCCGTCTCGGTGTGCGGCGCGTGAGCGCGGGCGCCGCGATCGCGCAAGCCGTGCACGGCCTCACGCGCCGGCTCGCGTCGCAGCTGCTCGCCGGCGAAAGCACCGACGCCATATTCGAAGGCGCCGCGACCTACCCCGAGCTGAACGCCCTCTTCCGTTGAGCCGGGCTTAGCCGGTCGTGCGGAGTGCTCCCGCCTCGGCAGCCTTGGAGTAGGGCCGGCCTCATCGTTGGTACATTGGAAACAAGGTGCCCCCACCCCTCGCGGATTTCACCGCGGGTGGCCCGGGTCACCTATGTCCGCGCATTGCACACTTGTTGTCCGGGTCGCAGGGCGATTA
>DAIQBH010000103.1:0-19877 GCA_036781285.1 Thermodesulfobacteriota bacterium | reverse complement strand
CCTTCGGCGGCGGACGATCGTCTCGCTCCAGTTCGGCGCTCGCGGCTTCGTGCTCCCATCGCCGTTGGCGTGCGTGCGGCGATCGCTTCCGCGTCGTCGTAGGTTGTCGAAGAATTCCCTTGACCGGGGAGGACGATTCGCCTAATCTTCGCCTCTCGGTCATCGAGACGTATTCGTCAACGCTTCCGTATCGGATTCCAGGAGCGACCAGGGATGATCTTCTCCACCGACCGCCGTTCTCGCCCGCGGCGTTTCTTCGGGTTGCGTGGAGTGGTGCGCCGCTTGCGCCGATCCGATGACGGTGGCGCGGGCGACGCCGGTAGGACGCGCCGGCAGCCGTCGCTCGAAGCGGACCGCGCCCTGCAATCGGAACGGGCGCGCTTCGCGGCGAAGCTGGACCTCGAGCTTCGGGTCGCGAGTCGGGGCGAGGCGGCGATGCGCCGCGAGCTCGGCTGCGCGGCGCGGGAATTCGTGCGGCGGCGGGCCTACCGCCGTCTCGGGTTCGTCCGCCTGGGCGACTATGCCCGCGAGCGCCTCGGCGTATCGGCGCGGACGGTCCACGCCGCCGCCTGGCTGGCGACGCGCCTCGACGCGCTGCCGGCGGTCTCGCGCGCGTACGACCGCTCGGAGCTTTCGTGGGCGCAGGCGCGCGCGATCTGCACGGTCGCCATCGCGGCCGACGAGGAGCGGTGGCTGGATCTTGCGCGGCGCTCGTCGGTCGAAACGCTCGAGCGTGTCGTCGCGCGGACGCGGCAGGCGGACGACGCGCTACCGGCCGGCGTGCCGCCGGATCCGGACGGCGATACCGACGAGATCGACGGCGAGCCAGCCGTCCGCTGGCGCTTCGCGTGTCCCGCGCGGGTCCGCGCGCTCTGGCGCCGCGCCCTCGAGCTCGCGTCACGCGCGGCTGGCGAGCCGCTCGCGGATTGGCGCGCGGCGGAGGTCGTTGCCGCGGAGGGTTCGTCGGGCCGACCGCAGGGTGCGTCGCTCGGGGATCGCGCGTTGATCGCGGCCATTCGATTGGCGCATCGCGCTCGGCGTCGGAAGCCGGGCGGTGCCGCGCGGCACCTGCTCCACGTCGAGTGCGGCGCCGGTGCGACGAACGACGTTGCGGCGTCATGCCAGGCGTCGCCGGGGTTCGATCCGGCTACCGTCGAACCACCGGGTGATGTTTCAGCGGCCGGCGAGCGGCCGGCGTGCTCCGACGACGTTTCGGCCGCGATCCGTACGGCGACTTCCTCCGATTGTCCGGTGGCGGCTTGGGATCGGGAGCCCGGCCCGACGCCGATCGAGCCCATCGCGCGCGCGACGCTGATCCTGGAGCCGCCGGCTCCGTCCGATCCTTTCGCCCTCGATGCCCGGCTCGCCGAAGCGATCCGGGTCCTCCGCACGATCGAGCCGCGCATCGGCCGGTTGCTACGCGTCGTCGTCGATCAGCGTATCTATAGAACGTTCGGCCACCCGACGTTCGAGGATTACGTTCGCGAGCGTCTCGGCCTCTCGGCCCGGAAAGCCTGGGCGCTCCTCAAGATCGAGAAGGCGCTGCTCCGGAGCGCCGACTTCGCCCGCGCGTATCGCGACGGCCGGCTGTCGTGGGTCCGCGCGCTCGCGCTGTTGCCGGTGCTCGATCGTACGAACGCGGCGGCCTGGATCGCGCGCGCCGAGAGCGTCACCGTTCGCCGTCTGAACGACGAGGTCGAGTGGGTGCTCGCCTCGCGGGATGCGCTCGGGCCGGACGCCTCGTCGTCGCCGCCGCCGGTCGACAGCCGATTGGTGTGGCCGGTTCGTGTCACCGCCGCCGACGAGTGCCGCGATTCGTCATCGCACGCACGACTGCAAATCGGTGCGCACGCGGCCGAGCCGGTCGTCGCGCCGGCGAGTGACGGCATCGCGCCAGCGGGCGCGCCGAGCGATGCCACGAATCGTCACTCCGCTTCCGAGCGGCGCGAAGTATTCGATGTGTGCGATGCCGAGATACGGTTCACGGGTCCGGTTTCGGTCGTGACCTTGCTCCGCGACGTTCTCGACGCCTTCGCCGATCCTCACGAGCCACGCTGGACCGCGCTCGAACGCCTGCTTCGCCACGTCATCACCCATTGGGAGAGCACACCACGCCACCACGATCCCGTCTTCGCCCGCGACCGGTGGCGCTGCACGGTCCCCGCGTGCAGCGCGCGCCGGAACCTCCATGACCACCACATCCGCTTCCGCTCCCGCGGCGGCGACAACACCCGGGACAATCGCACGACCGTCTGCGCCGCCCATCATCTCCATGGCATCCACGACGGCACGATCCACGCGACGGGCACGGCACCCTACGCCATCGAATGGCGCCTCGGCGTCCGACCCGGTGCACCGCCGTTCCTCACCTGCGTCGGCGACCGGTACTGCATGCCCGACGACGACGCGCTCGCGCGGGAAATCGACGGACTGGGTTGAGGCCGGGGAGGACCCCCGAGACTCCCCGAGACTCCAGCCCCGCTCCGAGGACGCGCGCGTCCGTTGCGCCGCGGGCGGCGATCGCGGTAGCTCGTCCCGAGCGCCGAGTCTCAGATGACGACGATCGTATACGTGGGCGACGACAGGACGACGCCGGTCGCCGACCTCACCATGACCATCCTCGACGTCTCGATCGCCTCCAAGATTCCTCACTTCCGCGAGTGCGGAGGCCACGGGCGCTGCACCACCTGCCGCGTCCGCATCCGCGACGGCATCCAGCACGTCTCGCCGCGGACCCCGCGCGAGGTCGAGGTCGCCGCCGCGCTTCGCTGGGACGGCTTCACGCGCCTCGCGTGTCAAACCCGCGTCAGCGGCGACGTCACCCTCGAACGACTGATCAAGAGCTCCGCCGACGTCTCGCGCATGCAAGTGGAGGAAGCCTCGGTCGCGCCGTCGGAGGAGCGTACGCTCGCGGTCCTCTTCGCCGACATCCGCGAGTTCACGCCCTTCGTCGACGCGCACCTCGCGTACGACGTGGTGCACATCCTGAATCGCTTCTTCAAGGCGGTCGGCGACGCCATCCTGGTCAACAACGGCGTCATCTATCAATACGTCGGCGATCAGATCATCGGGCTCTTCGGCGTCGGCGGTGACCAGCCGCGCAAGAGCTGCCTCGACGCCATGCGCGCCGGCCTCGGCATGCTCGCGGCGCTGAACGATCTCAACGGCGAGCTCGCGGCCGAGTTCGGGACGACGCTCGAGATCGGCATCGGCGCGCACTTCGGTCCGCTGATCGTCGGCATGATGGGCCATCCCGATCACCGCCAGTTCAC
Source organism: Thermodesulfobacteriota bacterium (assembly GCA_036781285.1). GTDB lineage: Bacteria > Desulfobacterota > Binatia > UTPRO1 > UTPRO1 > UTPRO1. The sequence continues at coordinate 16,605 of DAIQBH010000103.1, read as the reverse complement.
GGTGATCGGCGACGCGATGAACCTCGCGAGCCGGATCGAAGGCGCCAACAAGACGCTCGGCACGCGCTTTCTCGTGTCCGAGGCGTTGTTCGACCAGGTCTCGCCCGCGCCCGTCGACGTGCGGCGGGCGGAAGCGGCGCTGAAGGGCAAGGACGGCACGGCGAAGCTCGTCGAGGTGATCGGCTTCACGGCGCCGGACGCGGCACTGCTGGTGCAGTCGACGATCGGCGTTCTCCTGCGCCACCGGCAACGGTTCACGCAGGATCTCTACCGGCGCCTCTTCGCATCGGCGCCCGCCGCGCGCGCGCTCTTCCGTGGCGACATGGAGAGCCAGGGCCAGATGCTCTCTCACATGATCCAGTTCCTCGTGCACGCCATGAGCCGCCCCGACACGATGACGCTCGGTCTCCGCGATCTCGGCCGCCGTCACGACGGCTACGGCGTCGCGGCCGAGTACTATCCCGCCTTTCGCGAGGCCTTCCTCGGCGCGGCCCGCACGACGCTCGCCGAGAAGCACACGCCGGAGGTCGAACGCGCGTGGGCGGACACGATCGACATGATCATCGCCGCGATGCTCGGTGCCGGTTCGGTGCCCTGATCTACGACTGCCCCAACACCACCCGCACGTCGCGCCGCTGCCGCCCACGGATCACCGTGAGGGTCACGACGTCACCCGGCGCGCGCGACTCCACCTCGTTCAAGAGCTCGTCGCTGTTCCGCACCCGCTTCCCGTCGACCGCGACGATGACGTCCGCCGTGTCCGGATCGAGCCGCCGCATCCGGAAGGGACCGACCTGCTCGATGCGCGCCTGGATCGGCTGGATCCCCGCGCGGTCCGACGGCCCGCCCTCGACGACCTCCCCGACGAGCAACCCGACCTCGGTCACGAACACGCGCCGGAGGCCGAGGTCGGCCCGGATGACGCGCCCGTGCTGGATCAGCTGCGGCAGGATGCGCCGGATGGCGTCGATCGGAATGGCGAACCCGATGCCCGCCGACTGGCCGACCTGGCTGATGATCGCCGTCGTGAGCCCGATGACCTCGCCGCGCGTGTTCAGGAGCGGCCCTCCTGAGTTGCCCGGGTTGATCGCCGCGTCCGTCTGGATGATCCCTCGAATCAGGCGCCGGTTCTTCGCGCGCATCGTCCGGTCGAGTGCGCTCACGATCCCGGTCGTCAGCGTCCGCTCGAGTCCGAACGGGTTCCCGACCGCGAGCACCTTCATCCCGACGGCGAGCTTCGTCGACTGGCCGAGCGGCAGCGGCGGCGGCAGCCGCTCGGTCGGCGGCGCGATGCGGATCAACGCGATGTCGTTCGACGGATCGGCGCCGACGACCACCGCGTCGTGCGTGGAGCCGTCGTGCAGCGTCACCTGGAGCGCCTGCGCGCCCTCGATCACGTGGAAGTTCGTCAGGATCCGCCCGGCGGCGTCGATGACGAACCCCGAGCCCGCGCCGGTCGTCTCGTCGTCCCCGAAGCGCCCGAGCCCGTCGACCGACCCCGTGATGTTGACGACGCTCTTGTTGACCGCGGCGTAGACGTGGACGTTCACCTGCTCGTCGGCGTCGACGCACTTGAGCGCGTCCGCCGGAGGCTCCGCGGCGACCGCCACCGAGGCGATCGCCACCATCACGACGCACCACATCCTCACACGCCTCACAAAGCACGGCACCGGCCCGGATTCGAGCGGGTTCCGTCAGCTCGACGAATGCGGTTTCTTACGCCGCCAAAAGGAGACCTGATGGACGTCCTCGATGCGATCCGTAACCGCCGCTCCACGCGCGCTTTCCTCGACCGACCCGTCACCGAAGCCCAGCTCCGCGACATCTTGGACGTCGCGCGCTGGTCGCCGTCGGGCGGCAACTGCCAGCCGTGGCACGTCTGGGCGCTCGCGGGCGCCTCGATGGCGCGCTTCCGCGCCGAGCTCGGCGAGCTCATGAAGACCGAGCCCCTCGGCGAGCCGTCCGAGTTCCCGATGTACCCGGTCGGCATCAAGGAACCCTACCGCACCCGCCGCTTCGAGTGCGGCGAAGATCTGTACCGCAGCATCGACATCCCGAGAGAGGACAAGCCGGCCCGCCTGACCCAGCTCGCCAAGAACTTCGACTTCTTCGGCGCGACCGCGGCGTTCTTCTTCGCGATCGACCGCCAGATGGGGCAGGGCCAGTGGGCTCACCTCGGCATGTTCATGCAGTCGATCGCGCTCGTCGCCGAGGCGAAGGGCCTCGCGACCTGCATGCAGGAGTCGTGGATGACCCGCCACAGCTTCGTCCGCCGCTTCTTCGCGATTCCCGACGAGCTCCAGATCTATTGCGGCATGGCCGTTGGCCATGCCGACGCGGACCACCCGATCAACTCGTGGCGGACGACCCGCGCGAGCGTCGACGAGATCGCGACGTTTCGTTGTTGAGCACGCGCCGCGCGTCCTGGAGGTCGCGCGTGCCGTGTCCCTCGTCGAAGGTCGCGACGAGCTTCGCCAGCTCCGCGCGCTCGAGCCCGAGCGCCGCGAGCGTCGTCCGCGCTCGCAGCTCCATCGTGCGCCCACCCTGCCGCGCCGCCGTCTCGATGGATCGCCCCAGGAGCTCTGCGGCCCTCGCGGGCTCGAGCTGCGCCTCGACGTACAGGAGCTCGGGCTCCGCATAGCGCTCTCCCGTCTCGCCGAGCGCCGTCCGCGCCCGCGCCAGGACCGCGCGTGCGTCGTCCGTTCGGCCGGCCCGTAGATACGCGACCGCGAGATCCGTCGCCCGCGGACCCCATCCGATCCACGCCCCCAGCGACTCCATGGTCCGTAAGCCGTCCTCCATGTCGGCGATCCCCAGCTCGACGTCGCCGAGCTCGGCGCGCGCCCACCCGCGCGAGTGCAGCGTCCCGGGAATCCAGTGCGGCAACCCCTGCTCGGTCGCATACGCGAGCACCGCCTCGGCCTCGCGGAGGCATGTCTCGGGCTCGCGGCGAAGCAGATGGAGCCATCCTTTGAACGACATCGCGAACGCGATGCTCATCGGATGCTGGAGCCGGCGCGCGTGCGCGACGGCCGCTTCCGCCGACGCCAGCGCCGTGTCGATCCGTCCGACGTGCCACTCCATGATCGAGCGATACGCGAGCGAGGCCATTTTGAGATCCTGGCCGAAGACGAGCCCGACGCGGGGATCGGGAATCCGATCGTAGAGCGGGTCGGCCGCGTCGAGGTGGTGCTCGCACGCGGCGAAATCGCCGCGGAAGATGAGCGTCGAGGCGAGCGCTTGGTGTCCGAGCATCATGAGGAGAGGATCCGCGCTCGGCGCCGCCGCGGCGGCGATCCGTTCCGCGAGCGACAGCGCGAGGTCGAGATGCGCCCGGACGACGTGGAAGGCCCAGAGCCCCCAGAGGATCGGCACCTTGTCCGGCTCGTCGCTGGAGCCCCCGGAGAGCTCGAGCACGCGCGAGTACGCGGCCTCCACCTGCGGCGCGGAGTAGCCGCGGGTCGCCATCCGCACCGCGCCGACGTGGCTCTGCGCCAGCAGCTCCTCGCGGTCGCGCGCGCTCGACGCCGGCATGCCGGTGAGCAACGCGAGCGCGGCGTCGAGATGCGCCTCCGCCTCGACGAGCGCGTGCCGCCTCATCGCCGTCGCCGCCGCCGCGCGCCGATACCCGACGGCGCGGAGCCGATCGCCGCCCTCCGCGAAGTGCACCGCCAGGACCGCCGCGATCTCCGCCGCCTGCGCGCCGTACGCCGCTTCGAGCGCCGCGCCGATCCGCGCGTGCGTCTCGCTCCGCCGCCGTGGCGACACCCCCGCCGCGAGCGTCTCGCGATAGAGCGCGTGGCGAAACGCGTACTGTTCCGACACCGCGCCGCTGGGCCACGTGACGGTGCCGGCTGGGCGCAGCAGCGCTCCGCTCGCGGCGAGCCGCGCGCACCGCGCCTCGGCGTCCGCCGCGTCACGCTGGTCGGCCGCGAGCGCGACCGGGAACTCCGTCCCGACGAGGCTCGCGGCTTCGACCAGGCGCCGATCGTCCGCCTCGAGCCGTTCCAATTGATCCGCGATCAGCCGGCGCAGGCTCTCGGGCACCGCGGCGAGCTCGGCATGGACGTCCCGCGTGATCGCCCACCTGCGGTCGCGCTCCGCGATCACTCCGTCCGCGACGAGCTCATCGACGAGCGCCACGAGGAACAACGCGTTCCCGTCGGTCCGCGCGCGCACGAGCCCCGGCAGATCCCGCGGGAACGCATGCCCCGGGAACCGCCGCGCGAGATACTCGCCGATCGCGTCGACGGAGAGCTCGTCGAGCGTGATCTCCGTCGCCCGCCGGTTCGTCAGGAGCCGCAACGAGACCGGCCGCAAGGGATGCCGCGCGATCACGAGCTCCGCCGGCCGATAGGTTGCGAGCACCATCAGGCGCGCCCGCTCGCGCCGCTCGGCGAGGAGCGCCAGCAGATCGACCGTCGAGGGATCGCTCCAGTGCAAATCCTCGAGCACCAGCACGAGCGGCGTCTTCTCCGTCAGCACGTCGAGGAGCTCGACCATCTCGCGAAGCATCCGTTCGGGCGCCACCCCACCGATACCCGCGCGCTCCTCCTCCGCGAGCCACGGCAGCTGCGCGAGCCAGGTCGGCGCATAGCGCCGCAGCAGCTCCCGCGCCCGCGCCTCCGTCCGTGCGAGCCGCCCGATCGCTTCGAGGACCGGCATGTACGCCTCGGTTGCCCCGAAGCGTTCGAGACACGAGCTCGCCGCCACTGCGACGCCGCCGGCGTGCCGCACGAGGAACGCCTCGACGACGGCCGTCTTCCCGGCCCCCGCCTCGCCGGTCACGAAGACCACCTGCCGCTCGCCGCCGAGCGCTCGCGCGAGTCGTTCGTCGAGCTGCGCGAGCTCCGCCGCGCGCCCGACGATCCCGGGGTCCACGGGTGCGGACGCGGCCGCCTTCGCTTCGCCGACCGCCGCCACGAACCGATAGCCCCGGCGATGCACCGTCTCGATGATCCGCGGCGCGGTCGCCGAGTCGCCGAGCGCTTTGCGCAGCTCCGCGATGCTCACCTTGAGCACGCCGTCCGAGACGTGCGCGTCCTTCCAGACCGCGTCCAGCAGCTGGTCCTTGGACACGAGTTGCCCGGCCCGCTCGACCAGCACCCCCAGCACGTCGAACGCCTTCGGATTCAAGGGGATGGCGCCGTCGGGCCCTTCGAGCCGCGAGTTCGGACGATCGAAGCGGAAGCGATCGAACGCGATCATGGCGGTCCTCTTGTAGCCGGTTGGTAGCCGCCCGCTACCCCGAAGGTAGCCGCTTCGGGGCATGACCAACACACACTCGTCGTCCATTCGCCGGTGGCGCGCCCTCGCGCCGTCCTTGCTGCTCCTCGTGAGCGTCGTCTCGGCCGGGTGCGACACCCCGACGGGACCCAACCTCGCCGCCTACTCGTGCAAGTGCCACGACCAGGCGAGCGGCGGGCCGATCATTCTCGACGCTCGCATCTGCACCGACATCAACGATCCCGCGAAGGTCAGGGAAGACGCCCAGACCCAGTGCGACGCCAAGGAGACCAAGTGTTTCCCGAAGTGCGTCAAGATCGAGAACTGCGGCATCTTCGAGGAGCCGCAGTCGATCGGCATGTGCCCGAATAACTCGAGCCCGCTCGCGGGCGGCGACTTCGGGCAAGCGACGGCCGTCGCGGCGTCGATCGTGATCGACGTCTTCGGCGACGACGTCGACGACTTCACGACCACCCTCGACGAGCTGAAGATCGCCGCGACGCAGGGCCCCGGCACGCTCGAATTCGCCGACATCGCGGGCTACGCCGCCGAGGTCGACTTCGAGACGAGCGGCGTCTTCGGCATCGGCGGCGGCTCCCACACGCTGTCGGACGTCTACCTGCTCTTGCGGCGGCCGTTCACGGTGCCGCTCACCGACGGCTACTTCGAGATCCCGGCGGACGTCGCCGAGTTCGTCGTGAGCGCGAAGCTCGACGGTGACCTCGCCCCGCTCGCGGCGACGAGCAAGTACCTCGAGGGCGTCTACGTCGAGGAGCTCGGCCTTTTCACGATCAACGGCCAGATCGACCCGGCCGGCGCCGACGTCCATCTCAAGATCGAGATCACCCTCCAGTTCGAGAACCGCCCGCCGCGCGCGCTCGCCGGCGCCGACCAGACGGTCGAGTGCGTCTCGACCGACATGACGGAGACGGTCGGCCTCTCCGGCGCCGAGTCGTTCGATCTCGACGGCAACGACGACATCGCCCGCCATCTCTGGACGGTCGACCTCGGGTCGCAGGACGCCGAGACCGCGGTCGGCACGACGGTGTCGTTCCCGTTCCTCCTCGGCACGAACGTCGTGACGCTCGCCGTCGCCGACCAGCGCGGCAGCTTCGGCGTCGACGATGTGACCGTCACGGTCCAGGACACGACCGCGCCCGCGCTCGCCGTCACGACGCCGCAGGCGATCGCATACCCGCACAGCGCGTTCCTCACGATCGATTACGCCGCGACCGACGCCTGCACGGGTGTCGCGCAGCAGATCGCCCGGCTCGACGGCACCACCGTCACGGACGGCCAGACCATCGACGTCCTGCTCGCGCTGCAACCCGGTCCGCACACCTTCAGCCTCGAAGCCCAGGACGCGCTCGGCAACCCGAGCACGACGGCGGTGCAATTCGACGTCGTCGTCACCCCCGAGAGCCTGATCGACGCGATCGAGCGCCTCGCCGCCGACGGCCTGGTGAAGGACCCCGGCACCTCCAACGCCCTCGCGCAGAAGGCGAAAGCCGCGGGCGTCGCCTGGAACGTCGGCGCCTGCGACCGCGCATCGCGTCTCTACGAAAAGCTCGTCGAATACGCCGAGAAGCACACCCCCAAGAAGATCGACCCGGCCGCCGCCGCGATCCTCGCGACCGACGCCGAATGGCTCGTCACGCATTGCGACTGACAAGGAGAGACCAATGAAAACGATCCTGACGACCGCCCTCGCGCTGCTGATCTCGACCGGTGCTGCTTCGGCAGCCGAACGCCGAGATGGCATGCGCTTCGTCCCCGACGTCATCGAGGCCTTCGGCGCCCTCAGCGAAGCCCCCGAGACGCTCGGCTTCCACATCACCACCACGCCCGACCCGAGCTTCTGCAAGCACTACCAGGCGATCGTGCGGGTGAACGGCGCCGACGGCACGCCCTTCTTCCTGGTCACGAAGAGCGGCAACAACCCCGCCTACACCGGCGACGGCGCCCTCTGCGACGATTCGCCCGGCGAGACCGGCGACGGCAAGCTCACCGTCTTCCGCATGGACTCGCGCAACAAGACCGGCGAGCGCATGCGGAGCAACCGCCTGGAGAAGGGCAAGCACGTCAACTCCACGGTGCCGCCCACGGAAGACCGCGCCACCATCTTCTTCACCGTCACCGAGGACGGGCTCGTGCTCCGCGACGGCGAGGGCGGCCATCCTCCGAAGGTCTACCGGCATCCCGGCGGCATGCAGGTCGTCGGCAGCATGATGGTGATGGCGTCGGAGGCGCCGCGCGATCCAAAGGGCGAGTGCCTCGAGCTCTGCTCCCTCGTGCCGGTTCCGGGCTGCGAGGAGCTCTGCAACGAGATCACGTACCAGGGCCCGTCGTCGCCGACGATGGTGCAGTTCTACGACGTGAGCGACCCCGAGGATCCGCAGCACCGCAGCAACTTCGCGCCGACGAACGAGCACGGCGAGCCGCTCACGGGGTGCGACGGCGTCGCGGTGACGCCGCTCCCGAACGGCCGCTACCTGCTCGCGGTGACCGGCGGTTTCGACACCGAGGACCCGATCTATTTCTACCGCTCGCTCCCCCTCGGCGACTGCTCGGATCCCGCCGTCGACTGCACGCTCCGGAACCAGAACCTCCAGTGGGAGTTCGTCGCCAAGCGGAACGCCCCCGACACCAAGGACCCGATCCAGGCCCTGCACTTCATTCGCGAGGGGAACATCGAGGGCACGCTCTACCTGGCGAGCTCCAACGGCCACCCGATCTGCCCGTCGGGCGACTGCGACCGAATAAATCTCTTTACTGTGGAATCCCAATCGCCGAATTTCGAGCCCGGCGAGACGGTCACCTTCACCGTCAACTACCGCGGGAAGCGCGTGTACACGCACCCGTCGACCATGGGGAACCAGATCGCCAACCTCGCGGCCGCGGCCGGCTTCTACGAGTCGCCGTCCGGCGAGCTCATCCTCTACGCGACCGAGCACGACAACGACGGTCCGAGCGGCACCGTGAAGGCCGGCGAGTGGCGCTACGAGAGCGTGGTGCGGGGCGATAGCCCGACCCATCTCCCGCGCATCTACACGGAGGGCGCGCGCGAGGTGAACGAGGGCGACACGATCACGCTCAACGGCGCGGCGGGCGCGCCCATCACCAAGGCGTGGATGCAGGTGCAGGGCATCTTCGGCAGCTTCATCGTCGACTACGAGGACCAGATGCTCGACGACTACGCCGCGCTCCGTCAGTTCGAGCCGAACGGCCTCTTCCTCCCGAACGGCTACGCCGACCACCCGGTCGCGTGGCACTGGTTCGCTCCGCAAGGCTGCACGGTTCGGGCGGACGACAACCTGGACGACGACTTCGACGCCAATCCCACGCCGCGTGTCGCGACGCTGCCGGGCACGGGCAACTACGAGACGCAGACGATGGACCAGGTCTTCGACGACGTGAACGGCGACGCAATGCTCTGGACCGTCGACGGCGTCGGCTTCGTGCCGGACTGCCACTTCTACTACGCCGGCCCGTGGACCGTCTTCTGGGACGTGAACGACGACGGCACCTACGAGGCGGAGGGCGACTCGATCGGGTTCGACGCGACGAACATCGACGGCCCGAGCAGCAAGACGGTCCCCGCGCAGTCGCGCCACGCGACGATCGCGGGCCCCGTCGGCGACGCCGAGGTGGCGATCACCATCAAGAACGTCGCCCCGATCGTCTCCCCGCTCTCGCTCACCGATCCCGCCGGCCGCGTGATCGGCACGACCGTTCCGTTCGTCCTGACGAAGGTGCCGGTCTTCGCGACGACCACCTTCAGCGATCCCGGCCGCGCCGACACGCAGACGGCGTCGCTCGCGTGGGGTGACGGCGTCGTCGACCCGCACACGGCGTTCCTCGAGTTCGTCCAGGCGACCGGCGGCGTGTTCGGCGGCGTCGGCGCGCGGCACCGCTATCTCACGCCCGGCTCGTACACGATCGACCTCGACGTCGAGGACGACGACCACGGCGTCGGGACCGTAACGGCGTCGATCCTGGTCGTGAGCCCGCAGCAGGCGATCCTCGACCTGGCCGCGCGCATCGAGCAGTTGCTCGCGGCCGCAACCGATCGCGACATCCAGAAGGATCTGGAGAAGGCCCTGAAGGCGCTCGGCAAGGTGCGTCTCGCCAACACGGGCGCCGCGATCGCCCATATGGGCCAGGTCGTCACCTGGCTCGCGCGCGCCGCCCAAGACGGCGCCGACGTCGCCGTGCCGCTCGCGATCGCGGAGATGCTGGTCGACGGCATCGCGGAGCAGTAGCCGGCGGCAGGGGCGTCGGGGTCGTCAGGACCCGGCGCCCCATGCTAGCCGTCCGCGCATGGTGCTCCTGCTCCTCCTGTCGATCCTCGTCTTCCCCGCTTCCGCCCGCGCCCTCGGCATCGACGCCGCCACCGTCACCTTCAATCCGAAGAAGACCGACGCCTTCGTCGTCAAAGGCCGCTTCGCTCCGTTCGACGCCGCGACCGTCGGCCCCGTCACCGTCGAGCTCGGCGGCTTCACGCAGACGATTCCGCTCTCGGCCTTCACCGTGAAGAAGGGCAAGCTCTCGTTCAAAGGAGCGAAGAACGCCCCCGGCCTCGCCGCCCTCACGATCGACACGGGAAAGGGCACGTTCGCCGCGACCGGCAAGCACTTGGCCCTCGCGCCCTTCGCCAACCCGGCGCCGTTCCGGTTGGCGGCCGGCCTCCTCGACGAGTGCAGCACGATCACGTTCGCCGAGGGCAAGAAATGGACGCTCGCGAGCACGGTGCCGGCCTGCGGGTTCCAGGGCGCGCCGCTGATTACTCCGGACGCCGTCACGACCGGCGTTCCGACCGACGTGCGCGTCCGGGTCACCATCCGCGACGATCTCGCGCTCGACCTCGGCAGTCTCGTCCTGCTCCGCCTCGATGCCGCCCTGAACCCGACGAGCCAGGTCTGCACGCTCCACGACGACGGCAGCCCGTCGCACGGCGACGACGTCGCGGTCGACGGCGTCTTCAGCTGCCGCTTCACCGCGAACGAGCCGGCACCCGTGCGCCTCCGCCTCGCGGTCCGCGCGCTCCGGGACACCGTGCTCGTGCTCTCGCCGAGCAGCTTTCTCGACGTCGTCAGCCCGCTGACGGAAGCCGAGGTCGTGACCGTCCAGACGGTCCAGGCGGCCGGCGTCGCCCTCTGGGAAGCCGCGGTCGCCGAGCACGGGGAAGGGAAGAAGGCCCTCAAGCAAACGGTCGAGGGCATCGCCGCCCTCGCCGGCGTCGCGCGCGCCGCCGTCGCCGGCGACGGCGTCAACATCCACATCGAGTACGCGAGCGGCCTCACCGGCGGCATCGACCTCGATCCGGTCGGCGTGGACATCGGAGGGCTCCCGCTCGCGCTGAGCGCGCGATCGCACGCGCCGGCCGGCGCCCGCGCGCCTGCGGCGTTGGCCGCACGCGCGCCTGCGGCGTTGGGGGGCCCGCGCATCGGCAACGGCAAGGTCCTCGTCTGGAGCGCCTTCGAGAACGAGAACGACCAGATGGCCGCGGCGACCGCCGCCGTCGTCCAGCTCTTCGAAAACGCGACGTGTCCCGATTTCGAGGTCACGCTCCTGAAGAACGAGCAGTGCACCCTCGCCTCGATCGCGACCTTCCACCAGTACGGCACCGTCGTGTTGCTCACCCACGGCGGCCAGCCGCAGCCCAAGGGCCCGCTCGGCTTCATGACGCGCGAGAAGGCGACGACGTTCGGCACGTGGCTCACCCACGCCGAGGACCTGAAGCTCGGCCGCCTCCTCGTCTACAGCGGCGCCCGCAAGGAGAAGCACGACTACTTCATTTTCTTCCCGGACTACGTCGCCGCCGTGAACCCGGCCACGTTCCCGAACAGCGTGATCTTCGCCGGCGCCTGTAGCAGCGCCCTCAACCGCACCATGGCGAACGCGTTCCTCGCCCGCGGCGCGCTCGCGTACTTCGGCTTCTCCGACGTCACGCACGCGACGCTGCTGAAGCTCACCTCGGTCGGGACGTTCTCCGGCCTCCTCGATCCCGCCGGCAGCCCCGCGTCCGACGCGTTCGCGCGCGTACCCTTCAAGACGTTCAAGAAGTACCTCGACTCGGTCGGGTTCGACGCGAAGCTCCTCGCGCCGGAGTCCCGCAACACGCTCAAGTCCGCGCTCACGCTCGTCCGCGGCGACGGCCGCCTGGCGTACCCGTGCGGCGCGCCGCCGTCGGGCCTCGTCGAGACGATCACGCTGCCCGCGGGCCCGATGGCGCACACCGTGGGGTCGGTCGTGCTCCAGGCGGGCGTCCAGTACCGGCTCGTCATCTCCGGCACGCTCCGCAACCAGACGACGGGCAACCCCGCCGAGTACGCCGACTACGACGCGATCTACTGCTTCGACAACTACACCGGCCTCTGCAAACCGAACGATCCTTTCCCGAACGAGGACGCGCTCTACTTCTACAGCCAGACCGGCAGCGAGGAGCCGAGCTTCGGAAGCCTCGAGACCCCGCGCGAGTTCACGGGCGCCGCCGGCCGGCCGCCGTACGATGCCGAGCACGTCTATGAGTTCCCCTACACCGGCGAGAACGGCCGCCTCTGGGTCGCGCTCTGGCCGCAGATCTTCCCGGGGACCGGCTCCGATCAGCTCGGCTCGATCACCGTGCAGATCTTCAGAGATTGATGGAGGCGTTTCGTCAGGACGTTGGAACGCTCGTGCTCCTCTTGCGCGGCGAGCACGAGGCCTTCGCCGCGCCGCTCGTCGGCGACAAGGAGCGCGTGAAGCGCTTCGCGCGCTTCGTCGGTGCGAACGGTCTCCGCGCCTTCGTGCACCGTGAGCTCGCGGCTTCTCCGGCGCGCGAGACGCTGCCGCGATGGTGGATCGACCAGCTCGAGGAGGCGCACGCGACACGCGCCGCGGCGCAGGAGCGGCTCGTCCGCGAGCTCGACGATCTCGCTTCGCGCCTCGACGCCAGCCGTCACGACTTCATCCTGCTCAAGGGACCGTACCTCGCGACGCGCTTCTACGGCGCCCTCGATCGCCGCGAGTTCGCCGACCTCGACGTCATGATCGAACGCCGCGATCTCGCGAACGTCGAGCGCTTGCTCCTGGACGCCGGCTACACCCGCAAGTCGCGCGTCATCGTCAGCAGCGCGCTGACGGCCCGCTTCACCCACGCGCTCGACTTCGTCAAAGAAGGCGCGGCCGTCGATCTGCACTGGATCCTCTCGGCGAACGCCGCCCACGCGCTCGACTACGACGCCATCTGGCGCGACCGGCAGCGCTTCACGGTGCGGGGGCGGGAGTACGCGGTCCTCTCCGACGAGTACGAGGTCGTCTTCAGCCTGATCTCGATCTTCAAGGACCTCGAGCGCGGCGCGGCTCGTTTGAAGGCGCTCGTCGATCTCCACTTCGTTCTCCTGGCGCTCGACGCCCGCATCGACTGGCCGCGATTCCTCGAGAACCGCCGGCGCGAGAAGCTGCACCGCGTCTCCGTCGGCGTGCTCACGCTCTTTCTCGAGCTCTTCGATCCGGCGGACCGCCTCCCGAACGTCGCGGCGGCCGTCGCCCGCGCGCGGCTCGCGGGACCGTCGACCGATCCCTCGGAGCTCCTGACTGCCCCGAGGGGCGCCCTCCGCAACAAGCTCTGGGCGGCCGACTACTACGAATGCTCCCGCCTGCGGGTCTTCCTCTGGTGGCTCGTCTCCCTGCCGTTCCGGGTCGCCGTCCACGCCCGAACGGGCCGCCGGGCACGTTGGCTCTACTCGGGTGACACGGTACGGTAGCCGGACCCCACTCGAGGAGGCCCACCGTGGCGACCGTCGACAAAGAAGCCCTCAAGCGGAAGTACGCCGAAGAGCGCGCCAAGCGTCTCCGTTCCGACGGCAACGAGCAGTACCTCCAGGTCGAGGGCAACTTCGATCACTACCTCGAAGATCCGTACATGCCGGTCGTCCCGCGCGAGTCGAAGACGGACCACGTGACGGTCGCGATCATCGGCGGAGGCTTCGCCGGGCTCCTGACCGGCGCGCGCTTGAAGGAAGCCGGCATCACCGACCTCCGCATCATCGAGAAAGGCGGCGACTTCGGCGGCACCTGGTACTGGAACCGCTACCCGGGCGCGCAGTGCGACACCACGTCCTTCATCTACATGCCGCTCCTGGAAGAGACGGGCCACATGCCGACCGAGAAGTACGCGCACGGTCCCGAGATCCTCGAGCACAGCCGGCGGATCGGGCGGCAGTTCGGGCTCTACGAGACCGCGCTCTTCCACACGCGCGTGAAAGCACTCGAGTGGGACGGGGCGCGCTCGCGCTGGATCATCAGAACCGATCGCGGCGACGCCTTCACCGCGTCCTTCGTGTCGATGGGTACGGGGCCCCTCCACGTCCCCAAGCTCCCGGGCATTCCCGGGATCAAGGACTTCGCAGGCCACTCGTTCCACACGAGCCGCTGGGATTACGCCTACACCGGCGGCGATCCGTCGGGCGCGCCGATGACGAAGCTCGCCGACAAGCGGGTCGCGGTGATCGGCACGGGTGCCACGGCCGTGCAGTGCGTCCCCGAGCTCGCGAAGGCGTGCAAGGAGCTCTACGTCTTCCAGCGGACGCCGTCGTCGGTCGACGTGCGCGACAACCGTCCGACCGACGAGGCATGGTTCAAGGATTTCGCCACGCCCGGGTGGCAGCGACGCTGGCTCGACAATTTCTGCGCGGTCCAGACCGGGCTCCTCCCCGAGGAGGACATGACGCAGGACGGCTGGACCGACATCGCGCGCCGCGTACGCGCCAAGATCCTCGAGCTCCCGGCGGACCAGTTCACTCCCGAAGGGATGAACCGCGCCTTCGAGGACACCGACTTCGAGAAGATGGAGGAGATCCGCGCCCGCGTCGACGCGATCGTGAAGGACAAGACGACGGCCGAGGGGCTGAAGGCGTGGTACCGCCAGCTCTGCAAGCGCCCCTGCTTCCACGACGAGTATCTCCAGGCGTTCAACACGCCCGGTACGAAGCTCGTCCACACCGACGGCAAGGGCGTCGAGCGCATCACCGCGAAAGGCGTCGTCGCGGCGGGCGTCGAGTACGAGGTCGACTGCATCATCTACGCCTCGGGTTTCGAGTTCGGCACGCACCACACGCGCCGCATGGGCTTCGACCCGGTCGGCCGTGACGGCCTGAAGCTCTCCGACTACTGGGCTGAGGGGATGCGGACGAAGCACGGCATGTTCGTGCACGGCTTCCCGAACCTCTTCATCGTCCAGCCCGGCCATGGCGCGAACCTGATCTCGAACGTCCCGCACAACCTGACGGAGTCGGGCCAGACGATCGCGATGATCCTTCGCCGCGCCCTCGACGACGGCACGGCCGAGATCGAGGTCACGCAGAAGGCCGAGGCCGACTGGATGGAGCTCCTGCACTCCGGCCCCGGCACCTTCATCGGCTCCACCGAATGCACGCCCGGCTACTACAACAACGAGGGCCAACCGACGGTCGCCGGCCGCGACTTCATGCTCGGCTTCCCCCTCGGCGCGACCGCCTTCTTCGAGTACCTCGCCCATTGGCGCGTGGGCGGGTTCGACGGTCTCGAGTTCCGCAAGGCGGGCTGAGCGCGCCTTGCGCCACGCGCCGGGCGCGCGCTAGACGCCCCCCATGAACCTCGTGACGTCGCGGCTGATCCTCTCTCTTTTCGCGTTCCTCCTGACGGCCTGCGCCGGGTCGCAGCCCATGGTGCGGGAGGCGCCGCCGCTCCGGGTCGGCGTGACGCCCGACGCCGCGCCCTACGTCTTCCAGCGCGAGGACGGCTTCGCGGGGATCGAGGTCGACTTCGCGCGCCGGCTGGCGTCGGCGCTCCGGCGCGACCTCCAGCTCGTCGCCGTGCCGTGGGACGAGCAGATCTCGGCGCTGCTCGCCGGGCGCACCGACGTCATCATGTCGGGCATGTCGATCACGCCGACGCGCGCGTCGCGGGTCGCGTTCGGGCAGCCCTATCTCACGACGGCGCTACGCTGGCCGACCGACGAGGCCTTGCTTCGGACCTCGCCTCGCATCGGCGTGAAGGCGGGCACGACGGGTGAGGCGCTCGTCCGCCAGCGCCGCGGCGACGAGCAGATCGTCGTCTACCGCCGCTCGCGCGACGCGATCAACGAGCTGCGCGGGTATCGGATCGACGTCTACGTGACGGATACGCCCGTGATCGAGGCCGCCGTCGTGAAGTATCCGCAAGACCTGATCGCGTACCCGCGTGAGGTCGGGAAGCAGTCGATCGCCTGGGCGTTCCGCCCGGACGACGAGGGGCTCCGCCGCGCGGCCGACGACGTGCTCGCGCGCTGGCGCGCCGACGGAACGGTGCGGGCCGTGCTCGACACCTGGCCCAGCACGACGGAATAGCGGCCCGATCGGTCAGGCGTGCGCGCGCCGCTGTTGCAGCGTCCGG
This sequence comes from Thermodesulfobacteriota bacterium, assembly GCA_036781285.1. Taxonomy (GTDB): domain Bacteria; phylum Desulfobacterota; class Binatia; order UTPRO1; family UTPRO1; genus UTPRO1. The sequence goes on along the minus strand of DAIQBH010000103.1, from coordinate 984 downwards.
CGCGCGAGCTTCGCGAACAGCTTGCCGCTGCGTGCGGCGAACGCCGGGGTCGCTCGGACCGGCCATCCCCACGCGAGCCGCGCCGCTTCGCGCCAGCGGCGCAGGCGCAGCGCGAGCACGGCCGCGTGGAACCGCAGGTAGAGCGCGGTGTCGGCGGTCGGATCGGGCCAGAGGTCGGCGGCGGTCGAGAACGTGTGGAGGCGGGCGGCCGCCCCGAAACGCAGGACCGCCAGGCGATTCGCGACGAGCTGCGGCTCCCGCGAGAGCTCCGGGAGCGCGACGCACGCGGCGGCGAGCTCGCGCCGCGCCGCGGGTACGTCGTCGCGCGCGAACGCGCCGAGCGCGGCGAGATACGTCGCGAGACCGGCGGCGCGGGCGCGGATGCGGGGGGCGTCGCGCCGGTCGTCAGCCGCCGCCGTGACGGTTGCGATGGTCGCCGGGAAGAGCTCGAGCGCTCGCAGGTAGTCGCCGTTCTCGCCGCTCAACCGGGTGATCGACGTCGCAGTCGGGGAGTACACGATCGTCTCGTGCTGGAGGTACGCGAACCGTCCCACGGCCGCGAGCCGGAGCCAGAGCTCCCAGCCTTCCATGGTACGGAGCCGGGGATCGAACCCGCCCGTCGCCGCCAGCGCCTCGCGGCGGATCGTGATGCTCGACGGGTGCCCGACGACGTTCTCGACGAGGAGCGCGGGGAGGGCATCCACGAGCGTCGCGTCGGCGGGCGGCTGCCGGCCGCCGATCTCGAAGCGCGGCGAGGTCGAGCACAGGACCGCCTCGGGATGGCGGGCGAAGACCGCGGTGCTGACCTCCAGATGCCGCGGTAGCCAGCGGTCGTCGGAATCGAGCAGGGCGACGAGGTCGCCGTTGGCGACCGTGATGCCGGCGTTCCGCGCCGCCGAGACGCCCTGGTTCTCCTGGCGGACGTAGCGAACGCCGGCGCCGAGCCCGGTGACCGCGGCAACCGCTTCGGCGGTCCCGTCGGTC
>DAIQBH010000102.1:0-19969 GCA_036781285.1 Thermodesulfobacteriota bacterium | reverse complement strand
CGCGCTCAGAGCCGCGCGAGGCGCTCGCAGACGTCGTCGAGGACGCGCGGCTCGACCGCGAACTGGAACCGCAGCGACCTGATGCCGGTTGGATCGGCGTAGAACACGTCGCCGGGGACGCCGTTCACGCCGATGCGCTCGATGAGCGTCAGCGCGGCGTCGTACGGCGTCAGGTCGCCGAGCACCTCGCGATAGTCCGCGAGCACGTAGTACGCGCCCGCCGGCGACGCGAAGCGGAAACCCGCGGCGGCGAGCGCGGCACAGAAACGATCACGCTTCCGCTCGTAGCCGCGGCCGAGCTCCTCGTAGAACGACGGCGGCAGATCGCGGAGGGCGCGTGCGACCCCGCGTTGCATCGGGCGCGGCGCGCAGATGACGAGCTGATCGAAGACGCGGCCCGCCATCTCGACGATCCGCGCGGGCCCCGCGAGATACCCGACGCGCCAGCCCGTGATCGAGAACGTCTTGCTGAAGCTCCCGAGCGTCACCGTCCGCGGCGCGAGCGCCGGAATCGCCGCCGGCGAGACGTGCCGGCGGCCGTCGAAGCACATGTACTCGTACACCTCGTCGGTGACGACGAGCACGCGAGTGCCGTCGAGCAGCTCGGCGATTGCCTCGAGCTCCGCGGTCGTGAAGACCTTGCCGCTCGGATTGCCGGGCGTGTTGACGACGATCGCACGCGTGCGCGGACCGAGCGCGGCGCGCAGCGCCCGCAGGTCGAGCGCGAAGTCCCGGCCGACGAGCGGCACGCTGACCGGCCGACACCCGAGGAGTGCCAGGGACGAGCGATGATACGAGTAGAACGGCTCGAACAGGACGACCTCGTCGCCCGGCTCGAAGAGCGCCATCGCGGCCGCCGTGAACGCTCCCGACGAGCCCGACGTCACCATGACCTCGGACGGATCGAGGTCGAGGCCGTTGAACTCGCGGAGCTTCCGGCGAAGCTCGTCCTTCAGCTCCGGCAGGCCCGAGTAGTGCGTGTACGTCTGGCGATCCTCCTCGCCGGTGATCGACTCCGCCGCGCCCGCGACGAGCGGCGCCGGCGTCCCGAGGTCGCACACGCCCTGGCCGAGATTGATGCCGTTCGGGACGCGATTGATGACCTCGGTGAGCGCGCGGAGCGGGTTGTCGCCCTGGAGGTGCTCACAGCGGCGGGCGAAGGCGTCGAGGCTGAAGGGCGTCACGGACGGGGGCTAGATGATGGGGCTGTAGTGGTAGTCGGACGGCTGGAGCCGCGCCCGCTCGAGGTGGAAGCGCACGCGCTTGAAGAACATCACCACGACGACGAGCGAGCCGGCCGTCATCGCGTACGCGACGAGGCGTCCGAGGCTCTCCGGCACGACCACCATCCAGATCGCGGTTCCGATGACGTTCACGAGCGAGATCGGCACCATGTACTTCCAGCAGAGCGTCATCAGCTGATCGACGCGGACGCGCGGCAGCGTCGCGCGGATCCACATCGCGATGAAGACGAAGAAGTACGCCTTCAGGAAGAACGTGCCGAGCTGGAGCACCGCGAGCGCCACGGGGTGATCGGTCACCGGCGGCACCTGCCAGCCGCCGAGGAAGAGCGTCGTGACGATCGCGCCGATCACGTAGAGGTTGCCCCACTCCGCGAGGAAGAACAGCAGGTAGCGCATGCCGCTGTACTCGGTGCAGAAGCCGGCGACGAGCTCGGACTCCGCTTCGGGCAAATCGAACGGCGTGCGGTTGCCCTCGGCGAGCGCCGCCACGAAGAACACGAAGAACGCGACGAACGTGAACGGATCGTGGAAGAGGAACCAGTTCCACGGTGCCCAGCCCTGCGCGCGAATGATGTCCTGCATGCTGAGCGTGCCGGTGAGCAGCACGACCGGGAAGATCGAGAGCCCGGCGGGAATCTCGTAGCTGACGATCTGCGCCGCCGACCGGATGCCGCCGAGGAGCGACCACTTGTTGTTCGACGCCCACCCGGCCATCAGCACGCCGACGACAACCAGACCGGTCACGGCGGTGATGTAGAGGATGCCGATGTTCAGGTCGGCGATCACGAGCACGTCCCCGAACGGGATCACCGCGAACGTCGCGATGAAGCCGATCACGACGAGGTACGGCGCCATCGAGAAGAGCCACTTGTCGGCGGCGCTCGGAATGATGTCTTCCTTGAGCAGGTTCTTGAGGCCGTCGGCGAGCCACTGGAGGAAGCCCTGCGGCCCGACCCGGTTCGGCCCGACGCGCGACTGGATGCGCGCCCACACGCGGCGCTCGAGCCAGCTCGTGATGCCCGCGACCGGGAGCACGAAGCCGAAGACGACGACGGCGCCGAAGAGCAGCATCGCGCCCATGGCGACGAGCTCGTACGGCGCGAAGCGCAGCGGCCCGGCGACGTCGGTGAGTTGGCGGACGAGCTCCTGCATGCGCCTACCCGGCCATTCCTCTTCGCGATCTCACCGATCGACCTCCGGCGCCACGACGTCGAGGCTCGCGATCACCGCGATCAGGTCGGCGATCATGAGGCCGCGGCTCACGTGGTCGACGATCGACATTGCCGCGAACGACCCGGTCCGCACGCGCACGCGGTGCGGGTAGTCGCTGCCGTCGCTCGCGCAGTACCAGCCCATGTCGCCGCGCGCGGCTTCGAGGCGGACGTACGCGTCGCCGACCGGCGGCTTGAACTTGCGCGGCACCTTGCCGAGCACAGGGCCTTCGGGAATGCCGTCGAGGCACTGCCGGAGGATGCGACACGACTGCTGCATCTCGCGGATGCGGACCATGTAGCGGTCGAAGCAGTCGCCGAGCGTGCCGCGCTCGCCGGTGCCGACCGGCACGTCGAACTCGAGCTCGGGATAGATCGAGTACGGCAGGTCTTTCCGTACGTCGAACTTGACGCCCGAGCCGCGCAGGTTCGGGCCGGTCAGGTTGTAGTCGATCGCGTCCGCGCGCGAGATCACCGCGACGTTGATCAGCCGCTCGACGTAGATTTTGTTGAAGGAGATGAGGTCGTTGTACTCCTCGATCAACGGCTCGAAGCGATCGAGGAAGTGTTTGGCCTTGGCGGCCCAGCCGGGCGGCAGATCGTAGGCGACGCCGCCGATCCGCATGTAGCTGAAGGTGAGCCGCGCGCCGCAGAGCTCCTCCATCAGATTGTTGATGTGCTCGCGCTCGCGGAGCGCGTGGGTGAACGGCGTGAAGGCGCCGATGTCCATGCCCATCGTGCCGACCGCGATCAGGTGGCTCGAGATCCGGTTCAGCTCGACGGCGATCACGCGGCAGTACTCGCCCCGGCGCGGCACCTCGATCCCGGCGAGCTTCTCGCACACCATCGCCCAGCCCTGGTTGCACGGCATCGCGGCGACGTAGTCGACGCGGTCGGTGTAGGGCATGAAGCCGTGGTACCCGACCTTCTCCGCGATCTTTTCGATGGACCTGTGCAAATACCCGACGTCGGGGATCGCTTCGCGCATCACCTCGCCGTCGGCCTTCACGACGAAGCGCAGCACCCCGTGCGTGCTCGGGTGCTGCGGCCCCATGTTGAGGGTCATTTCCTCGGTCGCGATGCCGTCTCGCTGGACGTCTACCTCGACCCCGCCGATCGAGCTCATTCGCATGCTCCATCGCACCGACGGGGGCGCCGAGAACGGGTTGGATGCGAGGCGTGAGGGAGCGAGCGCGGAGGCGTAGCGGAGCTACGCCGCACAAGCGAGTCGACCGAGCAACGAAGCAGACGACCCGTTATCGGCGTCCCCGTCACAGCATCGACTCCCGCTTCGTCGAGATGCCGTGATACTCCGTCGGCTCGACGTAGTCCTTGCGGAGCGGATGGCCCACCCAGTCCTCGGGGAGCAGGATGCGCCGCAGGTCCGGGTGACCCACGAAGTCCACCCCGAGGAGATCGAAGATCTCCCGCTCCTGCCAGATCGCGGCGCGCCACACCGTCGCGACCGTCGCGAGCCGCGCGTTGTCGCGCGGCACGCCGACCTTCAGGACGAGCGCGTGGCGGTGCGTGTACGAGAAGAGGTGGTAGACGACCTCGATCTCGTCGCGCTTCGGGTAGTCGACGCCGCTCTCGTTGGAGAGGCAATCGAACGCGAGCGTCGGCTCGGTCTTCAAGAACGTCGCGACCGCCACGATGTCGCTCGCGCCGACGCGGATCGCGGGTGCCCCGACGGTCTCGAGGCGCACGACGTCGCCCGGAAAGCGCGCGGCGAGCGCCGCGAGTATCGCCGTCGTGTCCACGACGCGGCTCCGGATCAGGCGCGCGCCGGCGCGGCGTCGCCGCGCACGAGCCACCGCTCCTGCTGGATCTTCTCCTGGAGCTTGAGGAGTCCCTCGGTCAGCGCCTCCGGGCGCGGCGGACACCCGGGCACGTAGACGTCGACGGGCAGCACCTTGTCGACGCCGTCGCACACCGAGTACGCGAGCTGGAAAAGGCCGCCGCAGTTCGAGCAGCTCCCCATCGAGATGACGTACTTCGGCTCGGGCATCTGGTCGTAGAGGAGCTTGGTCCGGAGCGCCATCTTCAACGTCAGGGTGCCGGCGACGATCATCAGATCCGACTGGCGCGGCGTCGCGCGCGGCACCGCCCCGAAGCGATCGAGGTCCGAGCGCGGGCCGCCCGTCTGCATCATCTCGATCGCGCAGCAGGCGAGGCCGAAGAGCATGTACCAGAGCGACGATTTCCGGGTCCAATTGAGCATGGCGTCGACCTGGGTCGTGACCATGAACTCGGGCATCGTGTTCATGAGGTTCATGCGGCTCTCCGCATTCCCGGAGCCGTCGGCTCCGCCTCGGCCGGCATGCGCTTCACCCACTCGAGGTCCTTCTTCGCCCAGACGTAGACCAGCCCGACCGCGAGGATGCCGACGAAGAGCAGGATCTCGGCGAGCGCGAAGAGCCCCCGGCCGTCGGCGACCCATCCTTTGAAGACGGCCATGACCGGGTACATGAACGCCAGCTCGACGTCGAAGACGACGAACACGAGCGCCACCAGATAGAAGCGAATGTTGAAGTTGATCCACGCGCTGCCGCTCGGAAGCTCGCCGCACTCGTAGCTGCCGAGCTTGGCCGCCTCGGGCTTCTGCGGACGCAGGAGACGCCCGAGCCCGAGCATCATGGCGGCGAGCACGAATCCGAGGAGCAGGAAGACGAGGACGTTGCCGAAGTGGAAATACATCGATCTCAGCGATCTAACAGCAGATCCGGCGGCAGGGCAATCGGCCCGGAACGCCGCCTACGAGGCCGTCATTCGTCGTCGATCCACCAACGTGCGACCTCGAGCTCGACCGCATCGAACGGGGCAAGGCGCGACGGCTCGTCGCCGCCGTGCACGGTCTTGGCCACCCATTCGCGGTCGCGGAGCGCGTAGATCTCGACGGTCCGCAGGAGCGGATCGACGAGCCAGAGCCAGGAGACTTCCTCGCGGGCGTAGATCCGCATCTTCCGGCTGCGGTCGATGCGGCCCGTGCTCGGCGAGATCACCTCGCAAACCCAATCCGGCGCGAGCGTCATGGCCTCGACCTTGGGAACGGCGGGTAGCCGCTCGCGCCGCCATCCGGCCTGATCCGGCACGATCACGTCGTCGTAGAAGTGCAGCTCCGGCTCGTTCAGGAGCCACCATCCCCCCGGACCGCGCGGGTCGCCGGGCGGCCGGTGAAACGCTTGGATCAGATCCGCTCCCATGACGGAGGCCGTGTGCGCGTGCGGCAAAGCCGGCCGCGGCGAGACGACGAGCTCGCCGTCGATGATCTCCGCGACCTTCGTGTCGGGGACGTCGAGGACGAGATCGTAGCGCGCGGGGCGGCGGGCCGGCTTCATGACGCGGACTCCAGCCACCATTGCGTGACGTCGAGCTCGATCGCGTCGAATGGAGCCAGCCGCGCCGGCGTGTCGGTCGCATGGACCGTTTTCACGATCCACTCGCCATTGGCGAGCGCGTAGATCTCGATCGCGCGCAATACGGGATCGACGAGCCAGAGCCACGCCACGCCTTCGCGCGCGTAGATGCGCATCTTGCGGCCGCGATCGATTCGACCCGTGGTGGGCGAGATGACTTCGCAGACCCAGTCGGGTGCGACCGTCATCGCCGGGTCGCGCGGGATGGCCGGCATGCGCTCCCGGCGCCACCCGGCCTGGTCCGGCACCAGAAGGTCGTCGGCGAGGTGCAGCTCCGGCTCGTCCAGCAGCCACCAGCCCCCCGGGCCTCGAGCGTCTCCCGGCGGGCGGTGAAAGGCCCCGCCGAGGTCGCGGCCGAGGACCGTGGCCGCGTACGTGTGCGGCAGAGCCGGCCGCGGCGAGACGACGAGCTCGCCGTCGATGATCTCCGCGACCTTCGTGTCGGGGACGTCGAGGACGAGATCGTAGCGCGCGGGGCGGCGGGCCGGCTTCATGACGCGAACCCTAGCACCACGGCCGCGCGCGGGTCAGCACTACTCGGAGCCGGTCAACTGCCCTGCGCCCGCGCCACGTAGTGGAGAATCGCCATGTAGTGCAGCGCGCTCCCCGCGCAGACGAACACGTGGAAGACCTCGTGGTACGAGAACAGCCGCGGCCAGAGGTGCGGACGGCGGGTGACGAAGAAGACCATGCCGACCGTGTAGAGGATCCCGCCCGCGACGATGAGGAGGATCGCTTGCGGCGGCAGCTCGCGCGCGATCGCGCCCATGAACGGCAGCGCGAGCCAGCCCTGGATCATCTGCATCGTGATCGACACCCAGTCGCCGACGTGGGGCCAGAAGACCTTCTGGATGGTGCCGCCGATCGCGATGCCCCACGTCGCGCCGAGCGCCGCCGCGAGCAGCCAGCCGTCGAGCACCACCATCGCGAGCGGCGTGTAAGTGCCGGCGACGAGCACGTAGATCATCGAGTGATCGAGCCGCTGCATGCGGCGCTTCCACACCGCTTGCCACGGAAAGGAATGATAGAGGCTGCTCACCGTGTAGAGGCCGACGAGGCTCGCCGCGAACACGACGAGCGCGATCCGCATGCCGAGATCGCCGCCGCCCGCGCGCCAGAGCGCCATCGCGCCGAACAGCGACAGCACGGCCGCCGAGCCGTGGAGCACCCCGCGAACCGGATTCTGCATGCGACCCAGGCAAACTCGTTCGGCAGCATTCATGGGTGACGATGCCTACCCGAAAGGACGCGGACGGTGAAGTCGAAATGCGCCGCGTCACCGAAGTTTCACACGGCTATTGCCCGGCGCGCACTCCCGCCGACTCGAGGAAGCGGTTCACGTCGGTCTGCTGGAGGTTGATCGCCGAGTCCGACGTGGGGAACTGCACGATCCGCTTGCCCTTGAGCGCCTCGGCGATCCGAAGCTTCACCATCGTCCGCCCGCCGGCGCCCGACATGGCTTCCTTCATTTTCGTGATGCCTTGGGCGCGCGCGGCCTTCTCCGAGACGATCGCGTCGGCTTCGAGCTTCTTCGCCTCGTAGTACGCGTCGGTCTGGAGCGTCACCTGCTGGGATTTACCGCGCTCGGTCGCGAGCAACTGGCCGACGACGCCTTTGGTCGTCTCGAGCTCACGTTCCCATTCCTTGATCGCCGCCTCCGCTCCGGAACGGTTCTTGTTGACGGTCTGGTCGGCGACCTTCTTCTGGTCGATCGCCGCCTGGTAGTTCTTGTGGAAGCGGTAGTTGCCGAGCACGACCCGCTCGCACACGAGCCCGTACGGTTCGAGCGCGCGCCGGAGATTGGCGAGTGCCTGCTCCTCCTTCGCGGCACGGAGGTCCGAGTCGTAGAACTCCTCCGACGAGAGCTCGTTCAGGGAATCGCGCGGGATCGAGCGCGCGAGCGGGCGAACGAGCACGGTCCGCACCTCGTCGACGTCGTACGCGACGTGGCGGAGCACGTGCGGCGCCTTCGCCGGATCGACGTGGTAGAGCACGGTCACGTCGACGCTCACGTCGTTGCCGTCACGGGTCTTGAAGTCGAGTGCGTCGTCCTCGCCCCCGCCTTCACCCTGCTCCTTCATCTGGACGGTTTGCGTCTTGGTGTCGAAGACGTACCAGTCGTGGACGATCGGGATCACGACGACCGTGCGACCCGGCGCCACGACCTCGTCGGCGCCGAAGAGCTTCCCGATCTTGATGCCGACCTCGGTCGAGCCCGTCGAACGGTAACAACCGCTCGCGACGATCGCGACGGCGATCAGCGCGAGGCCGCGCACGACGGCGGTCACGGCCGCACCCCCGCGGTGGCCGGCGCCTCGGACGCCACGTCGAAGAGCTGCAACGCCTGGTTCAGATCGAGGGGATTCATCCCGCCCTTCCCGCCCGACGGCACGAGCACCGTCTCGATGCCCTCCAGCACCTCCGCCATCTTCATCCCCACGAGATTCTCCGAGCCGCCGCCCTGATAGGCGCGGTTCTCGAGCTCGGCGCCCTGCGCGTTCGCGAGCTGTACCAGGAGATCGGCCTCGGCGACGCGCTTCCTCCGATAGGCATCGGCCTCCGCCTGGATCTTCGTCACCTCGGCGTGGCCACGCTGGGTCTCGATCTCGACCTTGGCGCGGCCCGTCGCCTCGATCTCCTGCTTCTTCGCGAGCTCCTTCGCGGCCTCGGCCTCGGACGCGCGCGTGAACTTCAGTTGATCCTGGACCTTCTTCTCTTCGATCTGCTGCTGGTAGTCGTGGTTGTAGTAGTACTGGCGCAGCAGCACGTGATCGACGGCGATGCCTTTGTCCTTCAGCTCCATGTGCACCTGCGCGAGCGCCTTCTCCCCGCGCTGTGCCCGCACCTTCACGTTGTAGAAGTCCTCGGCCACCATCTCGCCGAGGTTCTTCTTGAGCGCGGCGATCGTCTTCGGAATCACCGCCGTCGTCTCGAAGAGTCGCCCCGCGCCCGCCTGCTGCATCACCGCGAACGGATCCTCGATGCGATAGAGCACCGTCACGTCGAGGACCACCTTCGAGCCGTCGGAGGTGTTGATCTCGACCGGCGCCTCGACACGCGCGTTCCGCGCGTTCGACTCGTCCCGGTAGCTCGTGAGCTCGAGCACCTGGAGGTCGGTCGGGAAGCGGTGCATCGTCTGCCCGATCGTGAGGAAGTACAGGCGCCCGCCGGGATACATCTTCTCGCGGATGCCGGTCGGCGACACGAGCCGGCTCTCGAGAATGCCGACCTCGTTCGGCGCGACGTACGTCGTGCACGAGCTGTACGCGAGCCCAGCCGCCACCACCACGAGCCCGAGCCAGATGAGCCGGGTGACGTTCGCCCCCGAAACCGCTTCCGCCATGGCTGCGCCCTCCCCGCGTGCGCTGTAGCACGGGGGTGGTCGACGCGACCAGCGCCGAAGTCGAATTCTACGCCGCTACCGGAGCGCCGCTTCGTTCCGACACCGGATGCTCTCGTCATCAAATGCGACTCGCAGCGTTTGGCGGGGTCTGGTCAGCCGCGCGTCAGAGCGTCTCAGATGAGGGTCGCCGACGCACGCACCGCCTCGCCGCGTGACGAATCGCCACATGGGGCAAAGCGCCACAGCGTTCTCGCAGATTCACCGCTGGCTTCGATGCTCGTTGGAAGGCGCTCGAGCGGGCACGCGCGTTGCAATCGAGGGCGATATGATCGCTCTCACACGCTGGCCGACGACGCTGTTCGTCGTCCTGGTCCTCCTTGGCTGCACTGGAAACTCAGACGCGAAACGGCCGCCGTCGGCGTTCGGCGACGCCTACGACACGCGGGAATCGACGCCGCCGCGCGCGGGTGACGTCGACGACGTGCCCGACGTCGCGCGCGAGCGCTCTCCGAAGGCACCGCGCAAGGTCAAACCGCCGCGGCCGGGAAAGCGCCACAAGATCACGCTCGACGGCAGTACGGGGACGCGCGGCGAGACGGTCGAAGGCAACGACGATTTCTGAAGGTCACTACTCGGCGCGCTCGGTGTTGCGCGCGAGGTCGTGGATCTGCCAATCGCGCTCGAACGCGGTCGGTTCGTGGCGCCATGAACGGCCCCCGTCCGTGCTGCGAAGGACATGAGCCCCGCCCTCACTGCCGGCAACGTCCACGACGGCGAGCGCGACGTCGCCGCGTAGACGAAGCACGTCGGCGATACCGCCACCGGGCGTCTCATCGACGATCGCCGGCTGCCAATCGGCGCCGTCGTCGGTCGTCAGCAGCAGGGGCATCACCGTGCCGCTCGCGCCATCGGCACCGCCGGCGACACCCGCATGATCGCCGCGCACGTCGATTGCGCGGAGGAAGCGCCCGATCGAGTCGTCCACGAGCTGCCGCTCCCACGGCGCGCCTGGCGCGTCGCTACGGCGAATCGACGCGCCCTGCGCCTCGGCGATCCATCCGACGGAACCCACGATGCTGAAGGCATTTCCGCCCGCGAACGACGTGTCCTCCGGCGGCGAAAGCACCATCGGCGGGATGGCCGGATCCTCCAAGCGGACGACGACGAGGCCCCCACCGTCGTAGCGCACGAGCTCCGTCGCATCGGCGCGAAAGCCGAGCCCGTAGATACCGAAGAGCTCGAACCCCGTCGAAGGGGGGATCTCGACCGCGTGCCATGTGCCGCCGCCATCGGTCGTCCGGACGATCGACGGTCCGCCGAAATACGTTCGTCCCACGACATAACCGCTGCGCTCGTCGGCGAACGCTGCGTCGAAGATCTGGGGATACTCGGCCGGCAAAGTGGCACTGACGTCACGCCACGTCCGCCCGGCGTCGTCGGTACGAAGGAGAAGCCCTTTCGTCGAATCCCCACCCCCGCCGAAGGCGAACGCGACGTTCGCGCCCGCGAACGTCACCCCGAACACGCCCGCCGAGGCCGGCACGGTCAGCGGTACGGACTCCCAGCTGTCCGCCGCGTAGCGCAGCGCGAACTGCTGATAGTCCCGCGCTCCTTCGGAGACCGGCGGGCCGTATCGCGTCGCGACACCGAGGACGACCTCGTCGAACGTCGAAACCGCCGTCGGCGTGGGTGACGGGAGCGGTGTTTCGGTCGCCGCGGCGGTCGCGGTCGCCGACGGGGTCGGGATCGGAGTCGGCCGGTCGTCCTTTCCGCCGCCACCCCCACCGCCGCACCCGGCGAGCACGACCGTCAGGAGCGCGAGCCTCGGCATTCGCATGAGACATCAGGACGGGGCGGCGCGCTCGGATCTTACGACCGCGGCCGCATCGGGCGGATCGCCGGAACGCCGTCCCCGTCGACGTCGACCCGCACCTCCGCGTCGAACACGTGCGCGATGGTCGCGGCGGTGATCGTCGTGCGCGGCGGCCCGTCGGCCGCGATCGCGCCGTCGCGGAGGAAGACGATGCGGTCGAAGTACATGGCGGCGCTCGTGAGATCGTGGAGCACCGCGACCACCGTCACGCCCCGCGTCCGGTTCACGGCGGCGACGAGGTCGAGGATCTCGATCGCGTGGCGGATGTCGAGGTGGGTGGTCGGCTCGTCGAGGAGCAGGATCGCCGGCTCCTGCGCGAGGGCGCGCGCGACGATGACGCGCTGGCGCTCGCCGCCCGAGAGCTCGGTGATTCGTCTGGCGGCCAGGTCGCGAATGCCCGTCTCCGCCATGACCCGCTCGGCGATCGCGACGTCGCGCGGGCCCTCGAGGCCGAGGCGCGGCCGATGCGCGGCGCGCCCCATCAGCACCATCTCGGCGACCGTGTAGGGGAAGCCGACGCTCGTGTCCTGCGGCACGACGGCGACGAGACGCGCGAGCGCGCGCCGGTCGTACTCTCCGATCGGACGGCCGTCGACGACGACCGTCCCCGACGCCAGCCGCCGCGTGCCGGCGAGGAGACTCAAGAGCGTCGACTTGCCCGAGCCGTTCGGACCGGCGAGCGCCAGCATCGAGCCGCGCGCGACGTCGAGGCTGACGTCGCGCAGCACGCGGCGGGCGCCGTACGCGAACGACACCCCGGCCGCGGCGAGCGCGGGCGGCGATGTCATCCCACGCGGCTCCGCCGTCTCGCTCACGACTCCACCCGTCGCTCGCGGCGCAGGAGATAGGTGAAGACCGGCGCGCCGACGATCGCCGTCACGACCCCGACCGGGATCTCGGTGACGCCGAGCACCGTCCGCGCGACCGTATCGGCCCACACGAGGAAGATCGCGCCGGCGAGGTACGACGCCGGCAGCAGCAAGCGGTGGTCGGCTCCGAACAGCAGCCGCACGAGGTGCGGCACGACGAGCCCGACGAACCCGATGAGCCCGCTCACCGACACGACGGCGCCGACGAGGAGCGCCGCCGCGACGAAGATCATCCGGCGCGCGCGCTCGACGTCGACGCCGAGCTCGGCCGCGCGCTCGTCGCCGAGGCTCAGGCAATCGAGGTCGCGGGCGTGCCAGAGCAGCAAGGCCAGGCCCGCCAAGCTGTAGAGTCCCAGTGCCGCGAGCGTCGAGTAGTCGCGCGTGCCGACGTGACCCATCAGCCAGAAGAGGACGCCCTGCGCCTGGTAGAGATCCACGACGCTGTTGATGAACATGAGCAGCGCGCCGGTGAACGCATTGTAGATGACGCCGATCAAGAGCAGCGTCGTCGGCTCCACGCGCTCGCCGACGAACGCGAGGCGGACGACGATCCAGATGCTGACGAGCGCGCCGAGAAACGCCGCGACCGGCGCGACCAGCGCCTGCCCGAGCACGACCGGCATCGTGACGAGCGCGATCACCGCCGCGAGCGCAGCACCGCTGGAGATGCCGACGAGGTGCGGCTCGGCGAGCGGATTCCGGAGCAGCGCCTGGAGCGCCGCCCCCGACACCGCGAGCGCGCCGCCCACGATCGCCGCCAGGAGCACGCGCGGGACCCGAGCCCGGAAGAGGATCACCGCGTCCGGCCCGACGCCCGCCTCGTTGCCGAAGACGCGGCGCCAGTCGAGCGCCACCGGCCCGAGCGTGACGGCCACGGCGATGCTCGCGCCGAGCAGGACGAGGAGCAGGCCGTTCACCCGCGCGAGTCGTCCCCACGTGAGGTGCGGGAGCGTCGTCATCGGAAGCGCTCGGGGTGGAGCAGGCGCGCGAGCTCTTCCAGCGCACGGGCGAGCCGCGGGCCCGGCCGCAGGGCCTCGAAGGAGCGGAACGGGTACACGCGCCGGTCCTTCACGGCGCGGATCGACGCGAAACGCGTCCAGTAGTCGAGCGTCGCCGTTCCCGCTTCCGTCCCCATGCTGCAATCGACGATCACCTCGGGATCGGCGGCGATCGCGACCTCGACGTTCAACCGCGGCCACGCCTCGCCCGCCGGCGCGACGTTCACCGCGCCGGCCTCGACGAGCATCTCGCCGAGGAAGCTCTCCGGCCCGACGGCGATCAACGGGTCTTGCCCGACCAGCATGAGCGCGCGCGGCTTCGGCGCGCCGGCGACCTTCGCCCGCACCGCGTCCATCTCGCGCGCCATCGTCGCGACGAGCCGCTCGCCCGCCTCGGGCATGCCGGCGACCGCGGCGATCTTCCGCGTCGCCGCCGGGAGATCCGCGAGCCGTTCGGGATCGACGATCTCCACCCGCAGGCCGAGACGCCGCATCGTGAGCACGTTCTCGTGATTCCCGGGGCTCGGGAGCCCGATCACGACGTCGGGCCGCTGCGCCAGCACCGCTTCGACGTTCGGCGCATTGAACGAGCCGACGCGCGGGAGCCGCGTCGCTTCGGGCGGGTAGTCGCAGAAGTCGGAGACGGCGACGACGCGATCACCGGCGCCGAGCGCGAACAGCGTCTCGGTGACCGACGGCGCGAGCGAGACGATGCGCGCGGGGGCCGCGGGCGTCGTGACCGGTGAAGGCTCGGCGGCCGCCGTCGCGAGCGACGACACCAGGACCAGCACGGCGACCGCCCACGCACGAGCTCGCTGCATCGGCCGACGGCTCTAACGCCCCGATGCGGTGGCGTCGAGCACGAAGCGATAGCGGAGCTGGCCGCGCATCTCGTTTCCGCCCTCTGGCACCGCGAACCTGCTCCGGCGCGCGACGTCGAGCGCGACGTCGTCGAGCGCGGGATAGCCCGACGAGCGGCCGACCCGTGCCTCGCGCACGCCGCCGTCCGACGCGATCGCGAGCTCGACGTCGACGGTGCCCTGCCATCCCTGCCGGCGCGCACGGCTCGGATACTCGGGCGCGGGGCAGCTCGCGCAAAAGGCGCGGAGCCCGTCGGCGCCGCCGCCCGCGCCGGCGCCGCTTCCAGCGCCTCGACCGCCGGCATTCGCGATCGCGGCGTCCCCGCCGCCGGGACCCGTCGCCGCCGCGCCCGCCGGCTCGCTCGTCGCGCCGGCGGCCGCACCCGCGGCGGCAGGGGCCGTGCTCGCGACGGCCGGGGCGTCGACGGGTGCCGCCGGCGCCGGCGCATCGGCTACGGCGCGCCGCGGGGGCGTTTGTACGCGGGCGGGGCGTCGCACCTTCGCGGGCGGAGCGACCGGCGCCGCGGCAGCCGGCGGCACGGGCGGCGGCGCCGGCTCGACCGCCGCCGGCGCGGGTGCCGCGCCACCTGCCGCCCGCGCGGCGTCGTCCTCGCCCGCTCCGCCGCTCGCCAGCATGGTCACGACGAGCGGCGGCATCGGGTGCGCGTCCAGGCGAAGCCCGCGGAGCGCGACGAGCAACGCGAGGTGGCAGACGATCGACACGCCGAACGCGACCGCGAGCCGAGCACCGCGCTCGGTCCCAGGCGCGCCCCGCCAGTCGGCCGCCGTCGTCGCCACGCGCTCGCCCCCTCCTACTCGCTCGTGATCGCGACCGTGCAGGTCGCGCCGGCGATCGGCGTGAAGCCGTCGGTCGCGGTGACGTCGGTGAGCGCACACGCGAACGCCGACGCTCCCGGCGCGGCGCCGAGGCAATCGAAGCGCACCGACAGGAGCGCGCCGCTGCCGACGCCGTCGAACGCGACCAGGCTGAACAGAACGCGATCTTCTTGGTCGTTCGGTCGCCCATCGCTCAGCAGCGCCGGGTTCAACGCCGTCACCCGCTCGGCGGCGGCGTCGCCGCTCCCGGGCAGCGTCACCACGGTCGCGGGATACCCGAGCGTCATCGCCGCCGCACCGATCGGCGTGGACGTCGAGAGGCTGATGGTCGCCGTCGCCGTCGTGCACCCGGGCACCGATCCGGGGCACGTGAGCGCCGGCGCGAGGCCGGCCGCCTCGCGCAGCACGTTCACGCCGTCGGTCACCGACACGGCGCCGTCATCGTTCACGTCGCAGCGCGCCGGCGTGCAGCTGCTCGGCAGCGAAGCCGCCGCGCGCAGCGTCTGCACGCCGTCGGTGACGCTCACCGAGCCGTTGCCGTCGGCGTCGCCGCAGCGCTCCTGCCCGTGCGCGACGGTCGCCGCCATCAGCACGAAGGTCACCGTCATCACGAAAGCTCGCATCGTCGTCATCCTCACGGTCCGACGTTCTCGACGGCGACCGCGCACGCCGCGTTCGGCAGGTTGGTCGTGCCGTCGGTCCCGACCGGCTTCACGAGATCGCAGTCGAAGTCCGCGGGCACGAGCGCCGGCGAGCCGACGCAAACGCCGAAGCCGATCTTCAGAACCGCGCCCGCGACGCCGTTCTCGGCGACGAGCCCGAACCGCAGACGATCCGGCGTCAGGTCGCCGTCGGTGTCCTGGTTGTTCGGCTGCCCCTTGCCGAGGAGCGCCCCGGCGGTGAGATCCGTCACCGCGGCGCGCACGGCGGCGTCGTCGGCCGCGCCGTCGAGCCGGACGCGGTCGGGATCGTAGTCGAGGGTCATGTTCGCCGCGCCGAGCAGCGGGCCGCCGGTCGTGATCGTGATCGTCGCGTTCGCCGTCCGCTCCGCGTCGCGGGCGCAGAAGATCGGCGTCGCGGTCGGCGTCGGCGAGGGCGTGAACGTCGGCGTCGCGCTCGGCGTCAGCGTCGGTGTCGGGGTCGTCGTCGGCGTCGGTGTCGGCGGCACGACCGCGCACGCCGGTGGATAGTCGGCGACGCCGGGCGCGGCGGCGGCGAGCGCGCAATCGGCGCGAACGCCCGCGCTGCACGCGAAGCAGTCGACGAGATCGACGAGCCCGTCGATGCGCGTCTCGCACGCGCCGACCCCTGGACACGCGGGGGCGATGCCGACCGCTTCCCGGCCGAGATCGTCGCCGCCGCCACACGCCTTGTCGCCGCCGCCGCACGCCTTGCAGACGGCCTTCTCGGCCTTGGCCCGCGCCTTCGCGAACGCCGGCGCAGCCTTGCCGTCACCCGGGAACGGACACGGCTGATCGTGCTTCCCGGCGAGACGCGCGGCGAGACAGCGCGCGTTGGCTGCGAGGCGCGCGTCGGCGACGCCGGTCGCGGCCGCGATCAGCGCCTTCTGGCACTTCACGATCGCCTTCTGCGTCTTCGGATCGCCGAGGACGAGCGGCGCGTACGCGAGATCGACGCCGCGCGCGACCGCCGCGTCCGCGAGGCACGCGACGCATGCCGGCACATCGGCGCAGGTCGCGAGCGGCGCGGCGCAGCCGCTGCCCTCGAGCTCGGGGCAGACGCTCGGCCACCCGATCGCCGCGAGCCCGAGGTCGTCGGCGCCGCCGCAGCGCTTGTCCATCGCGCCCGCGAGCTTCGCCGCCTGCTGCGCGAGCGCCGCGGCGACGGCCGGCTCGTCGGAGCACCGCGGCAACGCCGGGAGCTTTCCCGCGCGCTTCGCGTCCGCGCACTTCCGGAGCGCGCCGAGCCGCGCGTCCGCGAGCTTCGCGGCGCCGCGCAGGATCGCCTGCCGGCACTTCAGCACCGGATCGGCGGCGCCTTCAGCGCTGCCGCCACCGCCGAGCGCGACTCCGATCCCGAGCGCCACGCCGAGCAGGACGGCCTTGTGGATCGAACGATGCATCATTCCTCCCCTCATGGCCCCGCCACGAACACGATGTCGAACGGCGGCAGCCCCGTGTCGATCGGCGACGGCTGGATCTCGGTGTCGTCCGCGATCGCGAAGCGGCGGATGCCCGGACGGCGAAGCGTCCGATCGGTGAGATAGAGCGTCCCGCCGTCGGGACCGCGCTCGATGTCGACCAGGAACTCGTCGCCCGAGGCGAGCGTTGCCGTCACCTGGCGCGTCGTCGGGTCGAAGCGCACGACGCGGCTCCGCGCCGTCTCGTCGAGCACGATCGCGTACGCCTGGTGCTCGTCGATCACGACGACGTCCGTCACGTTGCCGCCGAGGTCCTGCTCGGTCACGAAGAAGCCGGAGACGGTCCGCGCCGCCGGATCGACCCGCTCGACGCCGCCGTCATCGGCGCGGCCGAACTCGCCGACCTCGGTCACGAGCAGCGTTCCGGTGACGGGGTCGGGGACGAGCCCTGCCGACTCGGCGAACGGGTTGGTGCCCGTGAGCTCGATGCCGCCGATCACCGTGTCGCTCGCGACGTCCACCATCGCGATCAGACTCCGCGACGTCGGCCGGAAGAAGTTCCGGCGGTCGAGGAGCTGGAGCGTGACGAAGAGCGTGCCGTCGATCACGACCGCCTGGTCCATCTCCGGGAGCCCGTCGCCGTCGGCGAACTGCGACAGGTCGACCGTGCCGCGCACGAAGCCCGCGCAGTCGGGGCCGGTCGTCGGGTCGACGATCAGGAGCGACGCGCGCTCGTAGCGCGTGACGTACGCCTTGTCGGGCGCGGCGAACGCGATGTCGTGCGGGTTCGTGCCGTTCTCGACCGAGCACTGCCAGCGCGTGGCGTAGCCCGCCGCCGGGTCGATCGCCTGGACGTTGTCGCCGCCGAGCCGGTTCACGACGTACACGAGCCCGTCGTGGACGCGCGCGATCGCGTCGCTGTGGATGCGCTCGACGTTCGCCGCCACGGACTCGGGCTGGAGCACCGGGAAGACCGCGAACGAGCCGGTCTGGAAATCCGACGTCACGACGAACGCGCTCGTCCCTTCGAGCGGCGGCGGCGTGGCGCCGGTCCCGCGGTCCTCGACGCCGCCCGAGCTGCATCCCACGAGCGCCAGGAGAAGCGCGGCGGTGCGCGCGCGGCTACCCACGCGGCGCTCCTTCCCAGGCGTACCGAACGGTCACGAAGAACGCGCGCCCGGGAAGCGGATACCCCGCGACGTCCTCGACCTGATTGTCGGTGAAGTTCCGGACCTCGAACGTGCCGACGAGCGGCACGCGCGCGACCGCGTCACTGCCGACGCGCCGGCCGATCGCCGCGACGTCGGCCTCGATGCCGAGCGTGTGGATGGCGCGCGCGTTCACCACGAGGAAGTTCGCCTGGTCGAGAAAATTCTCGGCGACGAACGAGAGCTCGTAGAAGAGCCGGCCCTCGTCCCGGCGGTACTCGCTCCGGGTATACAGGTCGTGGCGCGGTCTCCCGGGCAGCTGGTTGCCGTCGCGCGCCGGGATGCCGCTCTCGTCGCGCGCGTCTTGGTAGGTGTAGTTCACGCCGAGCCGCACGCGCTCGAAGACGTCGGCGCCGGCCGCGATCTCGGCGCCGATGGTGCGCGCGCGCTCGACGTTCCGGAAGATCGACGTCCGCTGCGAGTTCTGCACGAGCACGATCAGGTCGTCGACGACGCTCACGAACCCGACGGCCTCGAGCCGCAGGCGCGACAGCGGTCCGACCCGGTCGCGGGCCGCGACCAAGCCGAGGTCGGCGTTGATTCCGCGCTCGGGGTCGAGCTCGGGGTTCCCGAGGATCGCGCCACGGTTCCCGAAGAGCTCGGTGAAGTTCGGGGCGCGCTCGGCGAGGCCGACGTTGGCCTTGAACGTCAGGCCGTCGCGGGGATCGACGCGGAAGCCGAGCCGCGGATTCCAGAGGTCCCGGCTCTTGCTCCGGCTCTCGCGCGTGACCTGCCCGCCGACCTCGTTTGTGCCGGTGAAGTCGTCGACGAGGTGCTCCCAGCGGAGCGTCGGCTGCACGAGCAGCCGGTCGTCGAAGAACCCCATCGTGTCGCCGGCGGCGAGCCCGATCCGCACGCGGCTCTGATCGGGACCGTTCGCGTCGTCCGCGAGCGTGTCCTCCGGCGCGAACACCTGCCCGCTCACGTCGAAGCGGCCTTCGAGCGCATGCCGGCCGAGCCGCGTCGCCAGCAGGTTGTCGAGCGCGCCCGTGTACGTGCGATTGTCGGTCGCGACGTTGCCGAGCCCGATCTCGCCCGCGACGTCGCGGTAGCGCTCGCGCTCGAAGACGAACGAGCCCGTGCTGGAGAGGTCGACGGCCGCATTCCCGATGGTGACGAGGCGGGGCTGCTCGTACCGCACGTAGCTCAGGCTTCGCAGGTCGCGAAGCGACGCGTCGTCGGCCTGGAACGCGCCGATCCCCGGGACGCCCTGACGGTTCACGAAGAATTCCGTGAGCCCCGTCACGGCGCCGCCGTCCGCGAGCGCATAGCGCAGCTTCGCGAGCATCTCGCCGGAGTCGAACGCGTTGTTGCGGCGCTTCGTCTTCTCGTCGTCGTCGGGGTTCTGGAGCGTGCCGTTGTCGTCCTCGAACTCGAAGTCGCCGTCGCTCCCGAGGTACGTCGCCGAGACGAACCCGGCGAGCGGCCCGCGCGCCGCCGAGCCGGCCGTACTCACCTTGCGCGTCCCGAAGGATCCGCCGCCCGCGAGCAGCGAGAAGCGCGGCGTGGCGTCGGGCGCGCGGCTCACGAGATTGATCGCGCCGGCGAGCGCCGACGAGGCGAGCGCCAGCGGCGCGACGCCGCGGTACACCTCGACCCGGCCGAGCTGATCGAGCGGCAGATCGGCGAGGTTCACCGTCTCGCTCCGCGCCCGCGTGAGCGCGACGCCGTCGAAGAAGACGCCGACCTGCCCCGGCGTGCTGCCGCGGATCGACACGGTCGCGAAATCGCCGAGCCCGCCGTAGCGCCGCACCTGCACGCCGACGGCCTCGTCGAGGACGTCGGTCAACGTCTCGACCTCGGCCGGCTGATCGGCGATCGGGACGACGGTCGCGAACGCGCTCTCGTCGCGGACGGTCGGGGCGGATTCCGGCGCGGCCCGCACCTCGATCGTCCCGAGCAGCGGGTCCGTCGCGCCGCCAGGGTCCGGCGCGCCGCCCGGTGGCTCCGCACCCGCGGTCGTCGTCATCGTCGCCAGCATGATCGCCCCGAGCACCGCCAGGCACCCG
>DAIQBH010000101.1:0-20016 GCA_036781285.1 Thermodesulfobacteriota bacterium | reverse complement strand
TGCTCGCGCACGGGTGGGCATCGACGTGGTGGCAGGTGTCGCAGAAGCACTTCTGGGCGCCGAAGCCGGTGGCACTACAGCTCGGGCTCGCCACCGACGGGGTGCGCGTCTTGGTGCCCGTCGTCGCGTCGTCGAACCTGATCGAGAGGTTGCCGATGTTGGACGCGTCGGTCGGCAGGCAGTCGAACGAAGTGGCCCCGAACGACGAGCTGAGTCCGTCGGCGTCGCACGGGGCCCCCGCGTTCAAGCCACCGTTGCACGTCCCGTCCTTGACGTCGTCGTCGACGGTGACGTCGCCGTCGCAGCGCGGACACGGCTGCGCGACCGCGAGCCCGGTATAGACGCGCGAGTTCAGCGCGTAGTCGTAGGTGAGATCGCCGGTCGTGAGCTCGAGCGTCCCGTTGGTCACGCCGACGACCTCGTTCAGCACGCAGATCGGCACGCCGCCCGAGGACAGCGGGAGCGGTGCGCCGAAGTACGGCGTCGCGTAGCGGCCGACGAACGAGCACTCGGTGTCGGGGCCCCCACTCGAGCAGCCGTACGTGTCCGCCTCGAAGACGTGGCCGATGAGCGCGCCCTGGTCGTGCGCGATGCCGGTCCAGCCGGTATCCAGGTCCGCCCCGGCGACGGCGTCCATGGTGAACGAGCCGGTCGGACAGGTACACCCGTCGGCGACGATCGCCGGCGCGCACGATCCCGGACACGGACCCGCGGCGCCGTCGCACTCTTCGCCAGTCTCGAGGATGCCGTTCCCGCAGCCGGGATTGCACTCACCCGGATACGACGCGGCCCACGGGACCGCGAGGCGATCCACGCAGTCGACCTTGAACTCCGCGATGCAGTCGACGCACTCGACGATGTCCGCGAGGGTCGCGATCGGCTGCTGGCAGCTCGCGCCGCCCGGAATCGTGAGCTCGGCGCAATCGGCGGGGAAGCCGATCGCGGCCGGCGTCAGGTCGTCGGTGCCGCCGGTGCCGGGCACGGTCGACGTCGGGCCGGTCACCGTCTGGTCGCATCCCTTGTCGGCGCCGCCGCAGGCCTTGCAGATGGCGGCGATCTTCTTCGCTTCCGCCGCAGCGATCGCCGCGTCCGCCTTGCCGTCGCCCGGCGACGGGCACGGGCCGGAGATCGCGCCCTTGTTCACGGCGTCCCAGCACTTCGCGAGCGCCTTGGTCTTCGCGGCGACGAAGGCGGCGGTCGCCTTGCCGATCGTCTGCTGGCACTTGTTGAGCGTCTTGTCGCTGGTGCTCGGCAGCAGGAGCTCGTCGCAGGCGAGCTCGACGACCTGATCGACGGCCTCGCTCTGCACGCACTCGAGGCACTCGACGACGTCGTGGCAGTCGTCGATCGCGATCGCGCAGCCGAGCGACTCGATGTCGGGACAGACGCCCATGTCCCACCCGATCGACCCGAGCGGCTCGTCGTCGCCGCCGCTCCCGCAGTCCTTGTCGGGGCCGCCGCACGCTTTCTCGATCGCGGCCTCCATCTTGGCCTTCGCCTTGTCGAGCGCGGCGTCGGTCTTGCTCTCGTTGCTGCAATCGGTTGCCAGCGGCAGCTTGCCGGCCACGACCGCGACCTCGCATTTGACGAGCGCCTTCGTTCGCGCCTGCACGTACTGCGCGGACGCCTTCGTGATGGTCGCCTTGCACTTCAGCGGATCGGCCGTGGCGGGGGTGACCGCGCCGGTAGCGAGCACGACGCCGAGCGCGACGAATCCGACGGCGAGCGAAGGGATACGCATGGGGATCTCCTCGGGTCAGCGACCGATGGTGCCGGGTGGGACGGCTTCCCGTGCGATAGCCCCCGGCCTTTCGGAGAGTCAAGGACGAACTGGCGCTGCGGACGGCGTCCGCGCTGGCGTCCGCGACGCGCTCGGGCAATCCGCCGGGTTGGCTGGTTTTCCCGTTCGGCCTTCGCTACACCTCGGGGCCAATTTTCGCCCCCCGCGAAGGAGGACACGATGAAGACGAGCCGAATTGCGACGGCGTTCCTGGTTGTGGCGGTCGCCGCCACCGGATGCGCCCAGAAGAGCGACATCGAAGCGGTCCAGACCACCCAGAAGGAAATCCTCGCCAAGCTCGAGAAAATCGAGAAAGACATCGCCGCGAAGCCGGCGGCCCCCGCGGCGGCCCAGCGCCCGCAGATCGACCCGAACAAGGTCTACCAGATCCCGGTCGCCAGCTCGGCCGTTCGTGGCCCGAAGGACGCGGCCGTCACGATCACGATGTTCTCCGACTTCCAGTGCCCGTTCTGCGCGCAGACGGCTCCCGTCATCGAGCAGGTGCTCGCCGCGTATCCGAACGACGTGAACTTCGTGATGAAGCAGTTCCCGCTCCGGTCGATCCACCCGCAGGCCGATCCCGCCGCCCGCGCCGCGATCGCCGCCGGCAAGCAGGACAAGTTCTGGGAGATGCACGACGAGCTCTACAAGAACTCGCGCACGCTCAGCCCGGAGACGATCAAAGGCCTCGCCGAGAAGCTCGGCCTCGACATGAAGAAGTTCGAGGCGGACATGAACTCGGACGAGGTGAAGAAGCAGGTCGAGGAAGAGCTCGCGCTCGGCGCCAAGAGCGACGTCCGCGGCACCCCGAGCTTCTTCGTCAACGGCAAGATCGCCCAGAACCGTACGGTCGACGGCTTCAAGGCGCAGATCGACGCCGAGCTCAAGGCCAAGGGCAAGAAGAGCTAGGACACTCGCATCGTGAACGCGGCGCTCCCGCTCGTTTCGATCCTCGCGCTCTGCACGCTCACGGCGTGCGCGACGCAGACGATCGAGACGGGCGGCGAGCGCACCGTTCGCACCGCCGTCGGAGCGGAGGCGCCGACGGTTCCGAAACCACAGAGCCTCCACGGCTACCGCGATGGCGAGATCCTGATCGCCTTCACGCCCGAGGGCGAGAAGGCGATCGCGGCGGTGGTCGCGAAGCCCCCGGGGAAACTGCGCTTCGGCATCCCCTCGCTCGATCGTCTGAACGCCAAGTACAAGGCGAGCCAGCTCGTGAAGATGGCCGACGTGAAGGGCGCCTACCTGCTCCGCCTGGCACCCGACGCGAACGTTTTCCGAGCCGTCGAAGAATACCGGAAGGACCCGCTCGTGGCGGGCACCGAGCCGCACTATTTCTACCGGCTCCCCGCCGCCGAGGCGCCGGGGGCCGTCCGCATGCAGACCGGACCGCTCGAACGCGATCAGCGCCCCGGGCAACCGCGCCGCTGACGCGGCCGGCTGCTTCACGACTACGCAACGCCGCTGAAACGAGCGGCACACACGCGATCGCCTAGGGTACCGCCTTCGTCCGGCGCGGCGTCGAGGTGGCACGTCGCATGCTCTTTTCCGTCGCTGGGCAACCGCACTCGACGTGAAAGGAGCCCCCCGCATGCCCCGCAGCCTCCTCCTTCGTCGCCTTCACGCCGTGCTGCTCGCGCTGCTCGGCGCATTGGCATCCGACCCCCGCCCGGCCGGCGCAGCCTGCAACCTGATCCCCGGGACCGCCAAGACCTTCAACGGCACCCTCGGCGCGATCAATCGGCCCTATGCCGGCCCGGGGGAACGGGTCGAGATCCGCCTCCGCGGCTGCGACACGGGCTCGACAGGCTTCTTGCCGGCCGCCGGCGACCAGGTCGTCACGTTGATGTTCGCGGCGCCGGACGGAACCCGGCGCGTCGTGGCACTCTCCGACGACTGCGTCGGCGTCGACACCGCGACCTGCGGCGGCACGGCCGGTGTGACCTCCGCGGTCTGCCGCATCGAGCCCGGGCTCGCGACCCGCATCGACGTCGATCTCGGCGATCGCCGGCTCGTCGTTCCCTTTCCCGACACCGACGCCGACTTCGGCGCCCCCGCCGACGACCTGACCCTCACGGGACCGGTCACGATCGCCGTGACGCCGAAGGGCGCGCCGCTACCGTGCGAGCTCGCCACGGCGCCGTGCACAGCCGACGCGAGCGGACTCCTCGCTTGTATCGACGATCTCTACGCGAACGACGGCGCGTGCGGCACGACGGCACCCGACGCGCTCTTCCCGCGCTTCACGGCGCTGCCGGTCACCAACGACTATCAGGCGGACTGCTTCGCGGACGCCCCGCCGTGCACCGCGACCGCCACCGAGGTGCGCGCCGCGCTCGACGCCGACGGCAATCTGCTCATGCCGTTCCTCTGGCGCGGCGTGCTCACGAGCGATCAGGGTCTCCCCGTGCCACGCCTCGTACGCTTCCGGACGAAGTCGCCGTTGCCGTTCGCGGTGCCGGGTCGGGCCTTCCTCGGCTCGTTCACGCCGGAGGGCGGCAAGCTGCCGCCGATCCTCGAGCCGCAGCTCGACCCGACCGTCGCCGATCCCGACGTGTTCACCGCGTTCGGATCGGTCGACGCGCCCGCGACCGTGATCCGCATCGCGCGCTTCCACGGCACGTGCGTCGGCGGCGACCACGACGGCTCCCGCTGTGCCCGTGCGCTCGATTGCGGCGGCGGCGCGTGCGCGCGCTCGTGCGTCGACGATCCCGCGATCCTCTGCCCGACCGGCAGCGAGTGCCCGAGCGGCGCGTGCGGCGCGCTCTTCGACCTCGATCCGCTCGCGCCGACGGGCGGCCCGCTCGTTCTCGCGCGTGCCGTTCCGCAGTTCTGTCAGCTGCCGCCCTATCAGGATTGCTCCGGCAACCCCGGGCTTTGCGCCGGCGCCGGGAACGCCTGCGTGACCTACGCGCTCGAAGCGCAGACCCCGGTGCCGCTCGACGGCCTGATCGCGAGCGATTCGCTGCGGTCGTTCGCGTTCCGCGAGTCGATCGACGGCGTCGATCGCAACGGCGACGGCGACACGAACGACACCGTCGCAACGCTCCGCGATCGGGCGACCGGCGTCGCCGGGGCGATCGGCAGCGGCGGCAGCGAGGGGCGCGCGATCCAGCGCGTGAGCCGGCCGCCGTTCACGTTCCCGGCGGTCGCGGTCGAGGGCGACGTGCTCGCGTTTCTCGAGAGCGAAGCCGGCGAGGATGCGACCGACCGCAACGGCGACGGCGACGCGAACGACGGCGTACTACGGATCTTCCGCCTCGGGGCGGGCGAGACGCCGCTCGTCCGCCACAGCGCGATCGACGGTACGTCCGCCGTGAACGGAGCGCCGCTCGCCGTCTCGGCCGGCCGCGTCTTCGTACGCACCTCGGAGGCCGACAACGCCGCGGCGACCGTGCGGCGCGGGAGCGCCGCCGACGGCGGCGGCGAGGCGCAGTTCGGCGGCGACGACGGCGTGCTCTCGGCGGATGGGCGCTACGTCGCGTTCGACACCGCGTCCCCGAACGTGGTCGGCGGCGACACCAACGGCGTCGCCGAGGTCTTTCGTCACGACCTCGTCACGAACCAGACCATCCGGGTGAGCGTCCCGAACGGCGGCGCCGGCGAGTGCGACGCCGTCGCCCTCTTCCCGGCGATCTCGGGCGATGGCCGCTACATCGCGTTCACGAGCGGCGCCACGAACCTCCTCGGCCCCGGCGGCGACACCAACGGCACCGTCGACGTCTTCGTCCACGACACCCTCACGCTGACGACCGAGCGGGTGAACGTCGCGTTCGGCGGCGGCCAGTCGGTCGGCCTCTCGAACTACGCCCACGTCGACATCTCCGACGACGGCCGCTTCGTAGCGTTCACGAGCGACGCCGGCGACCTGCTGGCACCGGGCGAGGACACGAACGGCGTGAGCGACGTGTTCGTGCGCGACCGCCTGACCGGCACGACCGAGCGCGCGAGCGTCGCGAACGACGGCTCCGAGGGCGACGACGCCTCCGGCGCGAACCGCATCACCATCTCGGGCGACGGCAACGTGGTCGCGTTCGCGAGCGACGCGGACAACTTCTGGCCCGGTCTCCCGCCGGGAACCCCGACCGCCTTTCTGCGCGATCGTGCGGCGTTCACGACGCAGCCGGTGGCGTTCACCGACGTGAGCGTCGGCGGCAACGCGTTCAGCGGCGACCTGCTGCCCGTGAGCTTGAGCCATGACGGACGGTTCGTCGCCTTCTCGCCCGGGCCCTCTCCGGAGCTGCTGCCGCCCGGGAAGGACACCAACGGGCTCGCGGACGTCTACGTTCGCGACCGCGCGACGGGGATCGTCGAGCGCGTGTCGCTCGGGCTCGACGGCGCTCAGGGCACGGGCGGCGCGAACGACACGATCCTCGACACGGTGGACGCCCTCTCGGCCGACGGCCGCTACGTCGTGTTCCGGAGCGACCTGACCGATCTCGTTCCGGGCGGGACCACGGGAACGCACGCCTTCCTCCACGACCGTGTCACGAAGACGACGCGGCAGCTCGACGTCGCGATCGACGGCGCGCCCTCGAACGGCACCTTCGTCGCCGGCACGGCCATCGCCGCCGACGGCCGTTCGGCGCTCGTCTACGGCGACGCGGACAACCTTCTCGGCCCGGGCAACGACGGCAACGGCAGCCTCGACACCTTCGTCATCCGCCCCGACCCGAACGATCCCGAGGGCGCGGACGCGCTCTTCCCGGACGGGACGCTCGACGACGTCGTGCTCGAATCGATCGACGCGTCGACGGGCACGATCA
The DNA here is from genome assembly GCA_036781285.1 of Thermodesulfobacteriota bacterium. Lineage (GTDB taxonomy): Bacteria > Desulfobacterota > Binatia > UTPRO1 > UTPRO1 > UTPRO1. The sequence continues at coordinate 13,467 of DAIQBH010000101.1, read as the reverse complement.
CGACGCTCTGCCCGGCCGAGCAAGTCGCCGTCGCCGACGGCCGTGCGCTGTTCCTGCGGCCGGAGGCCACGACCGGCACCGTCACCTGTCCCGCCGGCTCGCTCAACGGCGACGGCGACACGAACGACCTCGTCGTCACCACGGTGCCGCCGGGCGGCGCGCCGCAGAACCTCGGGCTCGCCGCGACCGACGTCGCGCTGTCGTCCGAGGTGCTCGCGGCGATCGTCGACGAGGCGGCGCAGGGCACGGCGATCCTCAACGCCGACGGCGACACGAGCGACGGCGTGCTGCACGTGCGAAAGGTCGGCGACGCCGCCTGGACGAACGTCGGCCGCGCCGCCGACGCGCTCGCCGTCTCCGGCAACCGGGTCGCGTTCCTCTCGCCCGAGTCGCAGCAGGGCACCGACCTGAACGACGACGGCGACACGGACGATCGCGTCGTCGGCGTCTACGAGGTCGGGGGCTTCAAGCTCCGGAATCTCGAGACCGCCGCCGAGGAGATGGTCTTCGGCGACCCGGCCGGCACGGCGTGCGGCACCGTACACCTCCTGGCGTTCCGCGTCTTCGAGGCCGCGCAGGGCCCCGCCCCGCTGAACGGCGACGGCGACACATCGGACGGCGTCCTCTTCGTCTACGACGTCGCGAGCAAGCGGCTCGTGAACGTCGGCCAGGCGGTCACGCCCTGCTTCCTCGAGATCTGCGACCCGACGCGGCCCTACGAGGTCGCGGGCGCGTCCGTGAAGTTCCTGACGCTCGAGACCCAACAGAACCAGGATCTCGACGGCAACGGCGTCATCGGGGGTCTCGTGCTGCAACGCTACGACGCGTGCAACGAGGTCGTCACCGTGGTCGCGCCCGTCGATCCCGCGACGCCGAGCGATCCGCTCGCCGTCGAGGAGGAGAGCGACGTGTTCACCACGCCCGGCGGCCGCTGCACGCTGCCGATCTCCTGCGACCCGCTGGCCGACGCATGCGCCACGGGCACGTTCTGTAGCGCCGTGACGGAGGCCTGCACGCTCGTGAGCCCGGGCGCGTGCCTCGACGACGGTGACTGCCCGGGCGGCACGACGTGCGCGAGCCAGCCCATCGTGGTCGGCGTCGCGGTCGCCGACGCCGACGACGACGGCATCCCCGACGACCTCGACAACTGCGCCACCGATCCGAATCCGCTCCAGGAGGACGTCGACGCCGACGGCACCGGCGACGCGTGCGACGCGGCGTCGCACGACTGCCCCGCGGCGCCGCTGGCCGGCTGCAAAGCGCCCGTCGTCGATCTCAAGTCGTCGCTCGCGATCAAGGACTCGTCGCCCGACAAAGGCGACGCGCTGCAATGGAAGTGGAGCGCGGGTGACGCGACGACGTTCGCCGACTTCGGAGCACCGACGACGTCGTCGAACGTCCAGCTCTGCCTCTACGACGGCGCCGCGCCCGCGCTCGTCGCGGGCGCAATCGTGCCCGCGGGCGGCACGTGCGCAGGGAAGCCGTGCTGGAAGGCTTCGGCGGACAAGGGCTACGCCTACAAAGACAAGCTCGGCACGCCGAACGGCATCCAGGGACTGAAGCTCAAGGCCGGCGCCGCGGGCAAGGCCGCGATCCAGGTGCAGGCGAAGGGCGTCCACGCGGCGTTGCCGGCGTTGCCTCTCACGGGCCCGGTCCTGGTGCAGCTCTCGATCGACGGCGGCGCGTGCTTCGAAGCGGAGTACCAACCGGGGGCGTTTACGAAGAGCACCTCGCTGGCGTTCGGGGCCAAGGGCGGCGCGCCGATTCCCTGACGCGCCCCATCCGTGTCTGGCGCCGAGGCGCTCGGCTTTCGAGGCGGCGGCGGCACGTCCGCCGCGTACGGTAGGGCGCTCGCCATGACGTGCGCTCGGTGGAGCCGACGCGTGATCCGAAAAACGACACGCCGTGCATTTCCCATTTTGACTGGTCGCCTGTCGCGGCGTACGCCTGATGGACGGGCACACACTTCGCCCCGACACCTGACGTGACCGCGCCGCGCCCTCACCCCGGCGGGTCCATCCGATTCCAGTGAGGAGACCGATGCCCCGACTCGAGAAGCCTGCCCTGGCGGCGACCGCCGCGCTGTTCTTCCTCTTCCTCGTCACCGCAGTCGCACCCGCCGCGTTTGCCGCGTGCGGGGACGGAATCCTGCAACCCGCGCAAGGCGAGAGCTGCGACGACGGCAACACCGTCTCGGGCTGCAAAACCGAGAAGCCCGAGGTCCCGCTCGACGGCTGCCTGAACACCTGCCAGCGGCCGATCTGCGGCGATCCCTCGCGCGTGCGCGAGTGGGACGAGAGCGCGACCGGCAGGAAAGACGCCGTCGACTTGCACGTGCGACTCGTGAGCGACGTGAACGAGCGGGTGTTCGACTTCGATCAGCAGCCCTTCGAGGTCGAGATCCTGCACCGCGCCTGCTCGCAAGACGACACTCGCTCGTGCGCGACCGACTCGGATTGCACCGGCGCCGGGTCGTGCGTCACGCGGACGATCCTGAACGAAACCGTTCCGGGCGGCATTCCGGACGGCAACCCGCCGCGCTGGCGCTATCGGAACACGCGCGCGAAGACCGAAGGCGGCATCTATTCGATCAAGCTCCTCGAGAAGATCGACCAGCCGCGCTGCGCCGGTGGGTCATGGGACGGCGAACGGTGCGACATCAATCTCCGCTGCCCCGAGGACGCCGCTTGCGTCGGCTACTACCTCCTCGAGATGAAGGCGTACGTCGACACCAAACGGACGTCGAGCGATCTCCAGACCGTGGTCGAGGTGGCGGGCAACCGATGGGCGGCGCGGGGTCTCTGGACTCCCACCAAGAACGGGTGGCGGTTCGGCAAGAAGGACACGCGCCTCCCTCCCTGGCGGTGAACGCAGGTCGCTGAAGAGGGGCGATCTGCTCGGGGTGCTGGTTGCGGTGGTTGAGCTTCGCTTGCTCATCGTCATTCGAACTGGTTCGGCAAAGGCGCTTCGATCGTGACTCTGGTGCCGGTTCGCGGGTGCGGTATCACGAGCCGTTCCGCGTGGAGCATGAGGCGCGTGCTGGGCGGGCCGCCGTAGGCTCTGTCGCCCACTATGGGATGGCCGATTGCATGGAGGTGGGCGCGGAGTTGGTGCATGCGGCCGGTGCGGGGGTGGAGGCGTAGGAGCGTGCCGCGCTCGTCGGTGGTGACGATCTGCCAGTCGGTGCGGGCTGAGCGGCCTTTCGGATCGACGCGGGCCCGGCGACCTTCGGTCGCGAGCGGGAGATCGATCGTTCCATGCAGCACTGCCGGCGCACATGCGACGCGAGCGAGATACTCCTTCTCGACGCGGCCTTCGGCGAACGCCCCGGAGAGCGCGGCGGCGGCTTCGCGGGTTCTCGCGAAGACGAGGACGCCCGAAGTGCCGACGTCGAGACGGTGGACGACCCAGAGCCGGGCGGGGCCGCGCTTCCGGGCGCGCAGCGTTTCGAGCACGGCGTCGTGCGCGGTGCCGGCGGCGGCGGTCCGGGTCGGCGCCGACGCCATGCCGCACGGCTTGTCGATCGCGATCACGTCGTCGTCCTCGTAGAGGATCGGCGGCGCGGCGGCGGTGGCGACGGGTGCCGCGGCCGCCACGGGCGCGACGTGCAGGACGTTCCCGGCCCGCACCGGTCGCGACGCGACCCGGCAACGGCGGCCGTCGACGAAAACGCGCCCGTCCGCGATCAGCCGGCGCGCGGCGCCGCGCGACGTGTCGGGCAAGAGCGCCGCCAGCACGCGGTCGAGGCGATCGTCACCGCCCGCGGGACAGGTGACGTACCGGCCGCGGTCCGGCGCGCGCGTCGCCATCGTCACGAGCGCGAGCGCTCGCGCGTCATCTCGATCATCGTGCGGCGGAAGCCGAGACGTCCGAAGAGCCGCTGGGCGTACTCGTTCTTCTCGGCGGTCCACAGCATGACGCGCGGTACGTCGCGCGCGACGAGCCATTCCGCCGCGGCCTCGACGAGACGCTCGCCCGTACCCGTACCGCGCGCGCTCTCGACGACCAGCACGTCGTGGATGAACCCCGCGCGGTCGCGGAGCTCCTTCCACGACCGCGGCTCGACGCCCGCGAACACGTACCCGACGATCTCGCCGGCGCGCTCGGCCACGAGCACGACCACGTCGTCGCTCGCGTGCTCGGCAGCGAGAAAACGGCCGTAGCCTTCCTCGCTCTGGGGGCCGGGCGCCATGAAGCGGTCGGCGTCGAACGCGTGGTGCACTCGCAGGAGCTGGGCGCCGAGCTTCCCGAGCGCGGTCTTGTCCGCCGCGGTCGCGGGCCGGATGACGATCGCCGGGTCGCTCATGCGCTCCTTCTACGCGCTCAGGCGGTCGCGCGCACCTGCCGCTCGCGCGCCGTCTCTTGCGAAGCCGTCATTCTCACGCGGTCGCGCGCACCTGGCGCTCGCGCGCTGTCTCTTCTTTGAGGCGCTCGAGGTCCTCGCGCGTCACCCGCTGGTACGACTTCGGCGCCCAGATCAGGAAAATCCCGCCCTGGAACGACAGCAGGAGCTTCTCGATCCAGAAGCCGACGTGGCCGATGAGAAACGCCTTCGCGGTCGGGATGCGCCCGCCGAGGAGCTCGACGAACATCAGCTCGCGCACGCCCTCGCCGGCGGCGGTCGGGATGAGGAACGTGAAGAGCGTCATGACGGCGGCGGCGTAGAACACCTGGAGCATGGTGACGCCCTCGACCTGGAGCGCCATCGCGTTTCCGAAGTACATCGCCATCGTCGTCAGCTGGCCGAAGATCGCGCACCCGAGCGCGATCAGCAGCGTGCCCCGGCGGGTCGAGTAGGCGGTGGCGCTGCGGATCGCGCTCTCGAGAAAATTGCGCACCTTCGCGATCGGCACGATCCGGATGAGCGGCGCGAACATGCCGGGCTGGAGGAGCAGCGCCAGGCCGAAGATCACGGCGGCCGCGAGCGGCACCGCGAGGCGCTGCATGACGTCGGCGAACGTGCGGCCCTGGAGATCGGCGAACGGCATGAACAAGAGGATGGTGGCGATCAGGCCGATCAGCCCGGTGATGCGCTCGACCGCGAGCACCGTCGTACACTCGACGGGCTTCCGCGAGATGCGGATCGTGTCGTAGAGGCGCCAGCCGTCGAGGCCGAGCGTCGACGGCATCACGATGCCGAAGAAACGGCCGACGAAGTAGCTCGCGGTCAGCCAGCCGAATCCGAACTCCATCCCCTGGCCCGCGAGCAGCACCTTCCAGCGCACGATGTTCGCCATGATGCCGAGGAACTTGATGAAGGTCGCGAAGATCAGCCAGGGAACGAACACGCCGAGGTCGAGGCCCTTGATCTCGGTCCACAGGTCCTCGACGGTCATCGGCACGCGCTGCACGCCCTGCTTCTCGACCCAGACCGTGTCCCCGGTCGCCGCGGCGAGCGGCACCTTGCGCGAGTCGTCCTCGCCCGCGAGCACTTGGCCGAGCTTGCCGTCGACGCAGTGGTGGAGCGCCCGCAGCTTCACGACGTCGCCCGCCGCCGTCCGCACCATGACCTGACCGCCCTCGAGCGCGAGCGTGCAGGCGTACTCGCTCGACACCGGCACGTACGGCTCGGGCAGGGTCTTCCCCGTCAGGCGCGCCTTCGTCTTCCCGACGAAGCCCGGCATCTCCGGATTCGCGCGGTAGAAGATCGAGCCGTCCTCGAAGCCGCTCCGCGACACCGCTACCGTCCCGCCGCCGAACTCGACGAAAAGCGAGACGAAAATGGCCACGGTGACGAGCGTCTTCACGACGGTGACGAGCGTCTTCTTGAGGTTCATCGGAGATTCCTTCCTGACGGGATCGAGCCGGGACCGGAGGCTCGGCGGGTGTGAGGGCGGAGTCTACCCGAATCCCCGGGGGGAAAGCGATGCACGTTCGCACCGCGTGCGGCCCCCGAACCCGTAGCGCAGGCGCCACGGCCGTTGCGCCGCTCCGACAGTTGACTCACCGGCGGGCGACGGCCAGAACTGACCAGTCAGTTCTGGAGACCCCTCCCCGATGGCCGCCCGCAAACCCGAGTCCGACAAGCGAACGCAGATCCTGCGCGCGGCGACCGACGTGTTCTCGGCGCGCGAGTTCCACACCGTGCCCGTCGACGACGTCGCGACGGCGGCCGGTGTCGGCAAGGGCACGCTCTACCTCTACTTTCCGACCAAGGAGCAGCTCTTCTACGCGACCATCATGGAGGCGCTCGACGTGCTGCTCGACGAGCTCGCGGTCGCGGTGCGGGGGCGCACCGGCGAGGACGCGATCCGCGCCTTCGTGCGCGCCTTCGTCGACTTCTTCTGGACGCGGCGCCATCTGGCCGTGCTGATGGGCCGCTACGAGCACAAGCAGCGCGAGCCCGAGGGGGAGCCGTGGCGGCTCCGCCGGCAAAAGGTCGTGACGCTCGCCCGCGGCATCCTCCAGTCGGAGGCGCGCGCGGCGCGGCTCGGCAGCGCCGACGGTCTCCTCGCCGCCGAGATGTTGCTGTCCTTGATCCGCGCCGCCGTCATCAATCAGCACGAGCGCGACGACCGCGAAGCGAGCGTGGATTTCGTCGTCGACATGTTCCTGAACGGGCTCCGCGGCGCAGTGCGCCGGACGGGGAACCGTCCGACGGCGCGCACCACGCGTCGCGCCGCGGGAGGCCGATCGTGAGACCCTTGGCCATGCTCACGGCGGCCGCCGCGTTCGGCATGCTCGCGACGGGTTGCTCCCACGAGACCGATCACGCGGAGGCGACGGCCAACACCGCCCCCGCTCCGATCGCGGTCGCCGTCGCACCCGCGACCATCGAGACGGTCGAGCGCACGGTCGACCTCGTCGGCGCCTTCTACGCCAACGAGGAGGTCAAGGTCGCCGCCCAGATCGAGGCCCGCGTCGCGTCGTTCGGTCCCGACGTCGGCGATCGCGTGGAGGAAGGGGCCGTGCTCGTGCAGCTCGACGACGCCGATCTCCAGGCGTCGCTCCGCGAGATCCAGGCACGGTTGACGAAAGCCCGCGCCGACAACTCGCGCGCCCAGGTCCTGCGGACGCAGGGCATCATGTCGACCGAGGAGGCCGAGAAGATCCGCACCGAGGCCGCGGTGCTCGAGGCGCAGCTCGACGTCGTCAAGGTGAAGATCGACCGCACGGTGATCCGCGCGCCGTTCACCGGCGTGATCGCCGCGCGCTCGACGTCGGTCGGCGCGGTGGTGAAGAGCGGCGAGACGCTCTACGAGCTCGTGCAGGACCACCCGCTGAAGTTCCGGACGCCGATCCCCGAGCGCTTCGCCGGCCTCGTCCAGATCGGGCAAGAGCTCCGACTCGGCGTCGACGCCTACCCCGGACGGATCTTCACCGGGAAGATCACGCGCATCACGCCGACGTCGGCGATCTCCAACCGCTCGCTCACGATCGAGGCGGTGGTCCCGAACGGCGACCACACGCTCCTCCCGGGCTTCTTCAGCAAGGGCCAGCTCGTGGTGAACACGCACGGGGAGGCGGTCTTCGTCCCGGCGAACGCGCTCACGACCTTCGCGGGCGTGAGCAAGCTCTTCGTCGTGGTCGACGGCGGAAAGGTCGAGGAGCGGATCGTGCAGACCGGCGTCGCGCTCGGCGACCGCCGCGAGGTCGCCGACGGCGTGAAGGCCGGCGAGCAGGTCGCGACGACCAACCTCGACAAGCTCGAGCAGGGCACCCCCGTCATCGTCACGCCGTAAGCCAGCCCCGAGTGAATCGCTCGATGTCCCTCGCCGATCTCTGCATCCGCCGCCCGGTCTTCGCGACCATGCTCGTCATGTCGCTGGTCGTGCTCGGCTGGTTCTCGTTCCAGCGGCTCGGGCTCGACCTCTTCCCGAACGTCGACTTCCCGACCGTCACGATCACCACCACCCTGAAGGGCGCGAGCGTCGAGGAGATCGAGAGCGGCCTCACCAAGCCCATCGAGGAGATCGTCAACACGATCGACGGCATCGACATCCTCCGCTCGACCAGCAAGGAGGGCGTGTCGCTCGTGATCGTGCAGTTCCTGCTCAGCAAGGACAGCGCGATCGCGGCGCAGGAGGTCCGCGACAAGGTCGCGACCATCGTTTCCCGCCTCCCGCAGGGCACCGATCCGCCGATCATGGAGAAGTTCGACATCGGCGCGACGCCCATCATGAGCGTGGTCGTCGCGGGCAACCGCGACCTCCGCGAGGTCACCGAGATCGCGCGGAAGCAGATCAAGGAGAAGATCGAGACCGTGCCGGGCGTCGGCGCCGTCATCATGGTCGGCGGCTGGGATCGCGCGGTCAACGTCTACGTCGACCCCGAGCGGTTGATGGCCTACCAGCTCTCGGTCCTCCAGGTGCGGGACGCGCTCCGCGCGCAGAACATCGAGGTGCCCGGCGGGCGCGTCGACCAGGGCCACCGAGAGCTCGTGCTCCGCACCATGGGCCGCATGCAAGACGCGCTCGACTTCGCGGATCTGATCGTCACGACCTACGAAGGCCGCCCGATCCGCATCAAGGACATCGGCCGGGTCGAGAACGGCGTCGCGGAGCCGCGCAGCCACGCCCGCCTCGACGACAAGAACGCCGTCACCCTGATCGTCAAGAAGCAGTCGGGCACGAACGTCGTGAGCGTCGTCGACGAGGTGAAGGAGACGCTGGCGGAGCTCGGCCCGGGGCTCCCGGCCGACATCTCGACGGAGGTCGTGGTCGACCAGTCGCGCTTCATCAAGCGCACGATCGCCGAGGTGCAACACCACCTGATCCTCGGCGCGCTCCTCGTGGCGCTCACGGTCTGGCTCTTCATGCGCGACATGCGGAGCACGCTGATCGCGTCCGTCGCCATTCCGACGTCCATCATCGCGACCTTCACGATGATGTGGCTCATGGACTTCACGCTGAACAACGTGACGATGCTCGGTCTCGTGCTGGCCGTCGGGATCGTCATCGACGACGCCGTCGTGATCCTCGAGAACATCTTCCGCCACATCGAGGAGAAGGGAGAGGATCCCTACACCGCGGCCTCGACGGGCACCCGCGAGATCGCGCTCGCGGTCATGGCGACCACGCTGTCGTTGATCGTGATCTTCCTGCCGGTCGCGTTCATGGGCGGGATCATCGGCCGCTTCTTCCGGAGCTTCGGCGTCACGGTCGCCTTCGCGATCGCCGTGTCGCTGCTCGTGTCCTTCACGCTGACGCCGATGATGTCGGCGCGGTTCCTGCGGCCGAAGCGCCACGGCGAGTCGGCGAAGGAGGGCCGTTTCTACCAGGCGATCGATCGCTTCTACGGCGCGTGCCTCCGCTGGTCGCTCGGCCATCGCGTCGCGATCCTGCTGCTGGCGCTCGGCATCACCCTCACGACCGGTCCGCTCATGCGCGCGGTCGGCACGCAGTTCGTGCCGCAGGACGATCAGAGCGAGTTCGAGGTCATCATCCAGACCCCGGGCGGCTACAACCTCGACCGCACCGGCGCCGTCCTCCAGGAAATCGAGGGCCGGATCCGCGCGCTCCGCGGCGTCACCCAGACGCTGACGACGATCGGCGATACCACCGGCAAAGCGCGTCCCGGCGAGGGCGACGTGACGTCGGCGTCGATCTACGTGCGGCTCACCGACCTCCACGAGCGTCCCTTCAGCCAGCTCGACGTCATGGGCGACGCCCGGAAGCTCCTCGCCGCGTATGCCGATTTGCGCGTCAGCGTGCAGGGCATCAACGCGTTTCGCGGCGGCGGCTCGCGGCAGAGCGAGGTCGAGTTCAGCCTGCTCGGGCCGAGCCTCGAGAAGCTCACGAAGTATTCCGATCAGATCGCCGAGCGCATGCGCGCCGACCCGGCGTTCGTCGACGTCGACACGACGCTCTCCGTCCGGAAGCCCGAGCTCCGCGCCGTGATCGACCGCGAGCGCGCGTCGGCCCTCGGCCTCCGGGTCGAGGAGATCGCCCAGACCCTGAGCCTGCTGGTCGGCGGCGAGCCCGTCTCGAAATACAAGGAAGAGGACGAGCAGTACGACGTCTGGCTTCGCGCCGAGCCGACCATGCGGCGCGACGCCGCCGACATCTACGCCCTCACGCTCTGGTCGCCGACCGCCAACCGGCTCGTCCCCATCAACGCCATCACCAATCTCAGCCAGGCGCTCGGCCCGGCGCAGATCGAGCGCGAGAACCGCGAGCGCAAGGTCGGCTTCTTCGCCAACCTGACCGACGTCCCGCTCTCGGTCGCCGTCGAGAAGGTGCAGGCGATCGTGCGCGAGCTGAACCTGCCGCCGCAGTATCGCATCCAGCTCGGCGGCCGCGCCAAGGCGCTCGAGGAGACGGTCGCAAACTTCGTCACCGCGTTCCTGCTGAGCCTCCTGTTCATGTACATGGTGCTCGCGGCGCAGTTCGAGAGCTTCCTGCACCCGATCACCATCATGCTGGCGCTGCCGCTCTCGATCCCGTTCGCGGTGCTCTCGCTCTGGATCCTCCGCAACCCGCTGGACGTCTATTCGATCTTCGGCCTCTTCATGCTGTTCGGCATCGTGAAGAAGAACGGCATCCTCCAGATCGACTATACGAACACGCTCCGCGCCGAGGGCATGGACCGCGACGCCGCGATCCTCGAGGCGAACCACGCGCGCCTCCGCCCGATCCTCATGACGAGCGTCATGCTCGTGCTCGGCATGCTGCCGATGGCGCTCGGCACCGGTCCCGGCGCGGCGTCGCGCGCCTCGATGGCGAAGGTGATCATCGGCGGCCAGACCCTCTGCCTGCTGCTGAGCCTCCTCGTGACCCCGGTCGCCTACTCGCTCTTCGACGACATCGGCCGCCTCGGTTGGGTGACCCGCCTCCGCCGCGCGATCCAGCCCGCGTTCGACCGCTTCGGCGGCGTCGCGTTCCCGGGCCGCGCGCGCCGGCTCGCCGCGAAGCGCGGGGTCGGCGCCGACCCGCCGTTCATGCCGTAGGCACGCCCGTCACGCCGCAGATCGCCGGTGCACGGTCGGCTACTGCTGGTCGCGGCGGACGATCGCGGCGTAGGCCTCCCGCGCCGGCACCGACACGAGCGTGCGCCCCGGGAAGATGCACGCGGTGAGCTCGCGGCCGTAGACGCACCCGGTGTCGAGCCCGAGCGCGAACGGGTGCCGCTGCAATCCGGCCCGCGCATGGTGGCCGAAGAGCACGAGCTCGGGGCCTTTCCAGCGCGTTCCCCACAGCACGCCGTCGTCCGCCTCCGTCGAGCCGCTGCCGTCGCGACGGAGGGTCCGGATGTTGAGCAGCATTCGCGGATCCTGATCCTCGAGCGCGACGCCGGGGACCAAGCCGGCATGCACGACGAGCGCCTCGTACTCCGGCAGCGCGATCCAGAGCGGCAGGGACTCGAGGTAGGCGACGTGCCGCGGACGCAACGTGGCGACGACCTGCTCGTGAGAAGGCTTGAGATCCGGAAGGCGTTCGCCCGCGGCTCTGGCGCGGAACCAGCGCAGAACGCCCGCGTCGTGATTGCCGAGCACGGAGCGCGCGCCGAGCTTCAGGCACAGATCGATGACGCCGGCCGAGTCCGGGCCCTTGGCGACCAGGTCGCCCACGAAGACGACGCGGTCGCGCGCCGTGAAGTCGCACCGCGCGAGCAGATCTTCCGTCTCGACGCGGCAGCCCTGCACGTCGCCGATCACGATCGTCCGTCCCGAAGAGGCCATGGGCTCGCATATATCGTCTGGTCGGGGACTCCGCGATCGAGCAACGATCGTCGGGAAAGGACGAACGAGACCATCGGCGCGGACGTCGCCGACGGGCTCGGCTGTTCCGACGACGAGCCCCGTGATCGACCGGGTCGCGACGCCACCCACGACCAAGACGGCCGGCATCTTCCGCGCCTTCCGTCGCTGCCAGTTCTGGGACCCGCAGTTCGGGAGTCGAGGTAGCCGACCCGGCTCGCGCACGACGGCGGGCGGACTATACTGCCCCCATGCTCCGTCGTTGGCGGCTCGTGGTCGCCGCGCTCGTCGTCGTGGTCGCCGCCGCCGTGCTCGGGCGCACGTTCGTCGCGGACGACGCCGACGCGCCGAAATACCGCACGGAGAAGGTGACGCGCGGCGATCTCGTCGCCAGCGTCACCGCGACGGGCACCGTGAATCCCGTGAAGACCGTGCAGGTGGGCACCTACGTCTCGGGCCCGATCCAGGCGATCGACGTCGACTTCAACTCGCCCGTGAAGCAGGGCCAGCGCGTCGCCAAGATCGACCCGCGCCAGTTCGAGCTCCGCGTACAGCAAGCCGAGGCCGAGCTCGCGAACGCGAAGGCCGCGCTCGCGAAAGCGCGCGCCGACCTCCAGTACAAGACGTCGAACCTCGCGCGGAATCGCGAACTGAAGTCCCAAGGGATCGTCGCGGCCGACGCGGTCGACGTGCTCGCGAGCGGCGTCGACCAGGGGCGCGCCGAGGTCGCGCTCCAGGAGGCGCAGGCGCAGCAAGCGCAAGCGAAGCTCGAGGAGGCGCGCGTCAATCTCGGCTACACGGACATCGTGTCGCCGGTCGACGGCGTCGTGGTGTCGCGCGCCGTCGACGTCGGGCAGACGGTCGCCGCGAGCTTCCAGACCCCGACCCTCTTCGTGATCGCCGAGGACCTCACGAAGATGCAGGTGAACGCCAACGTGAGCGAGGCCGACATCGGCGAGGTGCAGACGGGTCAGGCCGCGACGTTCACCGTCGACGCGTACCCCGATCGCTCGTTCGCGGGCACCGTGTCCCAGGTGCGGAACTCGCCGCTGAACGTGCAGAACGTGATCACGTACGACGTCGTGATCGACGCCGACAACACCGACCTGGCGCTCCGGCCCGGCATGACCGCGAACGTCGACGTCGTGATCGGCCGGCGCGACGAGGTGCTGCGGGTCCCGACCGCGGCCTTGCGCTTCCGGCCGCCGGCGGCGGACGACGGGGCTGTCGCCTCCACGAATGGCGCCGCTGGCGCGGCGACCGACGGCAACGGCGACCCCGGCGCGGCCCCGGCGACGCCGACCGTGTGGCGTCTGACACGCGGCGCGCCGGAGCCGGTCGGCGTCACGACCGGCCTCACAGACGACAGCCACACCGAGGTGCAGTCGGGCGCGCTCGCGGAAGGTGACGCCGTGATCGTCGCGATCAGCCGACCCGCGAACGCCGACGACGGCGCGAGCACCCAACGCCCGCCCGGCTTCAACATGGGCGGCGGCAGAGGTCGGCGGCGCTGACCGCCCCGGCCCTGATCGAGGCCGTCGCGCTGGCGCGCCGCTACGAGCTCGGCGACGCGACCGTCCCGGCGCTCGTCGACGCCACGTTGCGGATCGATGCCGGCGAGCTCGTCGCGATCACCGGCCCGTCGGGCTCGGGGAAATCGACGCTCATGAACATCCTCGGCTGTCTCGACCGGCCGTCGAGCGGCACGTACCGGCTCGGCGGCATCGACGTCGGCGGGCTCGACGGCGACGCGCGGGCCGAGATCCGCAATCGCCGCATCGGCTTCGTGTTCCAGAGCTTCAACCTGCTCCCCCGGACGACCGCGCTCG
>DAIQBH010000100.1:6733-20072 GCA_036781285.1 Thermodesulfobacteriota bacterium | reverse complement strand
ATTGGTGGCCGGCCGACTATGTGGACTACCGACCGTTCTTCATCCGGATGGCCTGGCACGGCGCCGGTACGTACCGGATGGGTGACGGGCGCGGCGGCGCCGGCGGCGCGCAGCAGCGATTCGAACCGCTCAACAGCTGGCCGGACAACGCCAACCTCGACAAGGCGCGGCGCCTGCTGTGGCCGATCAAGCAGAAATACGGGCAGAAGATCTCCTGGGGCGACCTCATGGTCCTGACCGGGAACGTGGCGATGGACTCGATGGGCTTCCAGACCTTCGGCTTTGCCGGCGGTCGTACGGACGATTGGGAGCCCGAGTTGGTCGACTGGGGGCCCGAGAAGAAATTCCTCGCCGACGAACGCTACAGCGGCGACCGGAAGCTGCAGAAGCCGCTCGCGGCGGTGCAGATGGGCTTGATCTACGTGAATCCGGAGGGTCCCAACGGCAACCCGGATCCGCTGGCGGCCGCGAAGGACATTCGCGAGACCTTCGGCCGCATGGCGATGGACGACGAGGAGACCGTGGCGCTCATCGCCGGCGGCCACGCCTTCGGCAAGGCCCACGGTGCCCACTCGGCCGACTGCGTCGGGCCCGAGCCCGCCGCCGCCGGTCTCGAGCAGCAGGGCACGGGCTGGAAGAGCAAGTGTGGCCGCGGCAACGCCGGCGACACGGTCACCAGCGGTCTCGAAGGCGCGTGGTCGGTCAATCCGGTCGCGTGGAGCACGAGCTACCTCGACAACCTCTACGCGTTCGATTGGGTGCAAACGAAGAGCCCCGCTGGTGCGATCCAGTGGATCCCCGCCGACGGCAAGGCGGCGAACCTCGTGCCCGACGCGCACGACCCGACGAAGCGGCACGCGCCGATCATGTTCACCACCGACCTCGCGCTGAAGTTCGACCCCAGCTACCGGGAGATCTCGCAGCGGTTCCAGCAGAACCCCGACGAGTTCAAGCTCGCGTTCGCGAAGGCGTGGTTCAAGCTGACCCACCGCGACATGGGGCCGCGCTCCCGCTACCTGGGCACGGAGGCGCCGCGTGAGGATCTGATCTGGCAGGACCCGGTTCCCAAGGCGGAGGGCGCGCCGATCGACGCGAACGACGTCGCGGCGCTGAAGTCGAAGATCCTCGCGTCGGGCTCGACCATCTCCGAGCTCGTGCGAACGGCCTGGGCGGCGGCGGTCACCTTCCGCGGCACCGACATGCGCGGCGGCGCGAACGGCGCGCGCCTTCGCCTCGCGCCCCAGAAGGATTGGCCCGTCAACGACCCGCCCGAGCTCGCGAAGGTGCTGCAGCGCCTGGAGGCCGTCCAGACGGACTTCAACCGCGGCCAGAAGAAGGTGTCGCTCGCCGACGTGATCGTCCTGGGAGGCGTGGCTGCCATCGAGCAGGCCGCGAAGAAGGCGGGCCAAGACGTGGAGGTTCCCTTCGCGCCGGGTCGCACCGACGCGTCGCAGGAGCAGACCACCGTGACGGCCTTCGCCGTGCTCGAGCCGACCGCAGACGGGTTCCGGAACTACTTCGCCGGCGGTCAGAGCCGTTCTCCGGCGGAGCAGCTGGTCGATCGGGCACAGCTGCTGACGTTGACCGTTCCCGAGATGACCGTGCTGGTCGGCGGCATGCGATCCTTGAATGCGAATGCCCGGCAAACGGCGCACGGGGTGTTCACCGATCGGCCCGGCGCGCTGACGAACGACTTCTTCGTGAACCTCCTCGACATGTCCACCAAGTGGAGCAAGTCCGCCACGTCCGAGGGACTCTACGAGGGTCGCGATCGCAAGACCGACGAGCTCAAATGGACGGCGACTCCCGTCGACCTGGTGTTCGGGTCGAACGCCGAGCTCCGCGCCGTGGCGGAGGTCTATGCCTCGGCCGACGGACGGGAGAGATTCACGCGGGACTTCGTCACGGCGTGGACCAAGGTGATGAACCTCGACCGCTTCGACCTGCGCTGAGTGCGGTGCTCGGTCCATCCATGACGTCGGACCCGATCGGTTCATCGCCCGCGGACGGCGCGCCCCGGCGCGCCTCGCGCGTACCCGCCGGCCGTCTCGAGCGGTGGATGCATCTCGGCGTGCTCGCGGGCGGCGTCGCGGCGGGCGCGGCGATGGAAGGCGCCCGCCGCCTGTGGGCCGGGGATCGCCCTGCCCTCGCCGACGTGGTGCTCCACGGCGCGAACCCGCGGCAGCTCGTGGCGGGTCTCGCGCGCATGCGGGGTGCCGCCATGAAGCTCGGGCAGCTGCTCTCGCTCGAAGGCGGCGACGTCCTCCCGGCGGCATTGAGCGAGGCGCTCGCCAGCTTGCGCGCCGACGGCGACCGGATGACGACGGCGCAGCTGCACGCGGCGCTCGGGCGCGAGTACGGACGCGGATGGCAGCGCCGCTTTCGTGCCTTCGACGCAACGCCGATCGCGGCGGCCTCGATCGGCCAGGTCCATCGCGCCGTCGCGGCCGACGGACGCGAGCTCGTCCTCAAGATCCAGTTTCCCGGCGTCGCCAAGAGCATCGACAGCGACGTCGACAACCTCGCGACGCTGCTCCGCCTGACGCGCCTGCTGCCCGCCGACGTCGACCTCCGCGGACTCCTCACCGAGGTGAAGCGCCAGCTCCGTCGGGAAACCGACTATCTGGAAGAGGCGCGGAGCCTGCAGCGCTTCCACGATCTCCTGGCCGGAGAGCCGACGCTGCACGTGCCACGGCCGCATGGCGATCTCACCACCCGCCGCATCCTCGCCATGGACCATGCGCCGGGGGTTCCGCTGGCCACGCTGTGGAGCGAGCCGCACCCGCAAGCCGTGCGCGACGCCGTCGGCGCCACCGTCCAGCGCCTCATGCTGCGCGAGCTCTTCGAGTTCGGCTTCATGCAGTCCGATCCAAACTTCGGCAACTACCTGTGGTCCGCAGACGACCGCCGCCTGACCGTGCTCGACTTCGGCTCCACCGTCGACGTCTCGCCCGGGCTCGCGGAGCGCTATCGTCGCTTGCTGCGGGCGGTGCTCGGCGGCGACCGCGCCGGGATCCGGCGCCGCATGACCGACATGGCGTGGCTCGCGCCCGACGAGCGCGACGACCGCGCCGAGGGACTGGTGGACCTGATCGTGCTCGCCTGCGAGCCCATCTTCGCGATCGGCCCCTACGACTACGGCGCCACCGATCTCGCGAGCCGGACCCGCGATGCGGCGCTCGCGCTCGCGTTCGAGCGCGGCCTCGTGCGTCCGCCGCCGCCCGAGATGATCTTCGTTCACCGCAAGATCGGGGGCACGTTTCTCCTCTGCGCCCAACTGGGCGCGCGGGTCGACACCGCGGCGCTCGTTCGCGAGCGCGTCGGCGCGGCCCCCGCGAGCACGCGGCCATGAGGACGCCCGTACCGCCGGGGGCGCGGACGTTCGTGCGCAGGAGCCGGCTCGCCGCGCCCGCACCCGAGGTCTTTCGCTGGCATGCCCGCCCCGGCGCGTTCGAGCGCCTGACCCCGCCCTGGGAGTACGTCCGTGTCGTCGAGAAGCACGGAGGCATCGAGGACGGCGCTCGACTGGTCATGCGGCTCGGGCCCGGCGGCATCGGGCCGCTCTGGGTTGCCGACCACGTCGACTACGTCGCGGACGAGCAGTTTCGCGACGTCCAGACGTCCGGCCCGTTCGCGTTCTGGGAGCACACCCATCGTTTCGAGCCCGCGGGCGCCGACGCCTCCTGGCTCGAAGATCGAATCGCGTACGTGCTGCCCGGCGGCGCTCTCGGGTCGGTCGCGGGCGAAGCCTTCACGCGCCGGAAGCTGCAACGCATGTTCGACTACCGGCATCGCGTCACGGCCGGCGACGTCGCCGCGCACGCGCGAGCGCGGGCGGCGGGGCCCATGCGGATCCTGGTCACGGGCGCCAGTGGGCTGATCGGATCGGCGCTGGTCCCGTATCTGACGACCGGCGGGCATACGGTGGTGCGCCTCGGACGCCGCGGCCGAGACGCGGACGCCATCCAGTGGGATCCCGCGGCGGGCTCGATCGATCGCGCGGCGCTCGAGGGCTTCGATGCCGTCGTGCACCTCGCCGGCGAGAGCGTGTCCGGCGGCCGGTGGACGACGGAGAAGAAGGCGCGCATCCGCGCCAGCCGGAGCGACGGCACACGCGTGTTGGTGGACGCGCTCACCGGTCTCCCGCGGCCCCCGAAGGTGCTGGTCAGCGCTTCGGCGATCGGCATCTACGGCGACCGCGGCGGCGACGTGGTGCGCGAGGACAGCCCCCCGGGCGCCGGTTTTCTGGCCGACGTCTGCAAGGAATGGGAGGCCGCCACCGCACCGGCCACCGCGCGTGGCATCCGCGTCGTGAACCTGCGCCTCGGCGTCGTGCTGAGCGCGGCCGGCGGCGCACTCGCGACGATGCTGCCTCCCTTCCTGCTCGGCGTCGGCGGACCGGTCGGCGGCGGCAGTCAGTTCTCGAGCTGGATCGCCCTCGACGACGTGCTCGATGCGATCCTCTTCGCCCTCACCACGCCCGCGCTCACGGGCCCGGTGAACGCGGTGACGCCGCACCCGGTGACGAACGGAGATTTCGCGGCGACCTTGGCGCGCGTCCTCGGCCGTCCCGCGCTCATCCCGTTTCCCGCCGCCGCGGTCCGTCTGCTCCTCGGCGAGATGGGTGACGAGCTGCTGCTCGCGAGTACCCGGGTCGAGCCGGGACGCCTCACCGCGGCCGGCTTCTCCTTCCGCTACCCCGACCTCGCGCCGGCGCTCCGCCACCTGCTCGGGCGAAGCTGATTCACGCGGCTCAGGCCGCGTGCCGGTGCAGGGAAAACGGCCTGCGCTCACGCTTGTCGGTCGTCTTCCACCGCGCCACGACCTCGCGAACCCACGCCGCCTCGAGGTCGAAGAGGTCACACAAGGGCAAGAAGCTGAACGCGTGGGTCATGTCGTCGGACCCGACCCAGGCGAGATCCTCCTCGACCTTCTCGACGTGCGCTTCGTCTCCGTAGTGATCACGGATGCAGAGGAGCGCCGAGGTCAGGACCGCCGCCGCCAGCTTCTTTTCCGGCGACCACGACGACGCGGCGGGAAGCTGCGACGGCAGCAGCTCCCCGCCGGCGAGGAAATGACTGACCGTCGAGCCGATGCTCGCTCCGGCTTCTGGTGTGTCGAGACTCATGGGACGCTCCTTTCGCGGGCTGTAGTGCTCGGGCTTTCGTCGCCTTTGAGTTTAGGGCAAACTAATTTGCTTACAAGGCAATGGCGCGATTGCTTGGACTCTGACGCAAAATCCGTCCCTGACGTTGCGTCACGGGAAAACGAGGTTGATCCATGGGCGAAGTGTCGGAAGAGCTGCGCGGGTACGGGATCGGCGAGAAACTCAGGCGGCTCAGACTCCGCAAGTCGATGGGGCTCGTGGAGCTCGGACGCCACACGAGGTTGTCGCCCTCGCTGCTGTCCAGGATCGAGCGGGGCAAGATGTGTCCGACGCTCCCCACTCTCGTCCGCGTCGCGACGGTGTTCGGCGTCGGGTTGGAGTTCTTCTTCGGGGCCAAGCGCGCCCCCGCGTCCGTCGTCCGGCGCGACGAACGCCAGCAGTTTCCCGACCGCCTCGGCGGGAAGAAAGTGGCGTACCGCTTCGAAAGTCTCGACTTCAAAGCGGTCGAGCGCAAAATGAACGCCTACCGCGCCGAGTTCGAGCCGGCGCCCGCGGGGAAACTACCGACCCACGACCACGCGGGCAGCGAGTTTCTCCACGTGCTCCGCGGCGTGCTCGCGCTGCGGGTGGGTGAGGAAGAGCACGTGCTCGAAGAGGGCGACTCGATCTACTTCGACGCTTCGCTCAGCCACGCTTATCGCCGGGTGGGACGCGCGCCGTGTGAGGCCATCGTGGTGACCGTGCCCTGAGCGGCGGAGGGCATCGACGTAAGCGCGCTCGCACCCGGCGTGCCACCACGTCGACGATCCGCTCGATTTCCGGCGCCTCGAGCCTACGAACCAGATCCCCGATGCGGAGGAACGAGACTGTCGTCGTGGTCGGCCCCGGGATCTCGGGCCGCGGGACGGCGCGCGCGCCCTCCTCCGGGCTCGGGGGCTCCGGCGCTATTCGAGTCGGATGCCATCGAGGATGGTCTGCCGGGTCGCCGCCCGCGCCGCGCCGTAACCCGCCGCGAGAGCCATCAGCACCACCATGCAGAACGACACGAGCGCGGAGAAGTACGCGAAGTGGAAGTCGAGGAAGAACCCGAGGAGATAGCGATAGTTGATCAGCACCCAGATCGCCGACGACACGTACCCGAGGGCGGCGCCGACGATCACGCCGAACGCGCCGAGCGTGCCCGACTCGATCAAGATGGAGCGGCGGACGGCGGCGTCGGTCGCGCCGATCACGCGCCAGAGGGCGATCTCGCGGCGGCGCTCGGCGATCGCCGAGAGGAGGAGGTCGAAGATTCCGGCGGCCGTCACGATGGTGATGAGGAGCTGGATCGCGTCGGTGAATCCGAACGCCTCGCGGATCTTCCCGGTGATGTAGGCGACCGCTTCGCGCAACGGATCGACCTTCAGCTGAAAGCGTCCCGCCGTGCGCGCCAGGATGCCGTGGCGCACCGTCGCGAGGTCGCTCTCCGGCTGCGTGAAGACCATGAAGCGGCTCACCGTGTGGTCCTGCCAGCGTTCGACGAAGAGCCGCCGCCCGACGATCACCGTGCCGCGGTCGGACGTGTACTCCGGGACGACGCCCACGATGGGGAGCGTGAGCGCGCCGGTCGGCGTCTCGAGCGTGATCTGGTCGCCGACGTCGAGGCCGCTCCAGTCCGCGAGGCTGAGGGAGATATTGGCGCCTTCGCCGGCGCGCACCGCGGCCGCGGCATGCGCGGGATCACCGCGGCGATACCAGCGGGCCGGCAGGTGCTCGGTGTCGAGGAGGCCGTCGCTGACGGCGAGGATGCCGATGCGGCGATCACGGTACGGCTGGCCGGGAAGCGCGCGCAGCTCCTCGACGCGCTGCACGCCCGGCACGGCCGCGATCTCGGCGCGAAGGTCGTCGGGTATCGGCGTCTCGAGCCATCCGCCTTCGGTCGTGACCGCGCTCACCACGAGGTCGCCGCCGATCGCCTTGGCGACGTAGTCGCGCACCGACGCCTGGAAGCTCTGCGAAAGCGAGGCGAGCGTGAGGGACGCCGTCACGACGCCGGAGATGGCGGCGACCGTCACGCCGGCGCGCGTCGGTGCGCGGAGGATGCTGTCCGCCGCGAACCGTCCCTCGGCGCCGAACACCCGCGGCAGGAGTCGCTGGAGGCGGCGGGCCGCCCAGGCGACGAGCGGCACGGCGATCACGAACACCGAAGCGTTCCAGAGGGTCGAACCGACGTTCCCCCACTCGAAGGACTTGAAGGCGATTTCGGCGCCGAACGCGAGGGCGCTGAGCGTGATCATCGCTAGCCACGCCATCACGAGCCGGGCGCTGCGGCGCGGCCCGAGCGTCTGCGTGACGGATGCGCAGCGCAGGACCTCGAGCGGATCGAGCTTCCGGACCCGCACCGCGGCGGAGTACGACGCGACGACCGCGGTGAGGACGCCGAGCGCCATGATGCCCGCCTGCGCCACGACGTCGGCGCGGATGCCGTCGAGCGGGAAGCGGAGCTGGAAGATCGTGTTGAAGCCGACCCCGAGGCTGCCGCGCAGGAGATAGGCGAGCGCGAGCCCGTAAGCCTCGCCGAGCGCCGCCCCCACGACGCCGAGGATGAACGTCTCGCAGAGCAGGAGCCGGAAGAGCTGGCGCTCGTCGGCCCCGACGAACCGCAGCTGCGCCATCGTGAGCGCGCGCTCGACGAACGCGGTCGAGGTGGTGTTGTAGACGATGTACGCGCCGGCGATCAGACAGAGCAGGCTCAACCCGGAGAGCATCGCCTGCACCGACGCAAGGACGCTCTCGTAGACGACGGCGCGTTGGCTCGGCCGCGCGACCGTCAGGTGCGACGACAACGTGGCGCTCAGGCGGCGCTCGACGGCCTCGCGATCGGCGCCGGGCTCCAAGACCACGTCGATCTGGTCGATTCGTCCTTCCTTGTCGAGGAACTGTTGGGCCGCGGCCAGGTCCATGATCGCGAGGCGACCCCCGAATGCGGCGGCGAGGCCGGTCGGGTTGAGGAGCCCCCGTACGACGAGGCTGTGGATGCCGCGCGGCGTGGACACGGTGATCTCGGAACCGACCCGGATGCCGTGCGTCCCGGCAATGGCGCGTGGAATCAAGACCGACCGCGGGTCGGCCACCATGTCGTTCGCGGCTTGGCGCGCCGACTGCCGACGGCCCTCGACCTCGACGTCGTACCGCGGCAGCCGGTCGCTCATGGTCAGATCGGTGCCGAAGAGTTGCAGCACGGCCGTGGGATCGTTCGCGAGCGCGACCGTGCCGCGGACGAGCGGCACCGCGACGTCGACGTCGGGGTCGGCGGCGACGGTCGCGACGGTGTCTTCGGGGAACCCGACCTCGCCGAGCCCGAGCGTCACCTGGAGGTCCGCCGGCCCGGCGACGAGCGCCATCGAGCGCCGGAAGTTTTCGAGGACGCTCGTGTTGAGGACGTTCAGCGCCACGATCAGCGATACGCCGGTCGCGATCCCGCCGACGACCAGAAGCGCGCGTCCCCAGCTCGCGCGGAGCTGGGGATAGCTGATCAAGCGCAACAACCGGAGCACGCGCGGACGATAGGAACTTGCTGCTAGAGCGTCAAAAGCGCGGACGCCCGACGAGATCGCGGACGCCCGCGAGCAGCGCTTCGTCGTCCCGGTCGAACGCCATGGGCTGCTCGAGCCCGTTGCCGCCGGGTTCGTGCCGGACGCGCGCGCCGCGACACGCGCGTCCGCTCTACGGACCCGCCGGGACCGCCCAGTTCACTCCGGAGCACGACGTCACGGTCGCCCCCGGCGCCAGGCCGGCGAGGCCGTCCCAGCTCCAGTTCAGCACCGCCGTCGCCTGGTGCGGCGAGCCGGTACCGCCCTCGGCGCGCGCCTGAGCGTCGAAGCGGATCCGGAACGTGAACGGCTCGCCGTAGGTGAACGTGAACGCGTCGCCCACCCGGATGGACGGACCCGAGAATGCGCCGTTCGGGCAGCCGATCTCGGCCCGGTCGGTGAACGGATCGAACAACGCCTTGCCGTTCGCGAAGCCTTGGAGCATCCATTGCGCGCTCGAGAACCCGGTGCCGCAATTCGCGCCGGTCGCGCTCATCGTTCCCTGGACCGTCATCGTCGGTGTCGCCGTGCCCTGCTGACCCGTCATGCCGGGCGCGTCGATGGTGATGGTCTCCTCGACGTCGGTGTCCCCAGCGGCGATCGACTGGAAGAAGACGGTTGCCGTCCCGGTCGTCTCGCGGCGCGCGAAGAGGTCGACGGCGCCGGCGCTGATGCTGCTCGACACCTCGGCCGAGTGCGTGAACGTGAGGCCGCCGATCATGCACGTCCGGTCGACGTCGAACGGCAGCGGCATCTCGCTCGTCTGGGCGAAGTTGATCGTGCACTCCGGCAGCTCGCCGACCGAGATGCGGCCGCCCGTCCGCACCTTGGGGCACGGCTCGGGCGCGCAGTCCGGCAAGAGGTCGTCCCGGAGGTCGGCGTCACCGGTGTAGAGCGGCGAGAACGCGTAGAAGCACAGCACCTCGAAGTCGGTGACGGCCCGCTCGTCGAAAGGGACCTGCTCACCGAGGATCGGGACGTTCAGCGTGACGTATGCCGGCGACGGATCGATCGTGAGGTCGAAGCGGTCGGTGCCCGTGCCCCCCGTTGCGGCGTCGCCGTTCAGGTCGAAGCGCGAGTGATCGATCGCACCGGCCGCGGCGTCGAGCTCGGCCAAGAAGAGCGACACGTCCTGCTCGTCGAACGCGCCGTTGGCGCCCGCGGCGCCGCCGCTGTCGGCGACGTCGAGAAGCGCCAGGCGGACCGGTGCCAGCGCGGCCTGGCCGGAGCCGGCGAGCGCCGCGGCGTCGTCGGTCGCGAGCACGGCGGCGTACGCGTCGATCGTCGGCGACGGCGGCGTCGCGTCGCAGCGCGGGTCGCCGGTGAGCTGCGAGTCGAGGCGCGCCGTCGCGAGCAGGATCTCCGACACGTCCTGCGGCGCGAGCGCCGGCTCCAGCGCCCACACGTAGGCGGCGAGTCCCGCGACCTGCGGCGTCGCCATCGACGTACCGCTCAGGTCCCCGGCGGTGCTCGACGCGTTCGTCACCGACCACACGTCGGTGCCGATGCCGGCGAGGTCGCCCGGACGCTTCGAGCCCTGGCTGAGGCAGGTCGGCCGGAACGGCAGCGCGGCGGAGTTGAGGACGTTCTCCACGACGAGCGCGTTGGTGAGGTTGGTGACGGGTCCGCCGAAGATGCCGGGCGCGGTCAGCGGGGACAGGAGCCGCGCAGCCGCGTAGCGGCTCGCGACGCTGGCGTCGACGTCACCGGCAACGGTGACGTTTCCACCCGCAGCGAGATTCAGGAACTTGCCTTCGAGGCTCGTCGGACCGAGCAGCGTGCCGCGCACTTTCTCGATCCAGGTCACCGCCTGGAGGTTCGCGAACGTCGCGTTGCAGCGCGCGGCAACCTCCGCCGGCGTCGTACAGCGGGACTGGAGGCTCGTGTTCAAGACCACGTTGCCGTTCGCGCTCCGGATGATCGTCAGCATCCGATTGTCCACCTCGGGGTCGCTGAGGGTGGTGGTGGCGTCGATGATGATGTCGACGTACCCGATGCGGCTCGTGGCGGGGAACATGCCGGTCGCGAGGCCCCGGCTCGACTGGTCGCCCTCGAGGGTCGCCGCGATCGTCCCGAGCACGTGGTAGCCGTGGACGTTCGAAGCGCCGGCGCCGACCGTGCCGACAACGTCGATCCGATCGACGTCGGCGTTCGGGAGCCCGCCGCCGTAGAAATCCGTCACGAGCACGAGCGGCGGCGTGGCGCCCGCGAGCGCGGCTCGCGCGTTCCACGCCGCGTGGGCGCGGACGGCGAGATGGTGGTCGAGCTTCGGCAGGTCGACGGAGCCCGGCGGATAGTTGGCGGGCAAGAGCGCCGTCGTGAGGAACGTGCCGCGGTTCACCCAACGCACGATGGGGCTCGCCTCGAGGCCGACGATGATCGCGTCGAGTGCGGCGAGGGTGCCGGGATCCGGGATGCGCACCGTCAAGATCAGCACGCCCTCCAGCGTGCTCACGAGCTCCGCGCCGAGCGCCGCGAGCACCGTGTTCACCGCGCCGACGGTCGCGGTCGGCGCGAACGCGATCTCGAGCCGCGTGCGCGCGACGGCGAGCCCAGCGGCGTCGAGGCTGATCTCCGCCGCCGGCACCCCCGCGCCGCGCTCGAGGTCGCGCGTCGCGTCGACCGCCGGCGCGTCCCCGGGGCCTTCGAGGAGCGGGCAGGCCTCCGCGACGTCGAGGAAGCCGTCGCCGCAGGCGCTCGGCTTGGCGAACGCCAGCGCCGCGAGCGCCCGGCCGGTCGCCGTCGCCTGGGCGACGACGCAGGCCGGCAAGGGATCGCAGCTGCCGACGTCGGCGCCGGCGAGCGGCGGCGCGCCGCGCGGCGCGCACGCTTTCTCGACCTTCGCGGCCGCCTTCGCCGCCGCGGCCGCGCCGTCGCCGACGCACGCGGCGTCGACGGCGGCGAACGTCGCGGCGCTCTTGTCGAGCGCGAGCTGGCATTTGACCGCGGCCTTGACGATCGCATCGACGATCGCGCTCCGCGCCTTGCCGATCGCGCCGTGGCACTTCCGCGCCGCCTTGCTCGCGGCGAGGTCGGCGGCGCCTTGGAGCGCCGCCGCGCTCGCCGCCACGGCCGCCCGCACGGCCGGCCCGGCGGCGGCGCCCGCCGCGCCGCCAGGGAAGTTCTGCCGGACCGGGTCGGCGGCGGCGCATGCCTTGTCGATCCTCGCCGCGGCCTTCGTCTCGAGCGCGGCGAGCGTGCCCTTCGGGTCCGCGCCGGCGAGCGTGTTGCAGTCGCCGACGGGCTTTCCTTTGACACGCCCCGCGTGGCAGCGGTCGACGAGCTTCTGCGCGCTCTTCACGAGCTTCGCCGTTTCGGCGGCGATCGTCTTCCGGCATTTGCGAGACGGCTTGAGCGGATCAGCCGCGGCCGCGGATCCGGCGCTGCACGCGAGCACGAGCACGACGGCGGCGGAGGCCAGGGGGGCGAGAAGCGGGCGCGGCATGGCGGCGGCTCCTTTTAGGTTCGGGGCCGCCACCATGGCACGACGCGTCCGCCTCGTCGCGACGCGGCGCGGCGCGCGACACCAGTCCGCCCTCGGGTCGGGCACGCGGATGTTCTTACTGGCGTGCGGGGCCTTGCATGACGCGTCTCGCGATCATGGCGGCGATGCCAGCCATGGCGGCCTTCGCGATCGGTGATGCCAAGATGCCCGTCAGCTGACTCGACCCCGACCCCGCACGCGGCTCGCTGTCGCCGCTGAGGATGTCGCGCAACTGGCCGGGCTTCTGGTGTAGATCGGTGACGACCTTGCCGAGGTCGCTCGGGTCGGTCCCGACCTGCGGCGGTAGGGCCACGCCGCGCGTCCTGGCGCGCTCCTGCAGCATGGTGACGAACTCGGCGCGCTCCTCCGGTGAGAGCTTCGCCAGCGCCTCCTGAGCCGCCTGCGCGTACTGGTCCGGCGGCACGGCGTGGGCGACCTCGCGGTAGCGCTCCACGACCTCCTCGTCCGAATAGCCTTCGGCAGGATGGCCGTTCTCGTAGCGTTTCACGAAGTCCCGAAACATGTCCTGTAGGGGTCCGCGGCCGAGCATCTCGTCGATGATTTTCATGACTGACTCCTTTTTTTCCGGGTCCACGTCGTCGCGCGCAGCGACGGTCACGCTGCCATGGCTGGCACCGCGAGCTACGCGGTCATGCCGATCGTCCTCTCACTTGGCGGTAGGCGAAGAGCACGAGGATCGCGCCGACGATCGAGGCGACGAATCCCGCTCCCTGCCCGGCGCCGTAAAGACCGATCGCGCGGCCCAGCAGGGTGGCGACGACCGCTCCGGTGATGCCGAGAATGATGGTGATGAAGAGACCACCGGGGTCCGCCCCGGGCATGAGAAACTTGGCCAACGCGCCGACCACGGCACCGATCACGATGATCCAGACGAGCTCCACCATGGTCAGTCCAACAGATCCTGCGGAACGTTGCCGCCGTTCTCGGCGAGCTTCCGCAACACGACCTTGTGCAACCACATGTTCATCTGCGCCGAGTCGGCCATCTTGTCGGCGGGGCAGCCGAGCTCCGTAGCGAGCTCTTTCCGCGCGGCCAGGCTGCTGTCGAGTCCGAGGAGCTTCATCAAGTCGACGATCGAAACCTTCCAGTTGAGCTTTTCCTTGCTGGCGGCGGCGAGGCCTTCGAGCTTGGCGACCACGTCGACGGCCGACATGG
>DAIQBH010000100.1:0-6723 GCA_036781285.1 Thermodesulfobacteriota bacterium | reverse complement strand
CAGAAAGGCGTCCTCGTTGACCGACCGCACATGGCCGACATGGCTGCGGGCCGCGGTGCGACGGCAGGCGCGGCTTCCGGAGCCGCGGATGAGCTGCTGGTCGGGGCAGATTGCGGGGCGGCGGCCTCCGCCGAGGCAGTCCCGAATCCGAGCTTCTCCATGATTCTTCCGAAAATGGACATCGTGAATCCTTTCGCTGGGCGACCTCGGGGTCGGTTGCGCGGTCGGGAGCGCTGCTCTCGCTGCCCTTCCTCACCGGAAGACGACCAGCGAGCGCGCTGAGCAACGACTAATGCGACGGGACAACGTAGTCTACGGGCGCGTTCGAGATCGAACCGCCGGCGCGCATGGGCCCCGAAATTCTACGCGCGTAGTTCCACTCGTAGTTTTTCACCAGCCCGGCACCTAGCCTCGCAGTACGGTGTCTCGGCGAAGCTCGTACGAAGTGTCCCACGCGGGTCCGAGCAGGCAACCCAGGGGAGGAAACGATGCTTCGAGAGTTCAAGGAGTTCGCAATCAAGGGCAACGCCGTGGACCTGGCGATCGGCGTCATCCTCGGCGTCGCGTTCGGGTCGATCGTGACTTCGCTGGTCAACGACATCCTCATGCCGCCGATCGGGAAGATTCTCGGCGGCGTGGATTTCGCCAATCTCTTCGTCGTTCTCGGCTCTGGGGAGTATCCGACGCTGAAGGCGGCGAAGGATGCGGGCGCAGCGACGATCAACTACGGGGTCTTCCTCAACACGCTGGTGAACTTCCTCATCGTCGCCTCGGTGCTGTTCCTGGTCGTCCGCGCGATGAACCGATTGAAGGGGCCGCCGCCGGCGCTGACGCAGAAGGACTGCCCGCAGTGCGCGATGGCGATTCCGGTGGCCGCGAAGAAATGCCCGCAGTGCACGAGCGTCCTGTAGGACTCGCGCGTCAGCAGCACCAAAGGAGAACACGATGAGTAAGCTCACGAGTGTAGTGGCCTTGGGTATAGGACTCGCGGTCTTTCCGGTCACGGCCGCGCGGGCACAGGTCGGCGGCTTCGGCGATGCCGCTAGAGGTGCGGGCGACGCGGCCAAGAAGGGAGTCGTCGACAGTGTCCTCGGCACCCCCGTCGCGACCGTCGTCACGAGCCCGTCGCCCACGTCCCCGACCCCCACGCAGTCGCCGACCGGCTTAGCTTCGCCGACCTATGCGGCAAGTCCGGGCTCGACCGCTGTCGCCAGCCCTGCGGCGGCGACGGACGGGATGGGGAGGACGCTGATGGATCGAGCCGGCGAGAAGGCGATGGGCGAGGCCGGCAAGAAGATGGGTCCGAAGCTGCCCTAGTCCCCTGAACTCCGATCGGACGCGGATCCCTACGGCGCCGTGGCTTTGAACTGCTGCGTGTCGTTCCGCCTCGTGCTCGATACGTCGAAGGTGCTCGACCAGCAACTGCCTTCATCGGCGCGGTGCAGCTGAACGACGACGGCGGTATCCTGCTCGAAGAGCTCGGTCGGGCTGAACGGCGGCGGTACGGACAGGTCGTCACCTCTGCCCATCAGCTGCAGCTTCGGCTTGCCGGCGGTGCCACTCCGCAACACGACCTTGACGATGCCGTCGGCGCTGCCGGCTCGATCGACGTACACCCATCCTTTGTCGGACGTCCGGTGCCAGCACCGATCGGCAGCGCAGGTGCTGCCGGACGGAATCTGCACGTCCATCTTCAGGGTTTGGGCGCCTGCGGCCTCATCATAGACGCACAGGCGATAGCTCGTGCCGCCGCTCTCGGGGTCACCGAAGTCAGGTGGCGCGTAGTGGTCGCTGGTCGACGACGTCAGGGGCCCTTCGCCTTCAGCTGCGTGCCGGTGTTCGTCCCCACGCCGTCGGCGGCGAACGACGTGTCCCAGCACCGTCCCGCGCCCTGGAGCTGCGCGCGGAGCGGGAGCGCCGTCGCGGGAAGCGCCGGCGCGTCGAATGCCGCGCCTTTGAGCTTCACGACGATCTTCGCCTTGCCGGCCTCTCCCGGTGCGAGCGCCAGGGTGCCGTAGGCCTTCTGCGCGTATGCATAGCCCTTGGCGCCCGGCGGATTGCCCTTCGCCTTCCAGCACGGCTTGCCCGCGCACGTGCCGCCCGCCGGGAATGCCACGTCGACGAGCAGGCTCGGCGTCGCGTCGGTGTCGCCGTAGAGGCAGAACGCATAGTCGTCGCCGACGCGCGGGTCGCCGAAGTCTTCCGTCGGCGTCGCGGCTCCTTTGCCGAAGCTCCAGGAGAGCTGATTCTTTGCCGGCGACGCATTGAGCTTGATGGAGAGGCTCGACTTCAGCGGCACGACGGAGGTCGCGCAGCCCGGGAGCGGCGCGGGGGCGCAGGGTCCGTTCTGCGCATCGCAGGCGTCGCCGACGCGATCACCGTCCGTGTCACCCTGCCCCGGGTTCGGCGTCTCGGGACAGTTGTCGAGGGCGTCCGGCACGCCGTCGTCGTCGAGGTCGCGCACGGGGACGGCGACCGTGATCCGCTGCGCCTCGCACGCGGCGTCGGGCGGGCAATCGGCGTCGGCGCGGCAGCTTCCCGGCGCATTCAGGGTGCAATGGCTCGTGAGCGGGTTGCAGAAGGTGCCGTCGGGACAATCCGCGGCGACCGTGCAGAAAGGCGGCGGATCGCCGGGGGCGGCGAGCGGTCCCACGCAGCGGCCGGCCGGCGCCGAGAACACCTGCCCGTCCTCGACGATCTCGAGTGGATCGTGGTTCGAGTCCGGATCCACCCGGCCGATAACCGTCGTCACGCCGGTGCACACGTCGAAGCTCTGGAGCACGAGCCCGCCGATGGCGCCGTTGCCGTCGAGATCCTCGTTCTGCTCGGTCTCGAAGGTGAGGAAGCGCACTTCGCCGCCGTGGACGCGGTACGGCGCCCGCGGGTCGCAGGCTTCGAGCCGGCACGGCGTCACGGCCTGGCCGACGTCGTAGAGCGTGTCGGTCTCGAAGTCGTACACCTCGAGGACGGCGTCGGCCGCATCGCCGTCGCCGTTGCCGTCGGCGGCGCCCTGCGCCGCCTCGCTGGAGCGAACCGCGACGAGGTGCCGCGGCCCGCACACAGTGCCAGAGGCATCGCCGAGCACGAGCTCCTCGGCGGCGATCCCGAGGTTCCGGAGCGACGCCGCGGCCGCATCGTAGACCTGCGCGACGCGGTCGTCGGCATCGGCGTCGGCGCCGCCGTTGAGAGAGACCGCGCCCTGCTGAGCCTCGGGCGTGACGAAGGCGACCCGGTCCGCGGAGATCGCGACGGCGTCGGCGGCCTGCGCCGTGCTCGTCCACGCCGCGCCCGCGATGGAGTAGACCTGGAGCACGTCATCGTCTGTGTCACCATCGCCGTTCAGCACCGTCGCCCCTTGCTGCGCCTCGGAGACGAGCGCGGCGATCCGCGTCGCGGAGGCCGCGATCGCCGTGGCGGCGCGCCCGAGGTTCTGCGTGGGACCGGCACCCACGACGAGCTGCACGACCTCGTCGCCGACGTCGCCGTCGCCATTGAGCGATCCGCTCGGGCACCCGGCGGTGCCGGAGCTCGACTCCGGACGGAGATACGCGGCGACACCACCCGCCACGGAGACGTCGCCGGCCGGGCAACCGGTCGTGACCGCGCCGCTCGCGGCGTCCACCACCTCGAGCACGGTGTCGTCGAGCTGGCCATCGGGGAAGAGAAGCGCGTCGACGGCGGGCGACGCCGCGGCGTTCAGCGAACGGACATAGACGTCGTCGGTGCCATTGAAGTCGGTGAACGGGCCCTGGAGGTTCGACGCCTTGGAGCCGAACGCCACCACGCGCCCGTCGGCCGAGAGCGATGCCGCCTGCGGGAAGGTGCTGCCGTAGTCTTCGGCGGGCGTACCGTCGGCGGCAACAGTCACCTGCTCGGTGACGCCGCTCGCCCGGTCGTGGACGAAGACCGGGTAGGCGCCGCTGTAGAGCGTGCCGAGCACGAGTTCCGGAGCGTTGCTGACGAACGCCACGAAACGCCCGTCGGCCGACATGGAGCGGCTCCCCATCGTGCCCGTGAAGGTGAAGCCGCCGGCCTGGATCTGGCTGCCGTCGCTGGCCACGCTCACGCGCTCGTTGACGCCACGCACACGATCGCGCACGAAGACGTCGCATTTGCCGTTGGTGTCCTTGCCGGGGGCGAGCAGAGACCCATCGTCACAGCTCGAGAAGGCGACGTAGCGCCCGTCGGCCGAGATGCCGCCCGGCCGGCTGGCATTGCCCGCGCCTCCGCCGGCGAACGCGACGCTCACCAGCTCGGTCGTCCCGAGCACCCGATCGCGCAGGTAGAGGTCGGCGATGCCGTTGGTATCCGCCGGGTCGAAGGCCTGGTCGCTCAGGAATGCGACGAAGCGGCCGTCGCCGGTGATCGAGAGTACGCCCGAACCGAAGCCCGGGGTGGGTGCCTCGTCGCCGTTCGAGAAGACGGAGATGCGCTCGATCGCGTCGGCGACGCGGTCGTAGACGAAGACGTCCTGGTCGTTGTTCGTGTCCTCACCGGGGGCCAGGAGATCGGAGGCGCGGCTGACGAAGGCGATCACCTGGCCGTCGTCGGAGATGGCAGGCCGGAAGGAGATGTGGTTCGGGAACCCGCCGCCGAAGGCCTTGCTCACCAGCTCGGTGGTGCCCATCTGGAGATCACGCAAGAACACCGCGTTGGTGACCCCGTCGCCCACCGGCGCCGCGAGGAGGTTCGTCGCCGAGCTCTCGAACGCGACGAACCGGCCATCGGCCGAGATGCTCGCGTCGTTCGAATAGCCGTTCGGCGACCCACCGCCGAAGGCCTCGCTCACGCGCACGGTGGTGCCCGTCTGGCGGTCGTAGCGGAAGATGTCGCCGAGCCCCCCGGTGTCGAGCCCCGGGGCGATCAGGTTGCTCGCGTTGCTGAAGTAGACGACGTAGCGGCCGTCGGCGGAGACGTCCCTGGAGTACGAAGCGCCGTTCGCGTCGACGCCGCCGAAGGCCCGGCTCGGGCGCGCGATACCGTGGCGCCCCATCGCGGCCTCCGACGTGCGCACGTAGGCGCGACCGCTCGAGACCGCGACCGGCGCGCCGTCGATCCGCGGCGCCGGGTCGACAGCGCGCGCCGTGGCGATCGGCGTCTCGCCGATGCCGAGGCGGAAGATGCGGAGGATGGCGTCGGAGAAGTCGAAGTCGGCGTTCTGGTCGCAGGCGAGCTGGCCGTACTCGGACTCGAGGAACGCCAGTACTTCGTTTTCGACGGCGACGGCGGGGAAGCTGAAGGGAGCCTCCTTCACGCGGACCACGGCCCGGCCCTCCGGCGTTCCCGAGAGCCCACCGCAGCCGGCGGTCGCGCCGAGCGCGTTCGACTGCCCGCTGGCGCGGTCACGGAAGGTCATCACCGAGTCGTTCGTGTCGCCGTCGCCGTTCCGATCGACGCCGTCGATCGATTCGCGGATCGTGAACGTGCGGGCCGTGGCGCTCGCCGTGAGACCCTCGAGCGGCACCGGGGTCGTCGCCTCGAACGCGTACGACACGCACGCATCGCCGACGCCCGGACAATCCCCCGGCCCACTGCACACCGCGTGCGGCGGCAGCTGGCAGAAGCGCGAGAGGCTCCGCGGCAGCACCACCGGACCGCCGCCCGACACGAGCGGCGAGAAATCGAACAGCCGTCCGCACGCGCCGCTCGGACAGTCGGCGTCGACCGTACACGTCGTCGCCGGCTGATCCACGCACGAGGTGACGCAGGCACCGCCCTTGCAGTCGAGGTCGGTCGTGCACCGCGCGCCAGCTTCGTCGCCGCCGTCACACGTGCCGTGATGGTTGGCGAGCTGGATGATCGTGTACGGCGCGTCGACCGAGCCGAAGAAGGTGACGACGTCGGGCGCCGCGGCGGTCGGATCGAGCTGCGGCTCGAGAATCGGCGGCAGCAACCCGCCCTCCGGTGTGAACGAGTGCAGGAACACCTGGTCCGGCACCGCGATCGGCAGCGGCGCGCCGATGCGCGCGCGGATGAGGCGCGGCACGGGCACGTCGCCGTCGCGCACGAGCACGCCGCCCCAGCCCATCGGGATGAGCAGGTTGCCCGCACCGTCGACCGCCGCGCGGGTGGACAGCGCGGTCGCCGTACACGGCGGATCGTCGCGGAAGCAGTCGGCCTGGAAGTCGTTCGGCGGCGGCAGGGCCGTGAAGTGCGGGAACTGCCGGTCGCGCGCCGTGGTCCCGCAGGCGCCGTCGTTCGCGTAGAGCTCGTCGACGCAGGCGATCGCGTCGCTTTGGGCCGCACAGGAGCCGGTGGCGAGCCCGCAGGCGGGCGCCGCGCCGGCCGCGGTGACGGCGATCGCGACCGGTCCCGCGAGCGTCGCGTCGTCGGCGGCGGGCGCGAGTAAGTCGTCGGTGTCGGGAAACCGCACGACGAGACGGCGATCGCCCTGGTCGACGTCGGTCCGCAACTGCAGATCCCCAGGCACCGCTTCCCGACAGGTCGCCGAGAGCACCCCCGGCGCGCTGCTGCACGCCGCGAGCTGGACCTTGCCGCAGTCGTCGGCGAGGACGACGATCCGCGTCGCGCCGGGCGCTGCGTAGGGACGGTTCGTCGCGCCGAGCGCCGCGTTGAACGTCTTCGCGGTGCCGGGAATGAGGTTGCACGCCGCCGAGGCGGGCCGCGTGGCAGTGGCGGAGACGGTGGCGACGGCCGCGATCGCGACCAGCGCCTTCAGGGGATTTTGCATGGCGATCAGCTAAGAGCTGCGGGGGTCGGGGG
>DAIQBH010000099.1:0-20144 GCA_036781285.1 Thermodesulfobacteriota bacterium | reverse complement strand
GGCCCCCCAGACGACGTGCGCCGCCACGAGTCGCGCGGCCCGTGTCGCGGGGAGATCGCGCGCGGGACGCGGATCGAACAACGAGAGTGCCGGGAGCCATCCGAGATAGCTCGCCGCGAATACGCCGACACCGTACGCAGCGGCACGCGCGACGCCGCCACCGATCACCCGCGGGAGGAGCACGCCGTACAACGCGCCGGCGGTCGCGCCGAAGCCGAAGTGCGACACGACGGTCGCGGAATCCCGATGGCGGGCGACCGTGGTGCTGGACGCGCCGAGGGCCGCGAGGAGCCGCCGCGTCACCGTCTGCGGCTCGAGCTCGGGTCGCCGCCACCACGGCATCGCCCGGCGCGTCCCCTCCAGGACGAACGTCATCGGAATCGTCGCGAGCAACCCAGCCAGGCCACCGCGCGCGAGTTCTCGGGTGATCGAATCGGTACGAGGTTCGGCGTGCGCTGGCATCCCTGGCTCCTTTTCCCCGCAGTCGTCGACGCGCGCGATCGGCGAACGGGGCCCCGTCCCGTGGCACTGGACGAGCCCCACCCTGCGATCGTCTGGGGTGTCGAGGCGGCGAACAATCCGTACCGCTACGGACGCATCCGAACGGAAGCCGGGGCGCGGCGTGTCGCAGGACGTGCGAAGGAAGCTCGATGGAATGCTTCGACGCACGACTGGCGGCCATCTTGCTCGCTAGCCGTCCATGGAACGGACAGCTCGAAAGCAAGAGACCCGGCACGCCGTGCTGGGAATGGGATCGACCGTCTGCATGGTCTTCGTTGCCGTGGCGCTCGCGTGGGCGGCGAATGACGACGTGCGGACCTCGCTCGCCCAGATCAGAGCTGCGCTCGAGCCGGACGGCGCCAGCATTCGTACCATGGTCGTCCGCGTGCGCGGTCCCGAGGGCGAAGCGGCGCCGATCACCGCCCGGCAAGCGCGCACGACGATCGGGAACACGCGTCACGTCCTGACGGTCGTCGTGACGCCGCCCGAGGCAGCGGGAACGGCGATCCTCCTCTCGCAGAGCCCGGACGGCCCGGAGGACCGCTGGATCTACGCGCCGGTCGTGCGACGCACGCGCCAGGTCGTCCCGGTGCTGCGACACGAGCCGTTCCTCAACTCCGACTTCACGCTCGCCGACCTCGGGTTCATGGACACGCGGCGCACGGAGTCGTTCACGGTCGTCTCGGCCCCCGCGGACGCGGATGGGGCGGGTCGCCTCGCGATCCAGGAAACACCGCAGGATCAATCGGTGTACTCGCGGATCGTGACCTCGGTGGACGCCGAGCGCGGCGTGCCGAGGAAACGCGAGTTTTTCGATCGCGCCGGACGGCTCTGGAAGATCGAGCGCTTCGAGGACGTCCGCACCGTCGACGGGGTCGAGACCCCGATGCGGCTCGTGATGGAGGACGTTCAAGCCGGCGGCCGCACGGAGATCGCGGTGTCCGACGTGCGCCGTGACGTCACGTTGCCGGAGACCCTCTTCGACCCGAAACGTCTGTCCACCGCGGCCGCGGCGGATGTCTGGACCGCGACCGCCGCCGCGCGGGCGGGCGCGCGCGAGCAACCCGCCCCGGAAACGGGTGCCGAGCGCGCTCCCGGGAGCTGAGCGCAACGCGGAGCGCAAGTTTTGCATGCAACATGCAGAATAGTCGCTAGGGCGCGTGCCGCAGCCCGACATCCGGCCGGGAAACCTGCTGAAGGACGGTCCTCGGACTACCGTTCAGCCGGAGCTGCGGGCTCGCAGCCTTCGTTTGCGCGACGCGAGAGCTCCGCGACATCGCGGCGCAGGGCCGCGATGTCCGCGCGCAACGCAGTAAGCGCTCGCGCACCGGCAATCTCCGCGTCATTCGCGCTGGCATCGCGACCGACGAAGTACGTCGCAATCGCCGCCGTCACGTAGCCGAAGATCGCAAAGGCGTAGAGCGCCAACAGGACGCAGAGGACCCGGCCCTCGGCGCTGTGCGGCCAATGGGCCGACCCCATCGTGGTCATGATCATCGCGGTCCACCAGAGCGCCTCGCCGTACGTGTCGAAGCCACCGGAACGATCGCTCTCGAAGCGGTACATCCCTGCGGCGCCGGCGACGGTGGTCAGAAGAGTCAATGCGACGACATAACCGAAGCCGCGCCGGCTCATGCTCGCGCCAAGAGCGCGCATGCCCCTATTCAGCGAGCCTACGATCTTGAGGAGCCGGAGCCCGCGCACCGCCCGTGCGCCCCGCAACACTCGCACCACGCGGACGATCCGGAAGAGGCGCAACGCGGGCACCACGAGGGAGACGGCCGTCAACCAATTGCGCCTCAGATACGGCAGCTTTTCCGGCGCGAGTAGAAGCTTCACGCCGAAGTCGACGATGAAGACGAGCCAGATTCCCGTGCTCAGCGGGCTGAGCAGCGGATTCTCGTTCCAGACCCGTTCCCAGAGGAGCTCGACGCCGAGCAGCACGAGCCATGCGAAGCCGAGCACGAGCATCGGCACTTCGAGCCAGCCCTCGATCTGCTCGAGGAGTGCTCGGCGCTCGGCAGCGAGCTCCGAGCCCGGATTCAGGGCAGCGGGATCTTCCATGTACGGTCCAGGGTGCGCGCTCACCTCCGCGCTCATCGGGATTGTCGCGGCGGAGACGCGCGCTGGCAACGAGGGCAGACTGCCCGAGGAACGCGAGCCCGGGGGTAGCGTCGCGAGCTACGTGCGGGGCGGCCGGCCCGGTGGCTCGGCGGTTTCCGACGTCGCGTGCGCTGGATGGGTCGCGCGGAACTGCTCGCGCCAAAGCCGCTCCGACATCGCCGCTCCCTCCGTCGACTCGATGAAGTCACGCACCACGGCGACGAAGCGGACCGGGTCTTCGCAATGCGGATAGTGGCCGGCACCGGGGAAGATCTCCAGGCGGCTGCCGGGGATCGCTGCGTGCGTCGCGCTCCCGTGGTGATGCGGGATGAAGGGATCGCGGTCGCCCCAGATGATGAGCGTTGGCAG
The DNA here is from genome assembly GCA_036781285.1 of Thermodesulfobacteriota bacterium. GTDB lineage: Bacteria > Desulfobacterota > Binatia > UTPRO1 > UTPRO1 > UTPRO1. Next base: position 17,171 of record DAIQBH010000099.1, on the reverse strand, counting down.
GTGGGCCGCGAGGTAGAGGCGGTCGCCGGCATGTATCGCCTGGCCTCGCACATCGACCACGGCCCGCAGGGTCCGGAAGAAGGCGCGACGGCAGGATCCGTCCGCAAGCGAGGCGTAGCTCCGCCAGATTTCTTCCCCGGCCGGTGAGAGGCGAGCGCCGCGGCGCCCGAACATGCCCGCGAAACTCGAAACCGCGTCGCGGAGGGTGCTGGTGCAAACGAGCCCGAAGAGGGTTTCGGCAAAGGGCGCGGTGAGGGCACGGAGCACGAGATTGACCTCGCTGCCCAGCCCTCCGCTGCCGACGAGCACGATGCGCTCGCACCGTTCGGGGAACTGGTAGGCGAATTGCAGAACGATGCCCCCGCCGAGCGACTGACCGATGCAGGTCGCGCGCTCGTGGCCGAGGGCGTTCAGCAGATCACGGAGCAGGCTGGCGTGCGCGCCGAGCGAGTAATCGCCCTTCGGCTTCGCCGATTCGCCGTGACCGAGCAGGTCGGGGGCGACCACCGTGTAGTGCTCCGCGAGCGACGGCATCACGTGCCGCCACGTCGCGGAGCTCCCTGCCATGCCGTGAACCAAGAGAAGCACTGGCCCGCGACCTGCCGTGCGATAGGCGACGTCGTGGCCATGCAGGAAACGGTGGGCCACGGCCGTCGCCGATCCGCAAGAAGGCGGCGATGGGATCACGTCCCTAGTCTTCGTATTTGAACGAAACCTTCACTTTGGCGCGATACAGCGCCACCTTGCCGTCTTCCATCGTCATGTCGAGCTGCGCGATCTCGGCGACACGGAGCTCACGCAGCGTCTTCGCCGCGCGCTCGACCGCGGTCTTGGCCGCCTTCTCCCACGAATCGGTGCTGGTCCCTACGAGCTCGATGATCTTGTAGACGCTGTCGGCCATGATTCGATCCTCCCGAGTTGAATTTGTTTTGGGGCTGGTCCTGCCCGTTTCGCAAAAAAGCAGACTGCGTGCCAGGGGCCGCGCGTGCGCTCCGGCACCCGCGGCGGCGGCGTTTCTCGGAACTGGGACGCCGGATGCGGCTCCCTTCGCACGGAAGGGAAACCCGGCGCCTCCGAGGCTAGAGAATAGGACCTCACCCGTGCCGTAGTTCTCGCGTCTTGCCTACGGAACGTGTCGTCCTCGTGTTCCGTCCATCGCGGCCAAGCCGGTGACTTCACGGATCTGCTTCTCGTCGAGCGACTCGGCCTGGAGCAGGGCGCGGGCGAGAGCGTCGAGCTTGTCGCGATGCAGGGCCAGCAGCCGGTCGGCTTCATGGTGACTCTCCTCGACGATACGGCGGACTTCGGCGTCGATCAGCTCCGACGTCGCCTCGCTGTAGGGTTGTTGCTGAAAGGCCGGCGGCAAGCCCTCGTCCTGGGGTGTGACGAAGCTGATCGGGCCGAGCTTCTCACTCATACCCCAACGCAACACCATGCGACGCGCGATCTCGGTGACTTGCTGAAGGTCGTTCTCTGCACCTGTCGTCACTACCCCATAGACGAGCTTCTCGGCCCCCCGCCCGCCGAGCGCGCTGGTGATCCGCGCCCGGAGGTAATCTTCGGAATAGCTCGTGCGGTCATCGACGGGGAACTGATACGTCACTCCGAGCGCCATGCCGCGCGGCACGATGGAGACGCGGTGCACCGGGTCGCTGCCGGGCACCAGCAGAGCCAGCAGCGCGTGCCCCGCCTCGTGGTACGCCGTGCGCTCCCGATCGGCGGGATTCAGCAGGATGTTGCGGGCGGGCCCGAGGGTGATCTTCTCCATCGCTTCCGCGAAGTCTTCGGCACGGACCGCGCTTGCGTCCTTGCGCGCGGCCAGCAACGCGGCCTCGTTGACCAAGTTCCGTAGCTCGGCGCCGACCAGGCCGGGTGTCTCGGCGGCAAGACGATCGAGAGCGACGTCCGGCGCCAAGGGAACGTTTTTGGTGTGCACCTTGAGAATCGCGGCGCGACCGGCGCGGTCCGGACGCTGTACCAGGACGCGACGGTCGAAGCGGCCGGGTCGCAGCAGGGCCTGATCGAGCACGTCGGCGCGGTTCGTGGCGGCCAGGACGATGACGCCTTCCCGCGAGTCGAAGCCGTCCATCTCGGTCAGAATCTGGTTCAGCGTCTGCTCGCGTTCGTCGTGACCGCCGAGTTGCGCGCCGCTGCCCCGCGTCCTTCCGATGGCGTCCAGCTCGTCGATGAAGATGATCGACGGTGCGGCGTCCCGCGCCTGCTTGAATAGGTCGCGCACACGCGACGCGCCGACGCCGACGATCATCTCCACGAACTCGGAGGCGCTGAGACTGAAGAAGGGAACGCCCGCCTGTCCGGCGACCGCCCGCGCCAGCAGCGTCTTGCCGGTTCCGGGCGCCCCCACCAGCAGCACGCCTTTCGGCACGGTGCCGCCGAGCCGCTGGTACCTCGTCGGGTTCTTCAGAAAGTCGACGATCTCGACGAGCTCGTTCTCGGCCTCTTCGATACCGGCGACATCGTCGAACGTGACCTTCGGCTGCTCCTCACTGTATCGCTTGGCGCGGCTGCGGCCGAGGCCGAACAGCCCGCCCCCCGCCGCCGCGGCGCGGCGACTCATCCAGACGAACGCCGCGATCAGGAGCAGGGTCGGACCGAAGCCGACCAGCAGCATGAACCAGGATGGACCACTCTCGTCGACGGCATCGATCACCACCCCCTTCTCTTCGAGCAACTTTTCGAGGCCCGGATCGGCGAAGGCCGGCAGTTGCGTTTCGAAACGCTTCGAGGCGTGCGGCTCGGGTTGAGCGGAAGGCGGCGGCGCGGGCGCTTCGGCACTCGGCGCCCGAGGTTCGGGGCCGGGATACGTGACTTCCGTCTTGAACGTACCGCGAATCGCGTCGCCCGCACTGGTGACGCTTTCGACGTTGCCCGCGTCGACCTGCTTCTTGAAGAACGTATAGGAGACGACCATCGACGGCGCCTCCGGGAAGAACACTTGCCGCGCGACGTAGTTGGCCGTCAGGACGACGAGGAAGATCAGCCACCAAGGCTGCGGCCGCAGGCCCCGCCGACCGGACGCCCCGTCCGTCGAGCCCCGCGATTCGCCGCCAAAGGAGCCTCCGGCCGCTTTGTCAGTCGGTGAGTTCGCCATGGTCTCCTGCTCGCCTCGCGACCGTCGCAGGCGCGATGCCGACGATACGGCTCGATCATCGTCGGCAACGCGGTCGCGGGCGCCGTCGCGGCTGCATCAGCGCGGTAGCTGCTCCGCTTTCGCCGCCAGGATGAAGTCGCTTTCGGTGAGACCGTCGATCTTGTGCGTCCAGATCGTGATCCGCACCTTGCCCCACGCGAGGTGGATGTCGGGGTGATGACCTTCGGACTCGGCGAGCGCGCCGATCCGGTTGGTGAAGGCGAGCGCGCTCTCGAAGTCCGGGAACGCGAACTCCTTCTCGAGGTGATGGCCCGCGACGACCTGCCAGTCGTGGCCGAGCTGGCGTGAGAGCCGCGTGAGCTCGTCACCCGCGAGCGGCGGCACGCCGCCGCGGCACGGCACGCATTCTTTTGCGGTGAGATCGCAGACGTCGTCGCTCATGCCCGATCCTCCTTCGCGGTGCTCCACCTTGGCGCGCGCAGCGATCTCGGGCAAGCGAGGTGCAGGCGCTTGCATCTGCCGCTCGAAAGAGATTTCACGAGCGGGCATGGCCGAGCGACCGGACGCGCCGAAATGGTTCACCGACGCGCTCGCGATGCCGCGCGAAGAGCGCTTCCTCGAGGTCCAAGGCTGCCGCATCCGGTATCTCCGCTGGGGTGATCCGGCGAAACCGGGCATCGTGCTCGTCCACGGCGGCGCCGCGCACGTCGAGTGGTGGAGCTTTCTGGCGCCGCAGCTCGCGTCGCAATATCACGTCGTGGCACCGGAGCTCAGCGGCCATGGTGACAGCGGCCGGCGCGAGGAGTATCCGCGTGAGCTGTGGGCGCGCGAGGTCATGGCGGTCGCGGCCGACGCCGGCATCGTCGGCGCGCCGGTGCTCGTCGGGCACAGTCTCGGCGGCTTCGTCAGCATCGTCGCGGCGTCGGTCTACGGGGACCGGCTCGCCGGTGCCATCATCGTCGACTCGCCGGTGCGCCGGCCCGATCCGGAGAGCGAGGAGGGCGCGCGCGGCCGGGCTTTTCGGAACCCCAAGACGTATGCCGACCTCGAGACGGCGATCCAGCATTTCCATCTCATCCCGCCACAGCCGTGCGACAACAAGTACATCGTCGAACACGTCGCCCGGCACTCGCTGAAGAAGACCGACGCCGGGTGGACCTGGAAGTTCGACCCGCGCGTCTTCGTGAAGACCTCGCTCGTGCCGATGAGCGACTATCTCGCGCACGTGCGCTGCCGCGTCTGCGTCTTCCGCGGCGAGCTGAGCTTCCTCGTGCCGCCCGAGATCGCGGAGTACATGTACGGACTGCTCGATCGGAACGCGCCGATCGTGGAGATTCCGCAGTCCCACCACCATCTGATTCTCGACCAGCCCCTCGCGTTCATCGCCGCCTTGCGCGCGATCCTCGCCGATTGGGAGCACAGCATTCCGCGCCGGTCCCCGACCTGACGCGCGGTTCGAAGGAGATACGTTCATGTCGCAGGACTTCACCCTCATCACGGGCGCTTCGAGTGGCATCGGCGAGGCGCTCGCCCGTCGTCTCGCGGCCGAGCGCCGTCCCGTCGCGCTCGTCGCGCGCCGCACCGACAAGATGGAGCGCCTCGCCGGCGAGCTCCGCGCCGCGCACGGCACGGACGTGCAGGTGCTCACGTCGGATCTCACCAAGCCCGGCGCGGGCGAGGCGTTGCAGGCCGAGGTCGAGCGCCGCGGCATCGTCGTCGATTGGCTGGTGAACAACGCCGGCTTCGGCACGCACGGCCGCTTCCACGAGCTGCCGGTCGCGCGCGAGGTCGAGGAGGTGCAGCTGAACGTCGGCGCGCTCGTCGAGCTGACCGGGCGCTTCCTGCCGGCGATGGTCGAGCGCCGCCGCGGCGCCGTCATCAACGTGGCGTCGGTCGGCGGCTTCGGGCCGGGGCCGTTCATGGCGACCTACTGTGCGACCAAGGCCTTCGTGTTGAGCTTCTCCGAGTCGCTCGCCGCCGAGACGCGCGGCACGGGCGTGCACGTGCTCTGCGTCTGTCCCGGCTTCACGCGCACCGAGTTCCAGGAGAAGGTCGACACCTTCGACACGAGCGCCATGCCGGGCTTCGTCTGGATGACCGCCGATCAGGTCGCCGAGCAGGCGATCGCCGCCGTCGGCCAGCGCTCGGTGCTGGTGAACGGCGTCATGAACGCCGTCGCGGCGAGCCTCTACAAGCACCTGCCGGCGAGCGTCACGACGCGGTTGGTCGGGGGGATGATGAAGCCGAAGGAGGCGTAGCTCCCGCGCGACGCCACTCCGGATTGAGCAGCACCAGGTCGGCGGCGGTGCGGAGGGCCGACTCGACGGTCGGCTCGATGACGATCGCGTCGTGATGCGCCCGGAGGCTCGTCTTGCTGAACGCGCTCCGCGGCTCGGGAAGCGGCCCGGCGATCAGCACGAACTTGCGGTCGCGGTGCAGGCGCTCGAGGGCGCTCTCGAGCGCGACCATCCCCGTGGCGTCGATGACCGGTACCCGGCCGAGCGCGAGCACCACGACCCGCACGTCGGCGCCGATCGCGTCGAGCGCCGCCATGGCGCTCTGCGCGGCGCCGAAGAAGAGCGGCCCCGCGATCTTGTAGAGGGCCACGTGCGGCGGAAGCGCGACCGGCGCGCCCGTTCCCGCCGGGTCCCCGTCGTCGAGCAGGCGGCCGCGGGTCAGCTCGGCCATGCGCTTCATGAAGAGCATGGCCGCGAGGACGACGCCGACCGAGACCGCGAGCACCATGTCGAAGGCGACGGTCAGGGCGAAGCAGATGAGCAACACGAGCGCGTCGCTCCGGGGTGCGACGCGCGCGACGTGGAGGAAATGGCGCGCCTCCGACATGTTCCACGCGACCACGAGCAGGAGGCCGGCGAGCGCCGCCATCGGGACGTAGGCGACCAACGGCGCGAGCAGCAGCACCGCGAGCAGCACGACCACGGCGTGCGTCATGGCCGCGACCGGAGAGCGCGCGCCGGCCCGGATGTTGGTCGCGGTCCGCGCGAGCGCGCCCGTCGCGGCGATGCCGCCGAAGAACGGCGCCGCCATGTTGCCGAGGCCGAGCGCGACCAACTCGGCGTCCGGGTCGTGACGGGTGCCCGTCATGCCGTCGGCGATCACGGCGGACAACAGCGACTCGATCGCGCCGAGCATCGCGATGGTGAACGCCTCGGGCGCGAGCTCGCGGAGGACGTCGAAACGGAGCAGCTCCGCGGACCACGGCAGCTGGGGCAGCGGCGGCAAGGGCGGGATGCCGGCGTAGACCCGGCCGTCGATCGTCGTCGTGAAACGGTCGGCGAGCGTCGCGACCTGGGCGCCCGGCCACCAGTGCGCCGCGAGCGCGGACGCCGCCGTCACGAGCCCGATCGCCACGAGCGGCGCGGGGACGCGCGCGGTGAGGCGCGGGAGGACGAGCAAGAGCGCGACGGTCGCGGCGGCCACGGCGAGCTCCGCCAGCGACGCCGAGCCGCGCGCGGCCCAGAGCGCCGCCACCTTCGCGGGAAAGTGCTCCGGCATGACGGCCACCTGGAGACCGAACGCGTCTTTCAGCTGGAGCGTCGCGATCACCACGGCGATGCCGGCCGTGAACCCGCTCGTGACGGGGTAGGGGATGAACTGGATGAGGCGGCCCGCGCCGGCGAGCCCCATCACGAGGAGGATGGCGCCCGCCATCAGGCCCGCGAGAAGCAGTCCCGTGACACCGTGGCGGCTCACGATCGGCGCCAGGATCACGACGAAGGCGGCGGTCGGCCCCGTGACCTGGAAGCGCGAGCCGCCGGCGAGGGCCACGACGAACCCGGCGATGATCGCCGTGTAGAGCCCGTGCTGCGGCGGCACGCCGACCGCGATCGCGAGGGCCATCGACAGCGGCAGGGCGACGATCCCGACGACGCTGCCGGCCAGGAGGTCGGCCCGGAACGCCGCGCCGTCGTACGCCGCGAGCGACGCACGCACGGCGGCACCGACGCGGGGGCCGCGGCGAGGTGGGTCGCTCGACGTCAAAGATCTGCGGTGTGGCACCGAACTCCTCCGAATATTCCGCATTCGCGAGCCGTTTGGTAGGAGCGGACCGTGCCCGGATTCCTGATTCGCTTGCTCGTCGCCGCGCTCGGCCTCTGGCTCGCGCAAGCGCTGATTCCCGGCGTCGAGATCCGCGGCACCGGCACGCTCTTCGTGGCGGCGCTGCTGCTCGGGTTCGTGAACGCCTTCGTGCGGCCGTTGCTCGTGCTGCTGACGTTCCCGATCACGGTCGTCACGCTCGGGCTCTTTCTCTGGGTGATCAACGCGGCGATGCTCGGGCTCGTTGCCCGGTTGCTCGACGGGTTCACGCTGCACGGGTTCGGGTCGGCGCTCCTCGGCGCGCTCGTGATCTCGATCACGAGCTGGATCGCGTCCTGGTACGTCGCGCCGTCGGGGCGCGTCGAGGTCATGATCGTTCGCCGCGACCTGTGACCGCTTCCGCGGTGCGGAACGAGGTCGTCGGTGGCCTCACCACGTTCCTCACGATGGCATACATCGTCATCGTGAACCCCGCGGTCCTCGCCGAGACCGGGATGGACTTCGGGTCGGTGATGACGGCGACGTGTCTCGCCGCCGCGCTCGCGACCGCGACCATGGGTCTCGTCGCGAGCTACCCGATCGCGATGGCGCCCGCGATGGGGGAGAACTTCTTCTTCGTCGCGGTGGCGGTGTCCATGGGGCACGGCTGGCGCGTCGCGCTCGGCGCGGTGTTCCTCTCGGGCGTCGCCTTCTTCGCGATGACCGCGCTCGGCGTCCGCGAGCGCATCGTCGATGCGCTGCCGGCGAGCCTCCGGCACGCGATCGCCGTCGGCATCGGGCTCTTCGTGGCGCTCCTCGGGCTCACGGCGGCGGGCATCGTCGAGAAGCCGCCCGGCGGGGGCATCCTGCACCTCGGCGATCTCACGCGCGCGCCGACGCTGATCGCGTGCGGCGGCGTGCTGGTCACGGTGGCGCTGCTCGCGCGCGGTGTGCCGGGCGCGCTGCTCTTCGGGATCGGGCTCGCGACCGTGGTCGCGTGGAGTCTCGGGCTCGTCCGCTGGCAGGGCGTCTTCGAGCGGCCGCCGTCGCTCGCGCCCACGTTCCTCCAGCTCGACGTCGTCGGCGCGCTGCAGCCGCGTGCGCTTCCGGCGGTGTTGATCTTCCTTTTCATGGCGGTGTTCGACGCGATCGGCACGCTGGTGGCGATCGGCGAGCAGGGCGGGTTCTTCCGGAACGGCAAGCTGCCGCGGGCGCGCCGCGCGCTGCTCGCCGACTCGGCGGGCACCGTCGTCGGCGCGTGCCTCGGCACCGCGACCGTCACGGCCTACATCGAGAGCGCGACCGGCGTCGCCGCGGGCGCGCGGACGGGGCTCGCCAACCTCGTCACCGCCGCCGGGTTCCTCGTGGCGCTCTTCTGCGCGCCGCTCGTCCGCATGATCGGCGGCGGCGTCCCGGTCGCGGGCGGCGCGGTCCTCCAGCCGCTCACCGCGCCCGCGCTCATCGTCGTCGGCGGGCTCATGGCGCGGAACGTCGCGCACATCGAGTGGGACGACCCGACGGAAGCGTTTCCCGCGTTCCTCGTGATGATCGGCATCCCGTTCACGTGGTCGATCGCCGACGGCATCGCGTTCGGTTTCATCGCGCGGCCGTTGCTGAAGCTGCTGGCCGGGCGCCCGCGCGAAGCGTCGCCCGTCGCGTACGCGCTCGGTGCGCTGTTCGTGCTGCGCTACGCGCTACTTTGAGTCGTTGACGGGGTGTGCGGTGGCTGCCAAGACGGACGCATGTCGCCGCGGCGGATGACCACGAGCCAGTTCAAGACCAAGTGCCTCGAGGTCGTCGAGGAGGTGGCGCGCACACGCCAACCGGTCGTCGTGACGAAGCGCGGAAAGGCCGTAGCGCAAGTCTTACCCGTGGCGCCTCCGCAGCGACGGCACAGCCTGCGAAGTCTTCGCGCTGCTTTGAGGGGCATGGTGGAGATACGAGGCGACATCATCAGTCCGATCGACGTCGAGTGGAACGCCGATCGATGATCGTCGTCGACACGCACGTGATGCTCTGGCTCATCGACGCTCCTGGCCATGTCGGTCGCCGAGCTACGAAGATCCTCGACCGTGCACTGCAGGGCCAGACGCTCGGTGTAGCCGCCGTGTCTTTCTGGGAGCTTGCCATGCTCACCAGAAAAGCGCGTATCCGGATGCATGCCACGCCGAAGGCCTTTCGGGAGGAGCTTCTTGCTCAGGGTGTGCGCGAGATTCCGCTCGACGGCACGATGGGCATCACGGCAGGCGAGTTGACTGGGCTCAGTGGTGACCCCGCCGACCGCATGATCGTCGCGACCGCCATGGCGCTCGACGCCACTCTGATGACCGCCGACGAGTCGTTGCTCGACTGGCCGGGCGCGCTACGGGTGGTCGACGCGCGCAACTGAACGCGGCGTGCGCGGGGAGGTGGTGGGGATGGAAGAACTGACCAAGCAGCTCGATTACCTCGCCGGATTGGTGTGGGGTCCGCCGATGCTGATCCTGCTCGTCGGAACGCACGTCTATCTCACGTTCCGGTTGCGCTTCATCCAGCGCTACATCCCGAAGGCGATTCGCATCTCGCTCGAGCGCGGCGCCGAGGGCGAGGGCGACGTGTCGCAGTTCGGAGCGCTCACCACGGCGCTCGCGGCGACGATCGGGACCGGCAACATCGTCGGCGTCGCGACCGCGGTCGCGTCAGGCGGGCCGGGCGCGGTCCTCTGGATGTGGCTGACCGGGGTCTTCGGCATCGCGACCAAGTACGCGGAGGCGCTGCTGTCGGTGAAGTACCGCGTGACCGCCGCCGACGGCACGATGGCGGGCGGCCCGATGTACGTCCTCGAGCGCGGCATGCGGAACAAGCCGCTCGCGGTGATCTTCGCGGCGCTCACGGCGGTCAGCGCGTTCGGCATCGGCAACACCGTCCAGGCGAACTCGATCGCGACCATGGTGCGCGACACCTTCGGCATCGCCACGTGGATCTCGGGTGTGCTCATGGCGACGCTGACCGCGCTCGTCATTCTCGGCGGCATCAAGTCGATCGCCGCCGTGTGCGAGAAGCTCGTCCCGTTCATGGCGATCTTCTACGTCGCGGGTTGCCTGATCATCCTCGTGCTGAACGCCGCCGAGATTCCCGGCACCGTCGCCCTCATCGTGAGCTCGGCCTTCAACGGCCAGGCCGCCGTCGGCGGCTTCCTCGGCGCGGGGGTTCGCGAGGCGATGCGCTACGGCGTCGCGCGAGGCCTCTTCTCGAACGAGTCGGGGCTCGGGAGCGCGCCGATCGTCGCTGCCGCGGCGCAGACGAAGAACCCCGTGCGGCAGGCGCTGGTGTCCTCGACGGGCACGTTCTGGGACACCGTCGTCGTCTGCCTGATGACCGGCCTCGTCGTGGTGCAGTCCGGCGAGTGGATGCAGGGGCTCGGCGGCGCACAGCTCACGTCGAAGGCGTTCGGCGATCTGCCGTACGTCGGGCCGACCGTGCTCACCATCGGCCTCCTCACGTTCGTATTCTCGACGATCCTCGGGTGGGCGTATTACGGCGAGAAGGCGTGCGAGTACCTGTTGGGTACGGGATCGATCGTGGTCTACCGCGTGCTCTGGGTGATCGCGGTCTTCCTCGGGTCCGTCGCGCCCTTGCCGATCGTCTGGACGGGCGCCGACATCACCAACGCGCTCATGGCGATCCCGAACCTGATCTCGCTGCTCGTGCTGAGCCACGTCATCGTCGCCGAGACGCGCACCCACCTCTGGAACGAGGACGGCTCCGAGAGATAGGGTGGCCGCTTCTCATTCTCTCCTGGAGGATCCGCGATGAGCGACGCAGCGTACGTGGTGCAGAAGGTCGAGTGGTATCAACTCCGGTCGCAGGACGGCACGGCGTTCTTCGTGATGGTGTCGACGCTGCCGAACGGGTTCGTGACGGCGGTGCCGTGCGATCTCACGATGGTGCGCGCCGAGCATCATCTGATGGCGCTCGCGCCGAACGCCGAGGACGCGCTGGCGCAGCTCCAGGCGACACTGGCTGGCAAGACGAAGGACCAGCTGTTTCCGGGGAGCTGAGTCGGGCGTAGGCGGGGCCGAAATCCATGGCCCACGCGCGCACCATCCTTCACGCCGATCTCGACGCGTTCTACGCGTCGGTCGAGCAGCGTGACCGGCCCGAGCTGCGCGGGAAGCCGGTCGTCGTCGGGGGCTCGTCGGGGCGCGGCGTCGTGACCGCCGCGAGCTACGAGGCGCGCGTGTACGGCATCCATTCGGCGATGCCGGGCTTCGAGGCGCGGCGGCGCTGCCCGCACGCGATCTTCATCCCGGGCGACATGGCGAAGTACCGGCGCGAGAGCCGGCGCGTGTTCGAGATCTTCCGCCGCTACTCGCCGGCAGTGGAAGGTCTCTCGATGGACGAGGCGTTCCTGGATCTGACGGGCACCGATCGTCTCCTCGGCGACGCGGTCTCGGTCGGCGAGCGTCTGCGCGCCGAGGTGCGCGGGACGACCGGGCTCACGCTCTCGGTCGGGATCGCGCCCGTCAAGATGGTCGCGAAGATCGCGAGCGACGTGGCGAAGCCAGACGGGCTCCGCTTCGTCGGGCCCGGGGAGGTGCGGGAGTTCTTGGCGCCACTCCCGGTCGGACGCATCTGGGGCGTCGGCAAGGTCGGCCGGGCGCGCCTCGACGCGCTCGGCATCACGACGATCGGCGAGCTCGCGGCGGCGCCGGACGCGCGGCTCCAGGCGGCGCTCGGCGGGTTCGGCGTCGGGCTCGCGCGGCTCGCGCGCGGCGAGGACGAGCGCGAGGTCGAGCCGTATCGCGAGGCGAAATCCTACGGCGAGGAGAACACCTTCGCGCGCGACGTCGCCGACCGCGCCGCGCTCGCGGCGCCGATCCGCGCCCACGCGGACGCCGTCGCGCGCCGCCTCCGGCACGACCACGTCGCTGGACGGGGCGTGACGCTCAAGCTGAAGCTCGCGCGGCCGCTCGGCGGCGGGCGCTACCCGCTCCTCACGCGCTCGTGCATGCTGAAGCGCCCGACCGACGACGGCGACGCGATCGCGCGCGCCGCAATCGCGCTGCTCGACGGTGTCACCCCGTGGGAGCCGATCCGCTTGCTCGGCGTCTCGGTCACGAAGCTCGTCCCCGCCGACGAGTCGCAGCTCGCGCTCTCCCTCGCGGGGCCCACCGACCGGCGGCGGTCGAAGCTGAACGCCGCCGTCGACGCGATCCACGCCCGCTTCGGCGACGAGAAGCTGAAGCGCGGCACGGCCGACGTCGGGCGGGCCGGCCTGTCGATGGGCATCAAGCGGGGCGAACGCGAGTAGCCTGGATGGCCGACGATCCGATTGAGCTCCCCGCGAAGGATCGACGCGAGGCCGACCGACGAACGTCCGGGCGCACGGGCGTCCTGATCGGAGTCGTCCTGGCCGGCGTCTCGATCGCGCTCACCGTCGGTTTCTTGGAAGTCCTGACTCTGACCGGGGTCGTCGACTACCGATCGGTCCTCGGAACCCCGATCGACGAGCCCTGGAGTCATCCGGACAATCTGTTGGACCCGAGGCTGCTCCACATTCACGCGCCGTACTATCGGCAACGGTTCGCGAGGGCTCCACGTACTCCGGCATGGAATTGCCGTGCCATTCGCGCAGGAAGATCAACGTGGTCTTGGTGCCCCCTGCGCTGAAGGAGGTCTACTCGACCCTCGAACGAGCGGCGGGGCTCTGTCGTGCGGACGGCGCCGAGCTCCTGGTCGTCTTCATCCCGACGAAGCTCCGCGTCTACCGAGACCTCACGAGCTTCGATGCGGACGCCGAGCCGCCCCGATGGGTGATCGACGACCTGCCGCAAAGGCTGGAAGCGACGCTTCGCCGGGATCTCCCCGAGGTCCAGTTCCTGGATCTGACCGCCGTTCTCACGGACGCGGCCACGAAGGAATCCCTCCTCTATTTCGCGGAATGGGATACGCATTGGACGCCGGCAGGACATCGCGTCGCCGCCGCTGCGATCGCCGAGCGCGCGCGAGCTCACGTCCGGCGATCCGCCGACTGACGCGGATACCGAGCTTCTGGGCGCGGCGTCGCTCGACGCGTCAGCGTCGCGGCTTCGGCGCCGGCAGCTTGCCGCGAAGGACGGGAATTCGGCGGAGCTCGGCGGCCGCGAGCTCGACGAACGCGCGGACCTTCGCGGGCGGCGTGCGGCCGCCGGCGTGCACGAGCTGGACCGGAATCGGCGGCAACTCGTGGCGCGCCAGCACGACGCGCAGGCGGCCGGCGGCGACCTCGTCGGCCACCTGGTACGAGAGCGCGCGGGCGAGGCCGTGGCCTGCCAGCGCGGCGGCGAGCGCCGTTTCGTTGCTGTTGGTGACGAAGCGCGAGCGCGGCGTGACGGTGAGCTTCTTCCCGCCGCTCCGGAATTCCCAGGCGGGAAGCGGGGCGGCGCCGGCCGCGTAGCCGATCGTCGCGTGGCGTTCGAGGTCGGCGGGCGTGCGCGGCACGCCCTGCGCGCGCAAATACTCCGGCGTTGCCACCACGACCCGCCGCACGTGGCCGACCCGGATCGCCGTCAGGCCGGAGTCGGGCAGCCGCGCGATGCGGAGGGCCACGTCGTAGCCGTCGTCGAGCAGGTGGACGATGTGGTCGGCGAAGAACGCGCGCACGGTGATCGACGGGTGCCGGGCGAGGAACGCGACGAGGAGCGGCGCCACGTGCATGCGGCCGAACATGCGGGGCGCGGTCACGGTCAGCTCGCCCTGCGGCCGGGCGTGCGCGCCGGTCGCGTCGGCTTCGGCCGTCCCGACGTCGGCGAGGATGCGCGTGCAGTCGGCATGGTAGCGGACGCCTGCCTCGGTGAGCGTCACGCTCCGCGTGGTGCGGCGGAGGAGCTGCGCGCCGAGGTGGGTCTCGAGGGCGACGACCGCGCGGCTGACGGCGGGCGCCGACAGGCCGAGCGCGCGCGCCGCCTGCGCGAAGCTCCGCGCGCTCGCGACCGCCGCGAAGACGCGCATGCTCTCGAAGCGGTCCATCGGATCATTCCACCCATCGCAACGGAGAAGTGTCAACCGCGCGGGTTCTCGCGCGACGGTCGGATGGCTACGGTGCGCCCATGAGTGAGCACGAGGAGTCGGGACCGTCGCCGTTCCACGCCGGCGAGATCGCCGTGCAGGAGCGGTGCGGCGTGCGCGAGGCGATCGACCGCGTCGGGCGGGTCGTGATCCGGACCTTCATGTTGCCCGACCATCGTGAGCTGTTCGCGAAGCTCCCGATGGTGATCGTCGGCAGCCTCGACGACGATCGACGACCGTGGGCTTCCATCCTCGTCGGCCCGCCGGGGTTCACGCGCGCCGTCGACGAGCGCACGCTCCGGATCGACGCGGTGCCGGCGCCGGGGGATCCGCTCGCGTCGAGCCTGATGATCGGCGCGCCGCTCGGCCTCCTCGGCATCGAGCTCCCGACCCGCCGCCGGAACCGGCTGAACGGCACCGTGACGGCGCTCGACGCCCGCGGCTTCACCGTCACGGTCGATCAGAGCTTCGGCAACTGCCCGCAGTACATCCAGGCGCGAACGCCGGAGAGGCGCCGGGCACCGGTGCAGGAGCGCGAGCGGCGCGCGCCGAGCGTACTCGGCCCGCGACTCGACGCGGCGGCGCGCGCCCTCGTCGAGCGGGCCGATACGCTCTTCGTGGCGTCGGCCTCAGCGGACGCGCGGGGGCACGCCGGTTCCCAAGGCGTCGACGTCTCGCATCGCGGCGGGAAGCCGGGCTTCGTGCGGGTGGACGAATCCGACGGTGCCACGGTGCTCGTGCTGCCCGACTTCCGCGGCAACTTCCTCTTCAACACCCTCGGGAACGTCACCGCCAATCCGCGGATCGGCGTGACCGTGCCCGACTTCGAGCACGGCGACGTTCTCCAGCTGACCGGCGCCGCCGCGATCGTGTGGGACGGCCCGGAGCTCGCGTCGTTCGCCGGCGCCGAGCGCCTGCTCGTGGTGACGCTCGAATCCGGGATGTGGCTGCCGGCCGTGCTGCCGTTCACGTGGTCGCGGCCCGACTACGCCCGCCAGCTCGCGGACACGGGCGCGTGGCCGGCGTCGCCGCGGGCGTGACGCCGGCGGCTGGCCAGCCTGCTCGCTACTCGCCGGTCGCGACCTGGTCGTCGCTCGCGTCGTCGGCTGCCGCCTGCCCGCCGTCGCGTGTGACGTCGATCGGCACGCCGAGCTGCTGTCGCACGGCGATCGCGAGGCGTTCCGGGTCGATGCGGGAATCGAGACCCGCCTTGGCGACGACGCTCCGCGCGTGCGCCTGGAGATCCTCGAACATCTCGTAGACGTCCATGTGGACCTCGACGAAGACGCGACCCTTGCGCTCGCCGACCTTCACCGGCTGGTACACGAACTCGCCCGGGTAACCGCGGTCGACGATCTGGTACACGTACTCGATGTCCTCCGGGTAGAGGCGGACGCAGCCGTGGGTGGTGAGCCGGCCGACGCTCCACGGGTCGTTGGTGCCGTGGATCGCGTAGAGGTCGAAGTCGAGCCGGATGCGATAGTCGCCGAGGGGATTGTCGGGGCCGGGCGGCACGACGCGCTTCGGCTCTTCCATCTTGGCGTAGATCGAGTCGGGCACGACCCAGGTCGGCTTCTCGTCCTTGGACTTCACGCGGAACTGGCGGATCGGGCTCTGCGCGTACTCGGCGCCGATGCCGACCGGCCAGGTCATGACCGGCTCGCGCTCGCCCGGCCGCGTGTCGACCGGGAAGAGATAGAGACGGAACTCGGGGATGTTGATGACGAGCCCTTCCCAGCGTGTCGGCCGCGGCAGGATCCGGCGGGTCGGCATGGTGAGCTCGACGCCCGCATGCGGCTCCCATTCGTCGACCTTCGGGTTCGCGTCGCGGAGCTCGCGGAAGCCGAGCCCGCCCTCGCGCGCGATGTCGAGGAGGTTCTGGCCTGCGGACACCTTGTAGCGGCCGAGCTTGCCGACGACGCCGGGTACCTCGCCGTCACGCGGGATGTACGCGGTGAACGAGCTCGCCTTGATGATCTTGTCGCTCGCGGGCGGCAGGGGGCCGAGCAGCGGCTCGGGTGCCGCCGGCTTCTTCGCCTGGGTCCCCGGGGGCCTCAGCGTCACGACCTTCTTCGGCGGCGCGACGCAACCGGTCGCGACGACGGCCGCAACCGCGCAAGTGATCAGCCAAGTGAGGGATCGAGACTCGAGAGGCAAGCGCATGAGCGAACGGGACAGCAACTGCGGTGCCATCGGCCGGAGGCCGGAGTATAGGGGGACGGAGCCGTCGGACTCCGTTGAAAAGTTGCCGCACGTCACGCGGTGGTGCCTCCTATGGTTTCCGCGCCACGAAGACTTTGGCGACGTAGTGCGGCTCGACGCTCTCGACCACGAACCCCGCGTCGGCGAGCGCGCCGGCGAGGTCGTCCTCGAGGTAATCGCGGTAGAACGGTTCGTGGAACTCCATGGCGAAGCGGCCGAGGAAGAACGCGAGCTCGCCGCTCTCGGCGAGCTGGGCCGAGTCCTCGATGACGAAGAGTCCGCCCGGCTCGAGCACGCGGAAGGCCTCGGCGATCACTTTCCGCCGCGCCGGCCGCGGCAGCTCGTGGAAGAGGTAGACGCAGGTTACGATGCCGAAGAGCTCGTCGCGGAAGGGCAGGGATTCGGCGTTCTCGGCGGCGAAGGACACGTCGGGCAGGTCGGCCAGCGCCTCGCGCGCCTCCTGGAGGTAGTACGGGCTCAGATCGAGCGCGGTGAACCGCAGATAGGGATGCGCGGTCGCGATCTACGCGAGCGTCCGGCCGGTGCCGCACGCGACATCCAGAAGCCGAGTGTCGTGCGGTAGCGAGCCGGGGGCGAGCGCCCGAGTAATGGGCGGGATCACCTGGCGGCGCATGATGTCGGCGGTGCCCGCGAAGAGCAGCTCGACGCCGACGTCGTAGAGCTCGGCCGAGCGGCGGCTGAAGTAGCCGTCGGTCTGCCAGTGGAACGTGCGCCGGAAGTACGCCGGGTAGCGCGCGAGGTCGACCTCGGCCGGGAGCGCGCGATAGTC
>DAIQBH010000098.1:0-20205 GCA_036781285.1 Thermodesulfobacteriota bacterium | reverse complement strand
CTTCCTCGGCGACGAGGAGTGCGACGACGGCAACAACCTGCCCGGTGACGGCTGTAGCCCGCTCTGCACCGTCGAGCTCGGTTGGGGTTGTACGGGCGAGCCGAGCACCTGCGCGGCCGTCTGCGGCGACGGCCTGCTCACGGACGGCGAGGTCTGCGACGACGGCAACCTCGCCCCCAACGACGGCTGTAGTGCGACCTGCCAGATCGAGACGGGATACACCTGCCTCGGCGCGCCGAGCATCTGCACCGCGATCTGCGGCGACGGCCTCAAGAAGCCCGGCGAGATCTGCGACGACGGCGGGCTCCTCCCGGGTGACGGCTGTAGCCCGCTTTGCACCATCGAAACCGGCTGGAGCTGCAACGGCAACCAGCCGACCGGTTGTAGCCCGATCTGCGGCGACGGCTTGCTCCGCGGCACCGAGAGCTGCGACCAGGGCAACCTCGCGAACGGCGACGGCTGCAACAGCACGTGTCAGATCGAGAACGGCTGGGGCTGCATCGGCGAGCCGAGCGTCTGCACGACCGTGTGCGGCGACGGCATCATCCGTCCGGGTGAGCAATGCGACGACGGCGGCCTGACGCCGGGCGACGGCTGTAGCGCCACCTGCACCTTCGAGAGCGGCTGGCAGTGCACCGGTCAGCCGACGAACTGTATCTCGGTCTGCGGCGACGGCCTGCTCCGCGGCGACGAGGTTTGTGACGACAGCAACGCCACGTCGGGCGACGGCTGTAGCGCCGTCTGTAGCGTGGAGGACGGGTACCTGTGTGTCGGCCAGCCGAGCGTCTGCGCCGCGGTCTGCGGCGACGGGCTCCTCTTCGGCACCGAGGCGTGCGACGACGAGAACGTGCTTCCCGGCGACGGGTGCAGCGCCACCTGCACGGTCGAGAACGGTTGGACGTGCGAGGACGAGCCGAGCGATTGCGATCCGGTCTGCGGTGACGGTCTCCTGCGCGGCAACGAGGTCTGCGACGACGACAACACCGTGCTCGGCGACGGCTGTAGCCCGACCTGTACGGTCGAGCCCGGGTTCGTCTGCACCGGACAGCCGAGCGTCTGCACGCCGTTCAGCATCTCGATCACGTCGCCCGCCCACGGCATCTTCACGACGGCGACCTCGACGACGGTGACGGGTCAGATCACCAACCTGCCCCAGGCGCAGGCCTCCCTGACCGTCAACGGCGTGTCGGTGGCCGTGCAGCCGAACGGGTCGTTCTCGACGACCGTGGCGCTCTCGGCGAGCGCGGTCTTCAACCCGATCCGTGCCCGGGTCGTGGACACCGTGAACGGCAGCGCCGCGAACGCGCGGGTCGTCGTCATTCGGGGCGCCTCGATCGCGGACGGCGCCAACTCGCCGTCGAGCGTCGGGCTCCGCATCACCGACCACGGCCTCAATACCGTCGAGCCGTTGATGGCCGATCTCGCCGGTGGCGACCTGAACCTCGCCGATCTGGTGCCGGTCGGCACGGTGCTCATCAACAACGAGTGCTTCGTCGACGGTGGCTTCCTCGGCTGCCTCGGCCGCGCGACCGTCACCGTCGCCAACCCGCCCCCGTCGTTCTCGAGCTTCGCGTTCGCGGCCGATTCGCTCACGAATCAGGTCGCGGCGGACATCACGGTGAACGACATTCGCGTGAACGTGTACCTGAGCGGCTCGGGCGTCGTGCCGAGCTGCGACATCGCGATCCACGCCGACTCGGCGTTCTTCGGTGGCGACTACGCTCTTTCGCCGCAGGCCGGCGATCCCGCGAACATCGACGTCGTGCAGGTCGGCGCGTTGGACGTGGATTTCACCACGTTCACGGCGAGCTACGGCGGCACGTGCGACTTGCCGGTCATCGGGTCGATCATCCAAGCGTTCCTGCCGGATCTCGAGCAGCTGACGATCGACGCCATGGCGGACTTCTTGAACGACCCCGACGGGGCGGGCCCGCTCGACGGTCCGATCGCCGACGCGGTCGAGACGGCGCTCGCCGGCATCACCATCGCCGGTCCGGTCGGCCAAGCCTTGAGCGTCAACTTCGAGTCGCCGCTCAACGCCGTCACCGAGGACGTGAACGGCATCAATTTCATTTCCGACGGCAAGTTCACGTCGTCGATCGGGTCGAACCCTGGGCAGTGCCAGCCGCCCGCGGGCGCGCCGAACCTCACGGCCTCGCTCGCCGTCAACGAGGGCACGCCGACGTTCCCGACCAACACCCCGGTCACCAACGTGCCCTACGGGCTCGCCATCGCGATCTCGAGCGAAGGCTTCAATCAGCTCCTGAAGGCGCAGACGGAATGTGGTCTGTTGGTCACGAGCATCAGCAGCCTCGATCTCGGCAGCGGTCCCGTGCCGCTCACCGCGGGCGTGCTCGCGGCCATCATGCCCGAGTTCGGCGTCTACCATCCTGCGACGCCGTTCCGGATCGACGTGCGGCCGACGATCGCGCCTGTCGTCCTCGCGACGGCCGGTCCCGCCGGCGAGCTCGCGACCCTCAAGATGGCCCACCTCACGGTGTCGATCGTCAAGCACGACGGCAGCAACCTCGAGGTGCTCCGCGGAGCCGTCGACGCCGAGCTCGGGATGAACTTCACGTTCGCGAGCGGCGGGTTGAATTTCAACCTGTCGACGCCCGAAACGAGCGACATCACCGTCGCGGTGCTCAAGAACACGCTCGGTGTGAACGAGGCGGCGCTCGAGGTCGACGTCCTGCCGCCGCTGATCGCGACGCTGATTCCGTCGTTGGCCGGCGGGCTCGGCAGCTTCCCACTGCCCGAGTTCTTCGGGATGCAGCTCTCGGGTCTACGCGTCGCGCGTTCGGGCGAGTTCCTCCAGCTCTACGTGAATCTCGTCCCGATCCCGTAAGGTTTCGCCCGGCGCGAAGGCGCCCACTCGACCCACCCGACGGCCGGTGTCGCTCTGCGGAGCGCGCCGGCCGTCCGTGTTTTGGAGCGAAGACGTCCGTGACGCGGATCCGCGGCGTCACGGACGAGGCGATCGTGCGCTTCCGCCGCGATCGACCGACGACGAGCGCGGCGTCGACGCGACATCTCCGCGGGTCGACTTGACCTGACTCGTGCGCGGCAGATAGACGCGAATGCACCGAAACTGCCGTCCCGGGTTCAAGCCGACCGTGCATCCATTCTCGCTCCGCCGTGGCATCGCCATCTTCGCGCTCCTGACGTGGCTCGGGGTCGTCGGGGACGCTCATGCCGTCTCGGAGACTTGCACCGCCAACGCACTCCAGAACACGCAGGACGTTCTGTGCGCGAACGGCGTGTGCACCGCCGCGCTCGTGCGCTTGACCGACCCGATCGAGGTCGTGAATCAAGGCTGCGAGTTCGACCTCGGGGGACGCGCCCTCAGCATCGAGAAGAATTTCCAGATCAAGCGCACGTTCATCCGCGTCGTGAACGCCGGCAACATCACGATCACGGACACCGGCCGCCTGAAAGCGCGCGGCGACTTCGCGCTCGGGACCGTCAACGGATTCCCCGAGCCGATCGGTCCGGGCGGGCTCGTCTCGCTGGCGAGCTCGGGTACCATCCGGGTCGACGGCCAGATCGACGTGACCGGTGACAGCGCCGGTCTCATCCGGCTCGACGCGGCCGGCGACATCCTGCTCGCCGGGGGTTCGCTTATGAACGGGCTCGGCATCACGTCCTTCCCCGATCTCGGCATGAACTTCACGGACGGCGGCGAGCTCGAAGTCGTGTCCGACACTGGGACCGTCACGTTCTCCGGAGAGATCGTGATGAGGGGCGCCAACCAGGGAACTGGCGGCATCGTCGACGTCACGGCGGCGCGCAACATCGTCGTGAACAAGCCGGTGGACGTCAGCGGCGGCGGCGGCGACGGCGGCGAGTTCGCCGCGTTCGCCGGCGATCACATCACCCTCATCGGCTCCATCGACGCGGACAGCAAGGTGGGTGCCGGCTTCGGCGGGTTCATCAGCCTGACGGCGGGAGCCGACGAGATCGGCGGCGTCGTCGCCGGCGGCAACGTGGACGTGAACGGTGCGTCGCTGCTCCTCCGCGGCAGCTATACCGATCAGTTCGCGGGTGACGGTGGCGAGGTCGACGTGCTGGCGCTCGGGAGTATCCGCTTCTTCGGAAGCGGGGTGGTGATTCGCGCGGATGCCGGCATCAATTTCGACTCGTCGGGCGGCACCGTCACCCTCGATTCGGGTGATGCCAGCTTCTTCACGGTGGGTCCGACCGACGGCGACATCGAGCTCGGCGGCATCGTTTCGTTGCGGAGCGGTAATCTCGGTGGCGACGGCGGCACCGTCGACCTCTCGGCCGGTCGTGATCTCACCATCACCGCCACGATCAACGCGATCGGCACGGCGGCGGGCGGCGAGGTTTCGGGTAACGCCGGACGCGCGATCACGGTGAACGGAGTCGTCAACGCCAACGCCTCGGCGGCCTCCGGTGACGGCGGCTACGTCGACTTCGAGGCGGGTATCGCCACCGACGCCGGGAACGCGGGCCTGCTCTCGGTGCAAAAGAACGTGATCGCCACCGGTGGCACCGCGAACGCGACACGCCAGTCGATCGTGCTGGCGGGCTGCGGGCTCTCCGTCGCCGCCGGCACGAAGGTCGACGGGTCCGCGGGCACCTTCAACGGTTTCACCGGCGGCGCTTCGATCGACCTCATCTCGAAGCGCGCGATGACCCTCGGCGGCAGCTCTCAGTACCTCGCGACCCCCGGCGGAACGATCACGACGATCCATCCAGCCGGCGCAAATCCGATCATCGGTAGCGGAGTGGTATTCAACCCCCCGCGGATCGACAGCGTGATCGCGACCGGGCCGTATCCGAATTGCCCCGTGTGCGGCGACAACGTGCGCCAGCTCGGCGAGGTGTGCGACAACGGCGCGGGCGCCGATGGCGCCTGCTGTAACGCGACGTGCTCGGCGTTCCTCTGCGTGACGCCGACCCCGACGCCGCAGCGTACGGCGACGCGGACCCCGACCCCGACGCGCACCGCGACGCCGACGGCGACGCGCACGGCGACGCCGACGGTCACCGCGACGCAGGGGGGGATCCCGACGCTGACGGCCACTCCCGGGCCGGCGCAAACCTCGACCGTGACGCCGACGCCTGTTCCCACCGCGACCACGACGCCGGTTGCGACCATCACGAGTACGATCACGCCGGTGCCGACCACGACGGCGACGATCACCGTGGTCCCGACCGTGACTGTCACGAGTACGGCCATTTCGACGTCGACGTCCACTCTCACGCCGACGCCCGCGGTGACGGCGACGAGCACCGTCACGCCGGTGCCGACGGTGACCGCGACGATCTCCCCGGTGCCGACCGCGACGGGCGGCGCGACGCCGACCGCGACCGTGACGGCCGTTCCGACGCTCACGGCGACGCCGATCGTCACGAGCACCCCTACGGCAGCCCCGACGACCACCACGACGCTCACTCCGGTGCCGACGGCCACGACGACGGCTACGGTCACCGTGACCCCGACCGTGACGAACAGTCCTTCGCCGGAGCCGACGGCGACCGCTACGGTCACCCCCGTTGCGACGGCAACGACGAGCGCCACGGCGAGCGCCGAGCCGACGCCGACGACGACCGCATCGCCCGAGACCACCGCGACGGCCACGACCACACCGACGACCACGGAAACCGCGACGCCGACCCCGACCGCCACGGCGACGATCGACGCGACCCCGACCGGGACCACGACGGCCACGCCGAGCCTCACGCCGTCGGCCACCCCGTCGATCACGCCGAGCGCGGTCGCGACGTCAACGCCGGAAGCCACGCCCACCGCGGTTTCCACGCCGAGTCCCGCGCCGACCGGGGGCCCGTGCGCGAGCGGGGATGAGGACGGCGACGGCGTCTGCGACGACGTCGACAACTGTCCCGAGATCGACAATGCGGATCAGAGCGACATCGACAGCGATGGTCTCGGCGACCCGTGCGACGACATCGACGCCGAGCTCGAAATTCGCCGCGCGCGCGTGCGGAGCGGCAAGCCCGGCAAGGGTGAGATCATCGTCAAGGGCGAGGTCGCGGTGAGCGAGGGGGCGTTCTTCGCCCCCGCGTCCGGTACCGAGATTCAGGTCATCGACAGCCTCACTCTCGATCGGACCTTCACCTTCGTGGCGGGCGACTGCCGCTCGCTGAAGAGCGGCCGGATCACCTGCAAGACACCGGACGGCGAGTGGACGGCACGCTTCGATCCGTTGAAGGCGAAGCCGGGTCGCGTCCGGTTCGACCTCCGCTTCAAGGGGCTGACGATCACGGAACCCTTCGGTCCGCCATTGCTCCTCCGGCTGACGACCGATCCCCCGGCCGCGGGTACCGGGATCGATCGCGTCGGCGCGATCGACGAGTGTCGCGTCACGACGAAGGCCCTGCTCTGCGTCGTTCGCCGCTGACGGGGGCCCCAACAGCCACTACGCTGCTCGCTCCTCGGGCGCCGCTCTCGCTTCGCGCTCGCTCGCCTCGACGGCGGGTTTCTCTGCTGCTTGCTCGTCAGTTCGCGACGGCGCGGATCTCGTCGAACACGAGGGTCGCGACGCCCTTCGGTCCGACGTACGCGATCCCGAGCCTGCCGTCCCGCAGATGGACCGCCTGCGCTGCCGGCAAGGCGGCAAGGAAGCGTGCTTCGATGCCGGCCGCGGGCTCGGGGCACATCATGCGCGTGGCGGCGACGGCGCCGAGCGTGATCGTGCCGGGTGCCGTGCCCGGCCTGACGGCGGCGTTGTAGCGGTTGCAGCCCGTCCGGCCCGTGAACCGTCCCTCGTCGTAGCGCAGCGTGACCATGGGCTCGGCCGGCGCCGCCTCACCCAGGTTCCATTCGCGCAGCATCCACGTCTTCCCCGTCAGCGTCGCGAGCTCGGTCGGCGTCCAACCATCTGCTGCGGCCGATGCCGACACGCGCGCGCGGTCCGTCGCCGCTCGGCATCCCGTGCCAGCGTGCAGCGTCACGAGGCCCGCGACGGCGACCAGGACGACGCGAAATCCCTTCATGGCTCCTCCGTCGGGCCATCGGTGGGCGCGTTCTTGGCGACGAGGGCGAGGATGCGCGGCTGGTGGTCGTCGTTCACGCCGATTTTGGCGACGACGCTCCCGCTCCGCGCCTCACGGAGCGCACTGTCCTCGGCGACGAACATCCGCTCGATGCCGTACGTGATGCGGCCGTCGGCGTCGAGGTCGCCGCGGACCCACACTCCGGTGGACGGCGGCGGCTCCGCCACGCACTGCACGGGCTCCCAGAGGGTCGTGACGCCTTCGGCCGTCAGCGCCGTCTCGGTTCCCATGAGCAGCTCGACCCACACGCTGCGAGGCGCAGTCTCACGGAGATCCGCAGCGCAGCGAGCGCTCTCGGCCGAGCCCATCGCGTATCGGAGCGCGACGTAGTGACCGCTCAGGAGATCGCGCGGATCGACCGGCTCCGTCGCGAGCCACACGATGGCGGCGTCCGTGTGTGAGGTCAGGAGGCGTACGCCCCAGGCGCCGAAGAACGCCAGCTGAGCCAGCAGGGCGATGCGGAGCCAGCGGGTCACGCGGGGCCTCCGATCAGGCGGCGGCGGGTGCGTTCGAGGGCCCAGGCGAGCCCCGCGAGCAACGCTCCCGCGGCGATCAGGCCGAGCCCGCTCTGGAGCATGCTGCGGAACACGTCGAGGAACCGCGTGATCAACATGGCGACGAGGACCAACACCCCGGCATTGATCTGCGAGGGCTCGTGCACGAGGGATCCGTGCCACATGAGGCCGATCGCCATCGCGAAGAGGATGACGTTCATCGCGGCCGCCGCGAGCCAGACGAGCTGCATGTCGTCCGCGAGGAACAGTAGCGCGACCGCGATCGGCACTGACAGCGCCAGCTTCGCGAGGCGGCCCCACCCCGGCCGTGGGCTGAGGCGCGACAGTGGCAGCATGGCCGTGGCAGCGAGCGCCAGTGCGATCGCGCCGATGATCACGCCGCCGCCGATACGGGAGACGTCGCCGTCGGCCGGCTCGGTCATGTGCCAGAGGAACGTCAGGACGTAGATCGAGCCCAGCCATATCGCGGTCGCGGCGGCGCGCTCCTCGAAGCTCGTCTCGAGGTACGCGAGGACGACGACCCAGAGTGTCGCAAGCGAGAGCGCGGCGAGGATGATCCACCCCGGGTGTTCGACGTGGAGGGGCGTCGGAGCGATGAGTACTCCGAAGACCCACACCGCGACGACGCCCACGCAGTGATGACGGTGATGTTCCGGCACGAGGCGGAGGCTTTGCAGCACCGTGAGGGCGAGGATGACGACCGAGAGGACCCAGGCGGCCGGGTTCGCCGGCTCGCCGGTGAGGGCGAGCATGCCGCGGGCCGGGCCGCCGCTGCCGACGAGCATGCTGAAGCCGTCGATCAGGTAGTTTCCGCAAAAGAGAACGATGACGAGGCCCGCCGTGTGCAACGTCGCGACCACCGGTCGCGGACTCAGCCACGCGAGCGGGGCCGCGAGCGCGAGCCAGGCGAGATAGGGTTGGATCGCGTCCCCACTCAACTGGAACGTCTGACCGTAGAGACCGATCCCGAGGAGGGGCAGGAACATCCAGACGAGCTCGAGCGGTAGCGCCAGCGCGAGCGAGCGCTCGCGGCTCCGGATCGCCGCCTCGCCCACGCCCAGGAGCAACACGAGGAACGCCCCCACCCGGACGGTCGGACCGATGTCCTCCCAGTTGCGCGCGACCAAGAGGGAGACGCCCGCGACGACGAAGAGCCCGGCACAGACGGCGAGCCACCCGGCGCCGCCGAGACGACCCGCGCTCGGCTGGTGCGTCGCCCCGTACGCGACGAGCGCGTCGCGCTGCGCCGTCGTGATGATTCCCGCGGTGACCGCACCCGACAGCATCTCGCCGAGAGCGTCCTTGGTCACGGGCTTTCCCCGACCGCGGCGCGCGAAGTACGCGACGGCGAGGATCAGCAGCATGACCTCGGTCATGAGGCCCGACCTTAGCGGGTCCAGCGCGAAACTGCACCAGGCAAACGTGCTGGACTTGCCGTCGGCCCCGCGCCAAGCTCGGTCCGCAAGGAGGTTCGCATGCAGGCCATGCTCGATCACGTCGTGCTCTGGACCGACGACCCCGTGCGCGCCGTCGAATTCTACGAGCGCGTGGTCGGGCTCACTCCCGTGCGGCTCGAGGAGTTCCGTGCCGGCACCGCCCCCTTCCCGAGCGTGCGGATCTCACCGACCGCGATCCTCGACCTCATGGCCCGAGTGGCTGCCCCGGTCGTCGATGCGATGGCGGGGGCGAACGCGAGCGCCGGCCATCCCGTGAATCACGTGTGCCTCGCGATGTCCGAGGCCGATGTGAGCGCGCTCCGCGGCCGGCTCGAAGCGAACGGCGTCGCCGTCTCGGCGCCGATGCAGCAGTCCTTCGGTGCCCAGGGCCTGGCGCCCACCGCGTTCTACTTCCGGGATCTCGACGGGAACGTGCTCGAAGCGCGCTACTACTGAGCCGCGCTCACGGGCATTCCTGCCAGCGCAGCTCGAGGACCGACGCGTTCCGGCCGTCCATCGTGTCGGCGGCAATCGCGCCCGCCGTCGTGCCGCCCAAGAGCTCGAGCTCGGTCGTGATCGTCAGCGGCCGGACCTTGTCGCACGACGACCACACGACCGTGCTGTACGGCAGCGTGTCGCGGATGAGGTAGTCCCGCGTGACTGGACCTTTGAAGAGCGAGTCGGCCGTCGCGAGCTCGCCGTCGCCCTCGAAATAGTAGGTGGTGCGCTGCTCGGCCTTCATCTTCTTGGGCAGCTGCATGGAGCCACGGTAGTCGATCGTCGCGACGCTGTACTGCCAGCCCTGCGGGACCTTGAGGTCGAGGTTCACCTGGCACTGTTTGAGAGCCTCGCTCGCGGGGATGCCGGGTCCCTTGCTCGCGACGAACTCACCGAAGGCGAGGGCAAATTCCGTCCGCTCCGGGTTGAGGGAGACGTCGACGGTTTCGGGCGGACACCCGGAGCCGTCATACGTGATCGATTCGATGTAGATCTTGGTCGGGTCGGGGCCGGACGGGGGAAGCCGGGGCCCGTCGCTCGAGCTGCGGCTGGTGGGAACGAAGGGGGACAGATCATCCTGGCGAATGACCGTCGAAAGGCCCGGGACCTCGTAGCCGGGCGCCGCGGCCGTCGCGTCGTACTGCGTACTGCTGTTCTTCTTCACCGCCGACTGCTCGAGGAAATAGGTCTCGAAGCACTGCCCGTTCTGGGCGTTCACGATCTGCGCCATCACCAGGCTCGGGAAGGGCAATGAGGGATCGTCGAGCGCGGCCCCCTGCCCCTTCGCCGTTACTTTGGTCTTCGGCTTCGCGCTCGCTTTCAGGTTGAGAGCCGTGATCCCGTCGCGAATGCCGGTCTTGTCCTTGTACGTGAAGCCGGTCGTCGTCTCCGCCCAGCAAGGCTTTCCGTCGCACAGCCCGCCGGGGCTCACCTGGGCCTCCATGAGCAGACTGTTCGGCCCGAAGATGCACGCATGGTACGTGTCGCTGCTCATCGGGTTCCCGAAATCCTCGGGGCCGACCCCGGGGGCGTTCATCATCTGGAGCTTCAGCTTGTCCTTGGTGTCGTCGGCGTCGTCGACGATCAGGAGCTTGCCTTTGGGCGCGACGAGGCAGCTGTCGAGCGGTGACCCATCGTGCAGGCACGCGCCGTTTCCGTCACAGACGTCGCGGGTGCAGAACTCACCCTCGTCGGGACACGCGCTCCCCTTGGTCGCGAACGTGCACTCGGAGGTGCAACACCCGGCGGTGTCGTCGCATTGCTCGCCCGCGTCGACGAGGCCGTCGCCGCAGACGGCGACCGCGAGTCGGACACCCGCGGTCAGGGTGAGCACGAACGCGACCACCAGGGCCGGGATCAGTCTCGAGTGGGGGATGGCGCGACCAGTCATGAGGAAGCCTCCAGGAGTCGGAAATGGGGAATTCAATGCGAGATTCTACAGAGATACCTTTGTGCCACAAGACAAAATCTTTCCCGCTAGAGCCCTGGGACCCCGAGGCGCTGGATGCGGACGGCGTTGTCGCCGACCTCGTAGGCCGGAAGCGCGGAATCGGCGCGCCATAGGCGATAGGCCAGCGCCGCCGACAGCACCCGCACGGGATAGTCGCGCGGCAGCAGCTGGAGGTAGGGCTGGATCGTCACGAAGTCGCGCGCGCCGTACTGGGCCATGATCGAGCGGAGGCCGCCGTTCTTCGGACCGATGTTGTAGGCGAGGAGCCCGAGGAACAGGTCGCCGTTCATCTCCGCCAGATAGCGCTCGAGCGTCGCCGCCGCGAGCCAGGCGTTCTGTCGCGGGTCGTCGGGATTCGGAGCTGCGACGCCGAGACGCCGGCCGACTGCCGCGGCGGCGTCGGCGGGCGGCGCCGTGATCTGGAAGAGCCCGCGGCCGCCGTCCGCGCTGGTGCGCGGTCGGAAGGAGGACTCCGCAGCGCCGACGCCCATCAGCACCTCGGGGTCGACACCGAACGCGGCCGCCGCTTCGTGCACGAGCGGCTCGAACGGTTTCGCCCTCTCGAACATCTTCGCGAGGGCTCGCCGATCGGCCCGCCTGTACGCGGCGAACACCTGGTGCGCGATCGCCATCCGCTCGGCCTCTTCCGTACCGCCGACCGCCGTGCGCAAGCGCAAGAGCGCGAGCTGGAAACCGGGCCGCGTCGCCCACCAGAGCGCGCCCGCGGCGACGAGGAGGGCCACGCACGCGGGCGCGACGGCCGACGCGACGCGGAGCCGTACGCGCAGCGTGATCCAGAGGCGGAGTGCCAGCGCGAGCGCGAGCCCGAACGCGACGGCGACCGCGGCGAACGGCAGGAGGTGCGCGAAGAAGCCGACGCCCGCGAATCGTCCCGCGCCGTGGCCGAGGCTCGCGACCGCCGCGACGAGCGCCGCCGTGCCGAGCGCCACCGCTTCGCACGCGAGCCAGAGCCAGTGCCGTCCCGAGCCCCACGCCCCGCGTCGGACGGCGCGTCCGCGCCGCCGTCCACTCCCCCGCCGCTCCGCCATCGCACCCCACTTGTAGTCTCTTCTTCTCCCGCCTGCGACGGTCGACAGGTCGCGGGGGCGATGCTACGCGACGCGTCTCGTCGCCTCGTCCGCGGGACCGGATTCGCCCATGCCCTCTCGCGCCACGTTCGTTCGTTGCCTGCTCGCGGCCGTCGTCTTCCTCGCCGCCGCGCATGCCGCCGCGGTCGAGACGCCCCCCGCGCCGCCGCCGAACGTCCTGCTCGTTTCGATCGACAGCCTCCGCGGGCGTCCTGCGCGCGAACGGCTATCAGACGGCGGGTGTCTTCTCGGGTCCGTACCTGGAGCCGTCGTGGGGATTCGGCGCCGGGTTCGATCGGTACACCGCCGCGTACGGGACGGAGGTCGGCGAGGCGTCGCGCGAGCTCGCCCGCTTCGCGGACGAGATCAGCCGCGCGTCCGCGGCGGGTGACGCGGCGACCGCCGAGTCGCGGATGTGGCAGCGTCGGGCGCGCTACGAGCGGGTGCGGAAGCTCTCGCACGCCGACGTGAGCTCGGAGCAGGTGACCGGCGCGGGGCTCGCGGAGCTCGACCGGCTCGTCGGCGCGAAGAGGCCGTGGTTCCTCTTCCTCCACTACTTCGACGTCCACTACGATTACATTCCACCCGCACCCTTCCTGACCCGCTTCGACCCCGACTACCGGGGCGCGATGACGGGCCGGAACTCCCTCGGGAACCCGGCGATCGGGGTGCCCGACGCCGTTACACCGACAGATGGATCCGCCGGGCATCACCGCGGGACACCGAGCACCTGATGGCGCTCTGCGCCGGCGAGGTCGCGTGGGTAGACCAGCACGTCGACCACGTGCTCGCGCGCCTCGCACAGCTCGGCCAGGAAAGCGGACGCTCGTGATCGTCGTCTCCGATCACGGTGACGAGTTCTTCGAGCACGGTGGGATCGGGCATCGTCGGAATCTGTTCGAGGAGCTGACGCGCATCCCCCTGCTGCTGCGACTGCCGGGGACGCTCCCCGCCGGCCGCGTCGTCGAGGGCCGCGTGTCGTTGACCGACGTGTATCCCACGGTGCTCGACCTGCTCGACTTGCCCGCGCCCGAGCCGGTCACGGGACGCACCATGGTGCCACTCGTTCGCGGGATCGACGACGGCGACATCCGCATCGACCTCTCGCGCCTCGTCCGGCTCTTCGAGGGCTCCGTCCGGATCGGGGAAGACCGGACCCTGCCGGTCCAGCTCGCGAACGTGCAGGAGGCGTTCTGGTGGCGCGACGTCAAGATCATGCGCGTGCGGCGCTGGCCGCTTTTCCCGCCGCGCCTGGCGGCGGCGGAGCGGTCCATGCTCCGGGTCGCGGCGGACGAGCAGTTGCGCGTCGAAGATCTCTACTGGATCGACCTGCCTCGTCACCCGACGGAGCCGCCCGACGCGTTCCAGAAGACGTTCGACGATCCGCGGGCCGCGGCCGCGCTCGAGGCGTTCCGTACGCGCTACCGCTCGCTTCGCGTGCGCCGTCGCGCCGTCCAGATCCGGTCGGCCGGGGGCGCTGCACCGCAGCCGATCGACGCGGAAACGCGGAGCAAGCTCGAAGGCCTCGGTTACGAGACGCCCTCGGACCAGGCGCCACGCTCACCGCGGCAGGGCTTCGTCTTGCCGCCGCCGGGCGACGTGGCGCACGCACGCGCCGCGCTGACCGCATCGCCTCCTTCAGCCCGCGGCGGCCTGCTCTCGTTCGAGGTTCGCGCGCGACTGGACGAGGGAGCGCGTCTGAAATGCCGCGTCGGTGAGCCCCATGTCCATGATGCCGCCCTCGAGCCACGCGTGGCGGCCGCCCATCACGGTCGACGCGACCTTGTTCTTGATCGCGTCGTCGTTGCTCCAGAGCTCGCGGAAGAGGCGATTCACCTTGCGGCGCGCGTTCCGGCAGAAGAGGTCCGCGAGCTCGAGCGCCGATTCCGCGTCGGCATGGTGCTCGTCGTACATCCGGCGCGCGCGACAGAGCGTCGCGGACATCGCGAAGAGCTCCATCACGATGTCGACGGTGCGGAAGAGGAAGCCCTGCTTGCGCTCCATTTTGGCCTGGTAAACGGCCATCCCGTGGAAGCTCTCGCGCGCGAGCTTGCGGGCGCTCCGCTCGACGAAACGCAAATGCGGCCCGAGCGTGCCCCAGCCGAGTGCGTCGTTCGAACCGCCGAGGCCCTTCAGCCAGAGCGGGGGATACCACTTCGCGTAGAATCCCAGGATCCCCGGCATCGCGGCCGCCTTCTGGCGCGTGCCGTTCTTCGGATCGATCATCGCGCCCGCGACCTCGAGGTGTTTGTCGACCGCTTCGCGCGCCATGAACAGATGCATGATCTCGCTCGAGCCCTCGAAGATGAGGTTGATGCGGCAGTCGCGCATCATGCGCTCGACCGGGATCGGATGCTCGCCGCGGCCCTGGAGCGACGTTTCGGTTTCGTAGCCGCGGCCGCCGCGCAACTGGAGCGTCTTGTCGACGATCTCCCAGCACCGGACGGTGTTCCATTCCTTCGCGGCGGCGGCTTCGAGGCGGATGTCGTAGCCGCCGCGGTCGGCCATCGCGGAGGCCAGCATCCAGACCGAATCCATGGCGAAGGTGGTCGCCGCCATGTCGGCGATGATGTGTCCGACCGCCTCGTGCTTCCAGATCGGAAGTCCCCACTGCTGCCGTGCATTGGCCCAGCCGCGGGCGATCTTGAGGCATTGCTTCGCGATGCCTGCGCAACACGCCGGCAACGTGAGGCGGCCGGTGTTGAGGGTGGTGAGCGCGATGCGAAGGCCCTTGCCCTCCTCGCCGATCAGGTTCTCGCGCGGGACGCGAACGTCCTTGAAGCTGATGACGCCGTTGGCGAGGGCCTTGAGACCCATGAAACGACAGCGGTACTCGACCTTCACGCCCGGCCAGTCGGTTTCGACGACGAACGCGCTGATCTTCTTCGTCTGCGGGTCGCGCGCCATCACGACGAGGAGCTCGGCGAGCGTCCCGTCGGTGCACCAGAGCTTCTCGCCGTTCAGCACGAAATCATCGCCCTCGCGGCGTGCGGTCGTCGAGAGGCTCGCGGGATCGGACCCGACGTGGGGCTCGGTGAGCGCGAAGGCCGAGATCGCGCCCGCCGCGCAACGCGGCAGATACTTCTTCTTCTGGTCGGGCGTGCCGAAGAGCTTCAGCGGCTGCGGAATGCCGATCGACTGGTGCGCCGACAGCAGCGCACTCACGTTGTTGTCGGTCGACCCGATCAGCTGCATCACTTTGCAGTACTCGGTCACCGTGAAGCCGAGCCCGCCGTACTCGGTCGGGATCTTCATGCCGAAGGCGCCGAGCTTCCGGAGGCCTTCGATGACGTGCTCCGGATACTCGCCGGTCTGATCGATGGCGGCGCTGTCCACCTGGTCCCGGAGGAACGTCTCCATCGCCTCGTAGAAGCGCGTGAACTCCGGCCGCTCGACCGTGGCGTCCATGGGGAACGGATGGATGAGCGGCAGCGACAGCTTCCCGAGGAAGAGCTCGCGCAGAAACGTGCGGCCCTCCCATTCGGTCTCACGCGCTTGCTCGGCGACCTGCCGTGACTCCTGCTCCGTGGTGCTCATGGGCGGGCCCTCCTCGGGTGGGGATCGTTCGGGCGAGGACTGCCACGGGTAGGTGCCGGAGTCTAGGGTTCCCCCTCCGCTTGACCCGGCGCGGAGGGGTGATCGAGAGTCGGCCCCGAGCCGATGCCGACGAACCGCATGCGCGCCGGGGCCGCGACGGGCCTTCTCGAGGCGGTGGCCGCCGGCGGTGGTCGCACGGAGCGTGTGCTCGCGGCGGCGGGCCTCGGGCCGGACGACCTGGCTGACCCCGAGCGCATGCTCCCGGCAGAGCGCATCGTGGCGCTCTTCGACGCGGCGGCCGAGGATCTCGGCGACGACGCCTTCGGCCTGCACTTCGCGGAAACGTACGATTTCGCCGCGCTGGGCACGGTGTCGTACGCCATCCTGAACGCGCCGAAAGTGCACACCGCCCTCGCCAACTTCGAGCGTTACGCGCGCACGCAGTGGGACGACGGCGGGCTCCGGCTCGAGATCGCGGGCGGTGACGCGCGGCTCGTCCTCGACGTAGGGGTCGAGGGGCGGTCGTGCTCGCGCCACTACGCGGAGGGTGCCGCCGCCGTGGGTCTCCGCCTGGTCCGGCGGCTCGTCGGGGCGGAGTGGTGCCCCCGCCAAGTGCTGTTCGGCCATCCCCGTCCGGCGCGCGTGAGCGAGCACTCCCGCATCCTCGCGGTGCCGTTCCGATTCGACGCCGAGGTGATGGTCGCGCTCGTGTTCGCGGCGAGCGACCTCGAGCGCCCGGTGCCGAACGCCGACCGCCGGCTTCTGCCGATCGTGCAGCGCCACCTCGACGAGTCCCTCGCCGCACCGAAGGACGCCGGGGGTTGGCTCGCGGGCGTGCGCGAGAGCGTCGCGCTCGGCGTCTGCGACGGTCCCCCGTCCATCGCGGCGACCGCCGCACGGCTCGGCCTCAGCGTCCGCACGCTCCAGCGCCGCCTCGGCGCGCACGCCGTCGTCTACAAGCGGCTCGTCGACGACGTCCGCCGCGAGCTCGCGCTCCGCTATCTCGCGGATGGGAAGAACGACCTCACCGAAATCGCCTTCCTGGTCGGCTACTCCGAGCTCTCCGCCTTCGACCGCGCCTTTCGCCGCTGGACCGGCTCGACCCCCAAAGCACATCAGCGGCAGCTGCGCGCCGGATTCACCCCGACCTCACGACGTTGAACGGACGTCCACACCGTCTCTGCATCGCCGGGCCGAGCTGACCCACGACGGACTCAGCTCTGGGCCACCGCCAACGCAGCAACGGCCTCGACGTCCGCCCGCCGCCGGTCCATCTCGAGCGCGATCTCCTCGTCGCGGTTCGCGAGCGCATCGAGGTCGCCGTCGGCGAACCCGAGGATCCCCATGTCGGCGTACGCCTTCCGGATGCGCGGGCCCCAGAGGCCGATCTCCTTGATGGTCGGAACGATGCGGGTGAAGAGGCTCGTGCGGTAGAGCCGGAGCGTCTCGGACTGGTCCGTGTAGCGCTTGCACGCCTCGACCGGGAGCCCGAGCGTCTCCCACACCTCTTCGGCGAGGAAACGGTCGCGGAGCAGGTAGCAGCCCTCGACGATGAACTCCTCGCGCTCGTCGCGCTCCTTGTCGGTGAGCTGCGGATAGTAGTCGCGGAGTGCCAAGCGGCCGAAGGCGACGTGGCGCGCCTCGTCTTGCATGACGTAGGCGGTGACGGATCGTGCGAGCGGGTTCGTTGCCTGGTCGCGAATCATGCCGAACGCGGCGAGCGCGACGCCTTCGATCAGCACCTGCATGCCGAGGTACGTGAAGTCCCAGCGCGCATCGGCGAGCGTGTCGTCGAGCAGCTGCTTCAGGTGCGGGTTGATCGGGTACACGAGGTCGAATTTCTCGTGCAGGAGCCGCGCATACGCCTCGACGTGCCGAGCCTCGTCCACGACCTGGGTCGCGGCATAGAACTTGGCGTCGATCGTCGGTACCTGTTGCACGATCTTCGCCGTGCAGACGAGCGCGCCCTGCTCGCCGTGGAGGAACTGCGACAGCTGCCAGGCCTGGAAGTGCGTCCGGACCCGCGCCTGCTCGGCGGCGGTGAGGCCGTTCCAGACGTCGGACCCGTGGATCGGGATCACCGCGTCCGGCAGACCCGACGGGTTCTCCGGGTCGAGGTCCTGCGACCAGTCGATGCGGTCGGCCGCGTCCCACTGGAGCTTCTTCCCCTTGCGGTAGAGGTTCAGCAGCTTGTCGCGGCCGTCGTCGTACTCCCAGGTGAAGGTCGTGTCGAAACGTTGCGCGCGGTCCCAGTGACGGGCGTCGAGCGGTTCGGGGTAGCGGTCGAGTGTCGCCATGGATCGATCCTCCTTGGGGAGCGTGTGTACGCGTGCGGCCTCTTGCGCGCTTGACGGCCGACGACATGCGATTGACAGTTCGTGCCATCCGACGTCGATACCGGCCGTCGTGGCCGAACGCCTCCAGTCGCGATAGGTCGAGGTTCATGGCGATGCGGATCTGGCGGAACACCTTGATCTCGTGGGCGTTGGTGTTGCTCGTTCCTTCGGCCGGCCGGGCACTGACCCCGTCTCCGGCCGGTACGGTCCCGACCCCGGCCACGAGCCCCACGGCGACTCGGCCGAGCGCGACGCGCACGCCGCCGCGGCCGACCGCGACGCCGACGATGCGTTCCCTGACGACCGCGACGGCATCGGCAGTGCCCGCGATGCGCACGGACGAGGTCGCTCCCGACGCACCGCGCGCCGTCGCCACGGCCATCGCCCCGCGCCCTGCCCGCGCTTTCCGGACACCCGAACGCTCCGCCCCGCCCGTCTTCGTTCCCGACGGCGGCGCACCGGATGCCGCGGCACCGGACGGTGGCCCGCCGGGTCCGATGGCCCCCGCGCCGCGCGCACCTGCCGCGGGTGCCCGGACGGCGCTCGTCGTCTTCCGCGCCACCGCCCGCACGGCCATCGAGGGATTCGACGTCCGCGTCGATTACCCGCGTTCCGTCGGCCAATTCGCGACCGACGGCCAACAGGCCGACTGCAACGCGGGGACGGGCACGCTCGTCGTCGCGAGCGACCGCGGCACCGGTGAGATGCGGCTCCTCGTCGCCGGCGCACAGGCGCTGCCGCTGCCGCTCGACGTCTTCTGCCGCTTCGCCGTCACGGGCGGCGGCGGTGTGGACGCCGGGCAGTTCGCGGTGCGGGTCGCCGAGGTCACGAGCGACGGGAAGCGCGCCGACCTGTCGCTCCTGATCGTGAACGTCGTCGTGCGGTGAGCGCCGCGTCTACTGGAGTCGGAGCAGCTTCCGGTCGATCGTGTAGCCGTGGCCGACGCGGCGGAGCTCGCGGTTGAACTCCATGCCGTCCCGCGAGTACGTGTCGACGCCCTTGATGAGATACATCTGGACGGTTTCCGGCTCGTACGGCGCCTCGTAGAGCTTGAGGTTCCGGAACGGCTTGCCCTCGCGGGCCTTCCGGCCGACGAAGCGACCCTCGCACCCTTCCTTGATCACGACCTCGTTCAGCGGGCCGTAGGTCATGTCGTCGTCGTAGAGCCAGCGATAGAAGCTCTCGCGGTCGTTCTGCGACCAGATCTGCTCCATCACCCGCGACTTCGTATGGCGGAACGCGATGTAGTACTGCACGCCCATCACGCGATCGTCGCCATCGCCCTTCGGATCGAAGACGTCGTAGCACTGCGAGACGTTGCGATAGGTGCGGATGCCTTCCATGTCCGACGACCTCGAGGGCAGCATCTCGCGGAGCTCGGCGAGGTGCCCGTCGTTCAGCCGCGTGCAGCCGTGCGACACCGGGCCGCGGCTCGTGAGCGCGACGCGGTTGAACGGCTTGCCGTTGCGGCTGCCTTCCGTGTGCGTGCGCCACGCGGTCGGAAGGAGCGGGTGTCCGCCGATCCAGTTGCTGATGCCGGTGTTGTGGATCGCGTTGTAGTAGATGCCGCCGCCGTGCTCGTACGGCAGCATCGGCTTCAAGCCGTAGTAGCCCTCGGACGAGATGTAATCGACCATCCCCGTGATCCCCCGACCGTGCGCGCGGGGGATCAACGGCCACACGCCCGGCGTCGAGATCTGCGGGATCTGGCGGCCGCGCCACGCCGTCGTCTCGTCGTGCGAGCCGGCGGCCCAGATCGCGGTCAGCTCCCAGTAGTCGATCGTGCCGTCGCGGACCGGATAGATTCCGTTGCTGACGCTCCGGAAGAACGGCTCCGCCTTGGCGCGGAACGCGGCGGCATCGCCGCCACGGGCGAGCTGGGCGAGCTCGGTCAGCGCGGCGTCGTCGGCGGACGAGAGCTGGTAGACGAAGAGACGGTGCGGGAAGAGGTCGTTCACGGCGTCGAGCTTCGCGTCGAGGGTCGCCGGCGGCTCACCGGCCGCGAGGCGCGTCCGCCAGTCGTCGACCATGCGGCCGAAGTCCTTCTGGATGTGGTACACGCGCTCCGGGAGCAGCTTCTGCATCGTGCGGAGGTTGAGCTCGCGCCACTCGGCGGCGCCGAGACTCCCCTTCTTCGCCGCGAGGTCGGCGAGTCCCTCGGCCTCGAACCGCTCGTCGTACGCTTCCCACGCGCGGTTGGTGGTCAACGTGATGATGCCCTTGTCGATGAGCTCCTTGTAGAGCCCGTGCCGTGCCGCGTGATCGAGGATGTAGTTGTCGAGCGCCTCGTCAGAGAGCACG
>DAIQBH010000097.1:0-20470 GCA_036781285.1 Thermodesulfobacteriota bacterium | reverse complement strand
GCCGGCGGCGACGACCGTTCGATCGCACGCCACCGTGAGCGCGGCAAGCTGCCGGTCCGCGAGCGGATCGACCGGCTCATCGATCCCGGATCCGCCTTCCTCGAGCTGTCGGCCCTTGCCGCCAGCGGGCTGTACGACGACGACGCCCCGGGTGCCGGGATGGTGACCGGCATCGGACGGATCGAGGGCGTGACGTGCGTCATCGTCGCCAACGACGCGACGGTCAAGGGCGGCACGTACTACCCGATGACCGTCAAGAAGCACCTCCGCGCCCAGGAGATCGCGCTCGAGAACCGGCTGCCGTGCGTCTACCTCGTCGATTCGGGTGGCGCGTTCCTGCCGCTCCAGGCCGACGTCTTCCCGGACCGCGATCACTTCGGCCGGATCTTCTACAACCAGGCCCGGATGTCGGCGCTCGGGATCCCGCAGGTCGCGCTCGTGATGGGCTCGTGCACGGCCGGCGGCGCGTACGTCCCGGCGATGAGCGACGAGACCGTCATCGTGCGCGGGACCGGCACGATCTTCCTCGGCGGCCCGCCGCTCGTGAAGGCCGCCACCGGCGAGGACGTCACGGCGGAGGAGCTCGGCGGCGGCGACGTCCACACGCGCATCTCCGGCGTCTCCGATCACCTCGCGCGCGACGACCGTCACGCGCTCCAGATCGCGCGCGACATCTTCACGACGCTCCCGCACCCGTCCGCACTTTCCGTGACGCGCGAGTCCCCGGAGCCGCCGGCGTACGATCCCGCCGAGATCTACGGCATCGTCCCGAAGGATCCCCGCAAGCAGTACGACGTCCGCGAGCTCATCGCGCGCCTCGTCGACGGCAGCCGCTTCCACGAGTTCAAAGCGCGGTACGCGCCGACGATCGTCACCGGTTTCGCGCACCTGCACGGCTATCCGGTCGGGATCCTCGGCAACAACGGCGCCCTCTTCTCCGAGTCGGCGCTCAAGGCCGCGCACTTCGTCGAGCTCTGCTGCGCCCGCAAGATCCCGATCCTATTCCTCCAGAACATCACCGGCTTCATGGTCGGGAAGAAGTACGAGCACGGCGGCATCGCGAAGGACGGGGCCAAGATGGTGAACGCCGTCGCCAACGCGAACGTGCCGAAGCTCACGGTGATCGTCGGCAACTCGTACGGCGCCGGCAACTACGGCATGTGCGGGCGCGCGTATTCGCCGCGCTTCCTCTTCATGTGGCCGCAGAGCCGGATCTCGGTGATGGGCGGCGAGCAGGCGGCGTCGACGCTCCTCACCGTCAAGCTCGCGCAGCTCGCCGCCAAGAAGCAGACGATGAGCGACGAGGAGCAGAAGAAGTTCCAGGCGCCGATCCTCGCCAAGTACGACGAGGAGGGCAGCGCCTACTACTCGACGGCGCGCCTCTGGGACGACGGCATCCTCGACCCCGCCGAGACCCGCGACGCCCTCGGCTTGAGTCTCGCCGCATCGCTCGCGGCGCCGATCGACGCGACGTCGTTCGGCGTGTTCCGGATGTGACCACGGCGGCCGCGGCGGCACTGCCGCTCAGCGTCGTCGCCGCGACGACGCAGCCGTGGCCGGAGGTGCGGCCGCTGCTCGAGTCGCTGCGCGAGCAGATCGCGGCCGTCGGAGGCGAGATCGTCCTCGGTGACGGCAGCACGGAGGGCATGTCCGACGAGATCCGCGCACGCTACCCGCGCCTGCGTCTCATCCACCGGCCGGGCGCGAGCGTGTTCCAGCTGCGCGCGGCGTGCGTCGCGGCGTCGACCGGCGCCATCGTGGCGATCACCGAGGATCATTGCGTCGCCGCCCCCGATTGGTGCGAGCGCATCCTCGCCGCGCATCGCGACCATCCCGACGCCGCCGCGATCGGCGGTGCGGTCGCGAACGGCGCCACCGCGACCCTGATCGACTGGGCGAGCTTCTTCCTCGTGAACGGTGCCAGCATGCCGCCCGTCCCCACGCGCGTCCGCCGCGCCATCGCGCTCCAGGCGAATTGCTCGTACAAGCGTGCCGCCGTCTCTTGCTACGAGCGCGTCGCGCGCGACGCCGACGAGCTCGGGATGATGGAATGGCTCCTCGACGAGGACCTGCATGCGCGCGGCGCGGAGCTGCGAAGCGACGGCCGCATCCTGGTCGAGCACGTGCAATCGCTCGGCGTCGCCGCCACGTGTCGCATCCACTACGACGACGGCCGGACGATCGCCGCGTTCCGGCTCGCGCGCATGGGGAGTCTGGAGCGTGCCGTGCGGCTTGCCGCGTGCGTTGCCATGCCGCCGCTGCTGACGGCACGCGCGGCCTTCCACGTGCTGACCAAGCGCCGCCGTGTCGGCCTCCTGCTCGCCAGCCTTCCGTGGATGCTGGTGCTCACGAGCTGCAAGGCGTGGGGGAATTTCCACGGCTTCCTGTTCGGCGCCGGCTCGAGCCCGGCCCGCATCCGCTGACGAGCGCCCGGACTACCCGCGGGTTGCTCTCGATTTTTCGCGCTGGCAGTCACGAAGACAGGAGGGATCGTCCATGCATCGATGCGGACACAAGTCGTGTGACTGCGACACCCAGGGCAAGGAGTACTGTAGCGCCCACTGCGCGACCGCCGCGGCCATGGAAGAAGAGGTCGCGAATTGCGAGTGCCATCACACCGCGTGCCATCACAGCACGCAAGCGAGGCCGACGCCGGAATCGTGATCGCCGCGCTACCGCGGCGTCAGCACGAAATCCGCGTCCAACACGTCCGGTCCGGCGACCGTGATGGTCGCCGACGCCGGCATGACCCGGAACGCATGCTTCGTCGGCTCGTCGAGCTTCACGCGATACACGCCGGGCGCGACGCCAACCGCATCGGGGGGAGGCGCGGGACGTTCCGGCTGCGGGAATCGGCGCTCAGCCGATGAACGTCACCGTCCAGTCGCTGCTCTCGCCGTTCACGACCACCTCGACCTCGTCGCCGACGCGGCGGCCCATCACGGCGCGGCCGATCGGCGACGTCGGCGTGACGACCGACAGGAAGCCGTCGCCGCCCGGACCGGTGAGCTCGAGGCCCGCCCCGGCGGGCGCGATGAACAGCGTGCGCCCTTCGGCGCCGTCCTCGACCTCGACGATCGCGCCGAGCGTGACCGGCGACTTCGACGTGAACTTGGGCGGGCGGAACTTCTCGAGCGCGGCGAGCTCGTTCGTGACGCGGGCGAGACGTTCGCGATGCCCGCGCGCGAGTCCCGCGTTCTCCTGCGCGACCCGCGAGTCCTCGCGGCGCTCGGCCGGCGTCGCGCCCTCGCGCGCTTCGGTGTTCGCGGCCTCCATGGCCTGCCGCGCGCCGCGAGCGGTCTCCCGCAAGCGGTCGGCGAGCTGCTCCAAGAGATAGCCCTTGTCCATCAGTTGCCGCCGCGCCCTCTCACGACGCCGTGCGCGCGTAGAGCGCTTCGCCACTCTGCCGCATCCAGCGCTCGACGGCGGCGACGAAGCCCTCGGGATCCTCGAGCTGCGGCACGTGGCCGATGTTCTCGAACACCTCGAGCGTCCAGTCCGATCGGCGCGACGCGAGCGCGCGTGCGGCCGCGACGGGCACGAGTCGATCGTGCGTGCCGTGAACCAGGAGCGTCGGCGCGCTGATGCGCTCGATCATGCGGGCGAAGGCGCCGGGTTGCAGCACGGTCATGACGATCGAACGCGCGGCCGAGAGGAACGCGGCGTTGCCGCCCGCGGTCTTCGTCCGCTCCTGCGAGAGCGCGATCGTCGCCGCGACGACCTCGGGATCGACGCGGCCGGCGTCGACGCAGCAGAACTCGAGCATCTGCCGCACCGAGCCCTCCGAGCCGAGGAGCGCCTTCCGGCCCGTCATGAGGAGCTCGCCGACGCCGGGAAGGCAGTAGCCCGCGAACATCGCCGCGACGCCGAGATCGAAGAAGCCACCGGGCGCGGCCGGCAACGCCGGGTTCACGAGCACGAGGCCGTTCACGCGTTCGGGCGCCTCGGCCGCCGTCATCAGCGAGATCAAGCCGCCCATCGAGTTGCCGACGAGCACGGCCGACCCGCCCATCACGCGCTCGACGAACCGGGTGAGGAGCGCGCGGTTCGCGTGGATCGAGGCGGAGTCGCCCTCGGTCGGGGTGCGCCCGAACCCGGGTAGATCGATCGCGACGACGCGCGCGTGGCGCGCGAGCCGCTCGCCGACCGACATCCAGTTCACGTGCGCGCCCCCGAGCCCGTGCACGAGCACCATCGCGGGACCGCTGCCACCGTAGTCGATGTAGTGCACCGGAACACCGAGCTCGACGACCCGCGACACGGGCTTCGGATCGGCGACGGTCCCGTGCGAGGCGGCGCCGTTGGTCGCGCCGAGAATCCGCACGCGCGACTTCCGCACGGGATCCGCGAAGCGATCGAGCACCGTGCCGCGCGC
The DNA here is from genome assembly GCA_036781285.1 of Thermodesulfobacteriota bacterium. Taxonomy (GTDB): domain Bacteria; phylum Desulfobacterota; class Binatia; order UTPRO1; family UTPRO1; genus UTPRO1. The sequence goes on along the minus strand of DAIQBH010000097.1, from coordinate 16,095 downwards.
CTGACGGATGATCGCGTGACGCTTGGCGCCGTCGAGCGCGCTGCCGCCCATGAGCGCGCGCTCCTCGTGTCCGGGCTCGAGCGCCATGATCGACGTCCCGGTCGCGCGCACGCGCGCCATCTCACGACGGAGCAGCAACCGGCAGAATCCCCGCATCGGGCCGTCCGCCGTCGGACGGAAGACGTCGAAGCCGGCCGACATCGGCGAGCTGACGATCACGAGATCGAGGCCTTCACCCGCGAGCACGTCGGCGTTGCTCGGTGAGTGCACGCCGCCGTCGACGTAGCGAACGCCGTCGATCTCGACCGGCCGGTAGTAGCCGGGGATGGCGCACGACGCCGCGACTGCCGCCGCGACGCTCGCGGCCGGGGCGCCATCGCGGCCGAACGTGACCAACGTTCCGTCGTCGAGCCGGGCGGCGTTGATCCAGAGCGGGCGCGTCGCCCATTCCGAGGGGAAGAGGCGGCCGATGCCGCCGACCAGATGATCGGTCGCGATGCGACCCTCCGGCAGCATGGCGGCGACGAGCGCGCCGATCTTGGTTTCCCACGGCCGCGAGATCGCGCGCCGGAGGTACGACGGGTTGGCCGCGGCCAAGAATCCGAGCCAGCCTGCCGGGCCGGCGGTGGGCGCCGGCTCGGGACGCCCGAGCACGTTCGCGATCGCCTGCCCTTCCTCGGAGAGCGTCTCGCCGAGCGCCCGCGCCGCGAGGTCGCGCGGCGACATCCCGCCCCGCAACAACGCCGCGATGACGGCGCCCGCCGACGTGCCGACGATGACGTCGGCCGACCGGGGATCCCAGCCGGTCGCCTCCTCCAGGGCGGTCAACACCCCGATGTGGAACGCGTGACCGGTGGCGCCGCCTGCGCCGAGGACGAGCCCGATACGTGCCATGGACGTCAGGTAAATGCCTGACCCCGGCCGACCCGACAAGTCGCGCCCGCTTGAGCGCTCGCGCTACACCCCGGCTCAGCTCCCGTGGCGCCGCTGGTAGTGGTCGAGAAAGCGCCCGATCCGGCCGATCGCTTCCGTGAGGTCGTCGGCGTTCGGCAGGAAGACGATCCGGAAATGATCGGGCTTCGGCCAGTTGAACCCGGATCCCTGGACGACCAGCACCTTCTGGTCCTCGAGGAGCTCGAGGATGAACGCCTGGTCGTCGTCGATCGGATAGCGACGGAGATCGAGCTTCGGAAAGAGATAGAGGGCGGCCTTCGGCTTCACGCAGCTGACGCCCGGAATCGAGGTGATCAGGTCGTGCGCGAGGTCGCGCTGCTTCCCGAGCCGGCCCGTCGGCAGCACGAGGTCATCGATGCTCTGGTAGCCGCCGAGTGCCGTCTGGATCGCGTACTGCGACGGGACGTTCGCGCAGAGGCGCATCGACGACAGGATGTTGAGGCCGTCGATGTAGTCCTGCGCCCGCGACTTGTCGCCCGAGATGATCATCCAGCCGGCGCGGTAGCCGCACGCGCGGTAGTTCTTCGAAAGCCCGTTGAACGTCAGCATCAGCACGTCCTCGGAGAGCGACGCGATCGAGGTGTGCGTCGCACCGTCGTAAAGGACCTTGTCGTAGATCTCGTCGGCAAGGACGATCAGGTTGTGCTGGCGCGCGAGCTCGACGATCTCGCGGAGGAGGTCGTCGGGATAGAGCGCTCCGGTCGGGTTGTTCGGATTGATGATGACGATCGCGCGGGTGCTCGGCGAGATCTTGGCGCGGATGTCGTCGAGGTCGGGAAGCCACCCGGCCCCTTCGTCACAGAGGTAGTGGCGCGCCGTCCCGCCGGCGAGGCTCACCGACGCCGTCCAGAGTGGATAGTCGGGCGCCGGCACGAGCACCTCGTCCCCGTTGTTGAGGAGCCCCTGCATGGCGATGCCGATAAGCTCGGACACCCCGTTCCCGATGTAGATGTCCTCGATCGTGACGCCGGTGATGTGCTTCTGCTGGGTGTAGTGCATCACGGCCTTGCGAGCCGCGAAGAGTCCCTTCGAGTCGCAGTAGCCGGCCGCGCTCGGCAGGTTGTGGATCACGTCCTGCACGAGCTCCTCGGGAGCGTCGAAGCCGAAGGGCGCCGGGTTGCCGATGTTGAGCTTGATGATGCGCTGGCCCTCGTCCTCCATCTGCTTCGCCCGCGCGAGCACGGGACCGCGGATGTCGTAACAGACGTTGGCCAGCTTGGCGGACTTCTGCACCGTCCGCGGAGGCGGCACGGGCTTCCCCGACGACACGACGAGCTTCGGCATGGCGAAACCCTATGCCATCCGCGCACGAGATGACACCCGCGATCGGCCGCCGGGGGCCCAGGCGGGCCGAGGGATCCGACCGGCCGCAGGCTCGGGCGCGCCCGGGAGCGTTGCCATCCAGGCTTTCCAGCCGTCGAGCCGGAAATCAGGGAACGCTGGGTCAGGCTACTTGGGCCGCCGTCGCAACGACCGGCGCCACTGACTGCTCCAACCGCACCCGCTGATGGGCCAGCGCCATCGTCAGCGCCTCCAGCGTGATCGGCTTCGCGAGGAAATCGTCCATGCCCGCCGCGAGACACCGCTCCCGCTGGCCCTCCAGCGCGTGCGCCGTGAGCGCGATGATCGCGACCCGGCGATCGCCTGCCGCGCCCTCCTGGCGGCGGATCTCCCTGGTCGCCTCGATGCCGTCCATCTCGGGCATCTGCACGTCCATCAGGACGACGTCGAAGTGATGCTGGCGAACGGCCGCGACGGCTTCGAGGCCGTTCACGGCGCTCTCGACGCGACAGTCGAGCAGCTGGAGCATCTGCCGGATGACGTCGCGGTTCACCGAGTTGTCCTCGGCGACCAGGACGTCGAGCGTCCGCGTCATCGGCAGGCGCGCCGGAGCGCCGCTCGCCCGGGGAATGCGGCGGTCGAGCACCGCGGTCACGGTTTCGGCGAGCACGGCGCGGCAGATCGGCTTGGTCACGGCGACGTCGAAGCCGAGGGCACGCGCGCCTTCCGATCCGCCGCGCAGGGCGCCCATGGACGACAAGAGAATGAGCGGCAGCTCGGCGAGCGCGGAGTCGGAACGCACCCGCGCCGCGACCTGCGCCCCGTCCATGCCCGGCATCTGCATGTCGAGCAGCACGAGGCCGTATGGATCGTCGCGGAGCGCATCGGTCAGCATGCGAAGCGCGACGGGGCCGCCGTTCGCCTCCTCGGGCCGGCAGCCCCACGAGCGCAGATGTTGGCAGACGATGCGGCGGTTCGTCGCGTTGTCGTCGACCACGAGCACCCGGAGATCCGCGAGCGCGACCGAGACCGCGTCGTCGCGCGTCGCCACCAACTGCTTCTCGAACGTGAGGTCGACGGCGAACGTGCTGCCGAGACCGAGCGTGCTGTCGACGCTGAGCTTGCCCTCCATCAGCTCGACCAACTGGCGGCAGATCGTGAGGCCGAGACCGGTGCCGCCGTAGCGCCGCGTCGTGCTCCCGTCCACTTGCGTGAAGCTCTCGAAGATGGCCGCCTGCCGATCGGACGGAATGCCGATGCCCGTGTCGCGGACGCGCAGCGCGATCGCGGCCCACTGTCCCCGATGCGAGCGCACCTCCGCCTCCACGACGACCTCGCCGCGCTCGGTGAACTTGATCGCGTTGCCCACGAGGTTCGACAGCACCTGCCGGAGCCGCACGGGGTCGCCGAGCACGTGCTCGGGGAATCCGGGCGGAATCACGGCCGCGATCTCGAGATCCTTCTCGTGCGCCTGCTGCGCGAACAGCGTCGTCACCTCCTCGATCAGGAGGCGCAGATTCATGGGTACGTGCTCGATCGCGAGCTTCCCCGCCTCGATCTTCGAAAAGTCGAGGACGTCGTTCACGACGGTCAGCAGCGCGTTGTTGCAGCGCCGAATCGTGTGCGCGAGCTCGCGCTGCTCGGCGTCGAGGTCGGTCTCGAGCAGGATGTCCGTCATGCCGATGATGCCGTTCATCGGCGTACGGATCTCGTGGCTCATGTTGGCCAGGAACTCGGACTTGGCGCGCGCCGCGTGCAGCGCCTGATCACGGGTGCGGGCGAGCTCCTCGGTCTGGGCGCGGAGCTGGGTCGCCTGCCCTTCGGCCTTCGCCCGCGCGGCGTCGAGCGCGTTGACGTAGCGCTCGAGATCGGTGCGTGCCTGACTGCGTTCCACCGCGATGCCGGCGAGATGCGCCCCGAGCTCGATGAGCTCGACCTCGTGCGGCGCCGGCCCGCGCGCCGTCCGGTAGTACATCGCGAGCGTGCCGAGCAGCGCTCCGTCGGCGCCGAGGATAGGGTCGGACCAACACGCCGCGAGCCCGGCGTTCGCCGTCGGGTCGCGGAAGCTTTCCCAGCGCGCATCGGTCGCGACGTCGGTCACGACGACGCGCTTTCGATGGAAGGCGGCCGACCCGCACGAGCCGACGTCGGGGCCGATCGCGATCGCTTCCATCTCCCGTACGTACGCGTCGGGGAGCCGGCGCGACACCGCGTGCCGCAATACACCCGCCTCGTCGTCGACGAGGAGGATCGAGCAGATCATGCCCGGGGCCTGTTGCTCGACGACTCGCAACGTCTCGTCGAGGATCTCGAGGAGCGGCGCGTCGCGCGCGACCAGCTCGAGCACGGACTTCTGTCCCGCCTGGAGCACCTCGACGCGCTTGCGGGCCATCCGCTGCGCCTCGAGCGTGCCCGCCGCATACACCGAAGCCGCGAGCGTCGAGACCACCGTGAGGACGAGATTCGAAGAATGCGCCCAGAGCGTCGGGTCGAGCACGAGGTGCGCCGACAGGCAGAGGGCGCTCACGGCCACGAGCACGACCTGGCCAGCGCGTCCCCACGGGAACACGATCGCGGCGCCGAGCCCCAGCACGGTGTAGACGTGCAGTGACATCTCCGACTGCCCCGCGGCCATGTCGATCGCCGACGTCTCGACGGTCATGATCGCGGCGGCGATCACTGCCGCCGCGCGCACCCGCGTCCACTCGGCGCTCGCCCCGATACGGTCGAGCACGAAGAGCGTGAAGGCGTACGTCGCAACGGCCGTCCAGCGGAACGACAACAGCAGGATCGGCTGCGGCCGTCCCATCGCCACGTCCGCGATCATGCCCGCGAGAATACCGGCGGCCGACAGCGCGACGACGACGGACACGCGACGGAGGAGTAGCGGGCGCGCCTCGCTCTCGAGCGCCGCGCGAATCTCCTCGTCGTGCCGCACGCCGAGTCTAGAGCAAGTGCTGTGCCCTCCCCGGCCCGTCCGAACCCTCGAATGATCGGGCGTTCACGCCCGCCGCGACCGTTACGTTTTTGACGGGTGGCCGCCCGATGGCACCGCCGCGCGTGCCGCCCGGAGGTCGGCCACCACGTCGGCCCAGTGGGTCGCGTCCGGCGCGCGGTTGTTCGTGAGGCTCACCCCGTCCGCGAGGTCACCGAGCCGCGCCGTGATCGCGGCCGCGACCTCGGCCCGCGGCCGGACGATCGCGACCGCGTCGAGGAGGGCGTCGTCGATGCAGTCGGTCATCGCGTCCCACCGGCCCTCCTTCGAAAGCCGGTTCAGCTCGCCGTGAAGGTCGCCCGCGCCGTGGAAATCGAGGGTCGAGCGGTATACCGGCGTCGAGCCGTAGAAGGCGAGTTGCTTCTTCACCGCGCGGCGGACGCGCGTGAGCTCGTCCTCGCGCTCGGCGGTGACGACGATCGTCGCGCAGATCACCTGGATGTCGCGGCGCGTACGGCCGGCGCGCGCGAGCCCACGATCCAGCGCCGGAAACACGTGCTCCTCGAGCGAGCGGCGGGTGGCGAATGGGTGCGCGATGAAGCCGTCGGCGACCTCGCCCGCGACCTCGATCATGCGCGGCGCGACCCCGCCGAGGTAGATCGGCGGCGGCCCGAACGGGTTCGGGCCCGGATCGAACGCGGGGATCATGATCGTGTGACGATAGAACTCGCCCGCGAACGCGAGCGGCGCCCGGCCTTCCCAGTGTGCCCAGATCGCGCGGATCGCCTGCACGAGCTCGCGCATGCGCCGCGCGGGATGCGACCACGTCATGCTGAAGCGCCGCTCGATGTGGGGCCGCACCTGCGTGCCGAGCCCGAGGAGAAACCGGCCGCCCGTCAGGGCCTGCAAATCCCAGCCGAGGTTCGCGAGCGTCATCGGGTTCCGCGCGAACGCGATCGCGACCGCGGTGCCGAGCTCCAGCGTTCGAGTGTGCTCGGCGGCCACGGCGAGCGGCAGGAAAGGATCGTGCTTGGCCTCGAAGCTGAAGCCGCCGTCGTAGCCGGCGCGCTCGAGCGCGGGGAACGTGACGCGTGCGTCGCGGGGATCCTCGAGCGGGGCGGTCGTGTAGATGCGCATTCGCCCATACCGTCACGAGCGTCGCCCGCCTTCAACCGAGGGAGGCGGCGACACGGAGGCGCGGCGGCGTTGACCCCGCGAAAGACGTTGTGGCAACTATCGCGCCCCGCCGGTCGCTGGTGCTCGGGCCGCGGCTGGAGGTCGAGGATGCACGTCAGGGTTTCGGGTCGGTTCGCGGTGCGTCTTCTCGCCGTGCTGGTGCTGTCGACGACGACGCCCGCCCGCGCGAGTCAGCTCCTCGCGCCGACCGCGGGCGCGCGCGACTCGGCGCTCGCCGGCGCGACCGCCGCCGCGCCGACCGATCTGATGAGCGCGTTCTTCCAGAACCCGGCCGGACTTTCGCTGTTGCCCGATCCGCAGGTCACGCTCGGCGGCGGGCTCATTTTCATGCGGAGCGAGCTCTCGACCGATTTCGGCTACGACGAGACGACGCACAACATCGCGCTCGCGCCGAGCCTCGGCGCCGCGATGCCGATCGGCCACGACCTGACCATCGGCGTCGGCATGTTCGGCGCCGTCGGCTCGAAGTTCGACTACGAGCGCGACCCCGAGGCCGGTGTGCCGCGCGACTCGTTCACGGAGCTCGGCGTCATCACGCTCGCACCGACGGTCGCGTGGCGTCCACGCGACGATCTCGCGCTCGGGGTCGAGTTGAACCCGCTCTTCGGCGACCTCAAGAACCACGTGCCGGCGCCCGACCAGAGTCTGCGCTGGCGCCTCCGCGGCCCCGGCGTGCAAGCGACCCTCGGTGCCCTCTGGCGATTCCATCCGCAATGGCAGCTCGGGCTCACGTACAAGACGCCGGGCAAGATCTACCTCCGCGGCACCGTCGGCGTCGGGGGCAAGCGTGAGGATCTGCACTTCGATTTCGACGTACCGCAACAGCTGGCGCTCGGTCTGTCCTGGCAGCCGCATCCGGCGCTCACGCTGATGGCGTTCGGGCGCTGGACGGACAGCTCGACCTTCGAAAACTCGACGTTCCGCTTCCAGGACACGCCGGCGCTCGACACCCCGTTCGCGCCCGAGACGCAGGACGTCTACCGCTGGGGCCTCGGGGCCGAGTGGCGCGTGCACCCGCAAGGGGTGCTCCGTGCCGGCGTCGCGCGCGGGCAGAACGCGCTCGAGCCGCGCTCGGTGACGCCGCTCCTCGCCGACTTCAACGACACGATTCTCGGCGGCGGAGGCGGCGTCGACCTCGGCGCGTGGACGATCGACGCCGCGGTCGGCCTCGGGATCTTCGACGACCGGAAAATCAACGCCGGCGAGGCACGCGCGATCCCGGGTCGCTACTCCGGCGGCGGCCCGGTCGTCTTCTGGCAGGTCACACGCCGCTTCTGAACGCGGCTTCCAGTTACAGCAGCAGGACCGTCGCCAACCCGAGGAAGAGCCCCATGCTCGCGACGTCGGTCGCGGTGGTGAGGAAGATGCTCGACGCGGTCGCGGGATCCGCGCCGAGGCGGCGCAGCACGAGCGGCACCAAGGCGCCGAAGACACCGCTCGACACGCACGCGCCGATCATGGCGAGCACGACGATGAGCGCGAGCATCGGCGCATCGGCGTCGCCCTTCGAGTACGAGAAGAACAGCATGCCGAGCCCGGCCGTGAGGCCGGTCCCGAGCCCGTTCAGGAAACCGAGCCAGGCTTCCTTGGCGACGAGCCGGCGCGCGTCGGCGGACGTGAGCTCGCCGAGCGTGATGCCGCGGATCGTGACCGCGAGCGCCTGGGACCCGGTGTTCCCCGATTGGCCCGCGAGCACGGGCAGGAACACCGCCAGGACCACGATCTTGTCGATCGTCTCCTCGAAGACCCCGACCACGGCGGCGGCGACGAAGGCCGTGAGCAAGTTGAACTGGAGCCAGGGGTGGCGGAAACGCAGGCTCCGCTGCCACGGCGTCGAGACGCGCTCCTCCTTCTCGACACCGACCATCTTTCCGGACTGCGCGCTGATCTCGAACGCCTGGTGCTCGAAGAGCGTCTGCCCGCGCACGATGCCGACGAGGCGGCCGTCGGCCTCGCAGACCGGATACACGGGGTAGTGCCGGCGGAGCACGTCCTTCATCGCGTCGAGGATCGGCTCGTTCGGGTCGAGCGAGAACGGATCGCGCAGCATCACCTGCTCGAGCCGCTGTTGCGGATCGGCGAAGAGGAGCTCGCGGAAGACGATCACCCCGAGCAGCTTCCCGGCGTCGTCGAGCACGTAGCCGTACGTGACCATGGCCCGGCCGGCGAGCTCGCGAAGCTCGGCGATCGCCTCCGTGACCGTCTGCTGTGGACGCAGCACCCCGAGCGGCGGATCCATCAACCGGCCGACGCTCTCCTCGGGGTAGTCGACGTTCAGGGTCCACTGCGCGCGCTTCTCGGGCGGGAGGAGCGCGAACACGCTGCGGCGCTTCGCCTCCGGCAGCCGCCAGAGGATCTGCAACGCGAGGTCGGGGTAGAAGTCCGTGAGCGCGTCGGCGACCGCTTGATCGGGCTCGGGCTCGAGCAGCTCGACCGCCTCGCGTACCCCGCGCGTCAGGAGCTCGGCGCCGAGCGGCGTCCGCGCGCGCAAAGCAGGTCCCTGGACCGTGGTGGCGTCACTCATGCATCACCCTCCCCGCGTTCGACGAAGTGGCTACGGGACATAGCCGGTCGCATCCGCGAGGTCGACGCCCCGCGGGCTCCGATGCTAGAGCGTCGCGCGCGGCATGACGACGCCCGATCGCCGATCGCCGACGCTGCGCCTCGCCACCGCGGCATGCGCGGTCGCGATCGCGATCGCGCCCAGCGTGTGGTTCGTCCGCGCGCTCTCCGGCATCCCGTCGCAGATCGTGCTCGCGGCCGCGGCGCCGGCGCTCCTCTGGGCGTGGCTCGTCACGCGGATCGATCGCCGGCACCCGGAACCGTGGTGGGCGCTCGCGGGCGCGCTGTTCGCCGGCGCGGTGCTCGCGGCGTCGGTGTCGCACGTCGTGAACGGGTGGCTGCTCGCGTGGGCGAACACGATCGCAGGGGATGGCGGCGGACGTCCGCTCGCCGGCGGGTTCGGCGCGCCGGTCGTCGAGGAGCTCGCGAAGGCGGCGGCGCTCCTCCTGCTGCTCGCCGCCGTGCGGCATCTCGTCGACGGCACGCTCGACGGCATCGTCTACGGCGCCCTCGTCGGAATCGGGTTCGCGTTCACCGAGAACGTCATCTACCTGACGTTCGCCGTGCTCCAGGGAGGCTCCGGTGGACTGTTGCGCGCGGTCTACGTGCGCGCGCTCCTCGCCGGCGGCAACCACGCCGCGTTCACCGCGACGACCGGCGCCGCGCTCGGCTGGGCGGCGGGTGGCGGCGACCGGCCGGGTCGCGTCGTGGTGCCGGTGATCGGTCTCGTGTTGGCGATCATCCAGCACGTCGTCTGGAACGCCGTCGCGGCGAGCGCGATCACCGGCGTCCTCTGCGGCCCCGAGCTCGCGGGCGGTCCCTGCCGGCCGACGCCGACCGACACGAGCCTCTTCGTGATCGTCCCGATCCTGACGGCGATCTTCATCGGGCCCGGGCTCGTAACTCTCGGCGCCATCTCGGTTCTCACCCGCGATCGCGCCGCCAGAACCACCGCCGGCGCTACGCAAAAATAGGACTCGACCACGACACGATCGCATGACATGTGTCTTCCCCACCTACCCGCTCGACCATCCTTCTTCTCCACAGAGGAGCGTGTTCGCATGGCACTCAACCTGATCCTGATGGGCCCCCCCGGCGCCGGCAAAGGCACCCAAGCCTCCCGCCTCGCCCAACGCCTCCAAGTGCCCGCCATTTCGACCGGCGACATGCTGCGCGAAGAGATCCGCGGCGGCTCGGCACTCGGACGCGAGGTCAGAGCCTATATGGATCGGGGCGCGCTCGTGCCCGACCAGCTCATCATCGCGATCATCGAAGGACGTCTCCAGCGTGAGGACTGCTCCCGTGGGTTCATCCTCGACGGGTTTCCACGCACGGTCGCGCAAGCCCAGGCGCTCGATCGGGCGCTGCAACAGCTCGGATGGTCGCTGCACCGGGTCGGCGGCCTGAACGTTCCGACGGACGAGGTCGTGAAGCGCCTGAGTGGCCGGCGCACCTGCCGTGAGTGCAGCACGCCCTATCACGTCGTCCTCGACCCTCCGTCGAAAGACGACACCTGCGACAGCTGTGGGGGCACGCTCCAGCAGCGCGACGACGACCACGAGCACGTCATCGCGAAGCGCCTCGAAGTCTACGCGCGCGACACCGCGCCGCTCCTCGACTACTACCGGGATCGGGGCCTCCTCGCGGAGATCGACGGTCGCGGCAAGCACGACGACGTGCTCGCCGCCCTGCTCGCGACGCTCGACGTCCCGATCGCCTCGCAGACGATTCCGATCGCGTGAGCGCGGCGCCGCACGCCCGCTCCGTCGCCGCGCTCGCCGACGCCGTCCGCGCCGGCACGCTGCGGGCTCGCGCCGTCCTCGAGCATCACCTCGACCGCATCGCGCGCCTCGATCCGCCGATCGGGGCGTTCGTGTTTCTGGACGCCGACGGCGCGCGCGCGGCGGCCGACGCCGTCGACGCCGCCGTCGCGCGCGGCGAGAATCCGGGTCCGCTCGCGGGCGTGCCCTTCGGCGTGAAAGAGCTCGAAGACGTCGCCGGCTGGCCGCACCCGCGCGGCGCGCTCGTCTTCAAGGACGTGATCGCGGAGACCACGTCGACCCACGTCACACGCCTCCGGCGTGCCGGCGCGATTCCGGTCGGCTTGACCGCGTCGCCCGAGATGGGCGCCGCCTCGTTCACGGCCTCGCTGCTGCACGGCGTCTGTCGGAACCCGTGGAATGCCGCCCGCACGCCCGGCGGCTCGAGCGGCGGATCGGCGGCGGCCGTGGCGCTCGGTCTCGTGCCGTTCGCGACGGGATCGGACTCGGGCGGTTCGCTGCGCATCCCGGCGGCGTTCACCGGGCTCGTCGGGTTCAAGGGCACGTACGGCCGCATCCCGCGCGGACCGCGCTACGTCGGCCTACCGAACGTCCGGAACTACGGCGTCGTCACGCGCACCGTCGGCGACACCGCACGGCTCCTCGATTGCGCCGTCGGCGCCGACGAACGCGATCCCCTCTCGCTGCCGCATCCCGGATTCAGGTTCGAGAGCGCGCTCGCCGGATTCGACCTCGCGGGCACGCGCGTCGCGTGGACCGCGGACCTCGGATTCGGCGCCTGCGATGCGGACGTCGCGCGCGTCGTTCGCGCGGCCGCCGATCGATTGATCGCGGGTGCCGGTTTCGTCGCGACCGACGTTCCGGTGGTACTCGCCGATCCGGAGGAAGCGTGGCGCGTGCTCATGGCACCGGACCTCCTCGAGCTCTACGCGCCCTTCGTCCCCGCGCGCGAGAACGAGGTGAACCCGCTCCTGCGGTTCCTGTTCTCGGTCGCCGGCAACACCAGCGCCCGCGACCTCGGCCGCGCGTCCGTCGTTCGGGACGGCGCCGTGCAATCGCTCGCCACGATCTTCGAGCAGGTCGACCTCGTGATGCTCCCGACGACGCCGATCCCCGCGTTCGCCGCCGAGGGCCCACCCCCGACGGTGATCGCCGGCCGCCACGTGAGCCCACTCGCGACGGTCGCGCAAACCTACGTCTTCAACCTCACCGGCCACCCCGCGATTTCCGTCCCCGCGGGAATGGTCGACGGCTGCCCGATCGGCTTGCAGATCGTCGGTCGAAGACACGACGACCTCCGCGTCCTCGCCGCCGCCGCCCGCCTCGAAGCACTACAGCCATGGCCGCTCCTGGCACCGCAAGGCGAGTAGCGCTCCCGTCGCGAGCGCGAAGGCGAAGCAGCGGCGCATCCCCGGCGAACGCGAAGCAACGGCGCATCGTGGCGGGACGTGGCAGGACGGCGGAGCGGCTCGTACGATCCGCTACGCCACCCTGCGCAGGCATGCCCTTGAGCGGTGCGAAGTCGAGGATCGTCTGAGCCGCGGAGCCGTCCTGCCACGTCCCGCCGCAGGGCCCTAATTTTTTTGCCCCGATCCTCGAAGCTCCGGGATCAGTCCGTCTCGGACTTCAGCGCTACTCGATGGGCTCAACCCTTCTTCACCACCTCGACGTCGATGGTGATCGCGATCTCGTCACCGACGAGCACCCCGCCGCCGTCGAGCGTCTTGTTGAAGACGATGCCGAAGTCCTGACGATTGATCTTCGTGGTGGCCGACGCGCCGACGCGCGTGTTGCCCCACGGGTCCTTCATCGGTGCGGTGACGTTGGTCACGTCGAGCACCACGGGCTTGGTGACGCCGTGGAGCGTCAGATCGCCGTGGAGCTTCCAGGCGTCGCCCGCCTTCTCGACCTTCGTCGACTTGAAGGTGATCGTGGGGAACTTGGCGACGTCGAGGAAGTCGGGCTTCCGCAGGTGGTCGTCGCGCTTCTCGTTCCGGGTGTCGACGGAGGCGGCCTGGATCGTCGCTTCCACCGTGGTCGCCGTCGGATTCGCGGCGTCGCCGACGGCCTTGCCGGAGAGCTCGGTGAACGCGCCGTGCACGTTGCTGATCATCATGTGCCGGACGGAGAACTGGACGCTCGAGTGGGCGGCGTCGATCTCGTACGTGTCCGCGGCGCGACCCGCGAGCGGTGTGCAGAGCGTGAAGGCGACGACGGCGGCGACGGCGAGCTTGCGATGCATCATGCGGATGACCCTCCTCGGCGAGCACGATGGCTCGGTGTGAGATGCGGCGCCTTGTAGCGTGGTCGGCGGCCCGAGTCAGCCCCGGACCTGCGGGCTCGACGCCCGATGAGGTGGGAAGCGAGGCGCCCCGGATTCACTCCGCGGGCCGAGAGCCATCGGAGCATTTTCGGGCGCCGCGCGCCCGAAAAGCGCACGGGGCCGAAACTCTACTGAATGCCCGCGAGCTCGTCTTTGTGCGTGCGCTCGAGGAGCGTCTTCACCGCGTCCTTCAATGGACGACCGCGGTGGAGCACCTCGTAGACGTTCTCGGTGATCGGCATCTCGACGCCGAGCTTGGTCGCGAGCGCGTGTGCCGCGGCCGAGGTGGAGAATCCCTCCGCGACGGAGCGCTTGCTCGCGAGGTACTCCTTCGGGTCGACGCCGGCCGCGAGCTGCTTCCCGAGCGTCCGGTTGCGCGAGAGATCGCCGGCGCAGGTCAGCACGAGGTCGCCGACGCCGGAGAGCCCGAGGAACGTGAGCGGGTTGGCGCCGAGCGCCACTCCGAGGCGCGTCATCTCGGCGAGCCCGCGGGTGATCACGGCGGCGCGCGCGTTGTCGCCGAACCCGAGACCGTCACAAGCGCCGGTCGCGACCGCGAGCACGTTCTTGATGGCACCACCGACCTGCACGCCGATCGGATCGCCGCTCGCGTACGTGCGGAAGTTCGGCGCGTGGATCATCGCCTGCACCGTCCGCGCCGCCGTCATGCCCTCGGAGGCGACCACGACGTCGGTCGGGAGCCCGCGCGCCACCTCCTTCGCGAAGCTCGGCCCGGAGAGGAACACGAGACGCTCGACGATCTCGGGCGCGGTCTCGGAGAGCACCTCGGACATCAGCTTCAGGCTGCCTTCCTCGATGCCTTTCGTCGCGACGACGACGAGCGTCTCCGCGCCGAGCAGCGGCGCGACCTTCGCCGCGACCGACCGCAGATGCGACGACGGCGGCACCAGAATCACGACGTCGGCACCGTCGACCGCCGAAGCGACGTCGGACGACGCGCGCAGCGTCGGCGGTAGCGGGATCTCGGGCAAGTAGATCGAGTTGAGGTGGCGCCCGGTGATCTCCTCAGCCACCTCCGGCTCGAGCGCCCAAAGCGTCGTGACATGCCCGAGCCGCGCCGCATGCGCCGCCAGCGCCGTCCCCCACGCCCCGGATCCAACGACCGCAAAGTTCGCCATGCGCCCCCGTAGCACGACCGCACGCGCGCCGTCATGTGCTCAGCGGCCATCGCGAGCGTCGATCCGACTCCGGACCCGGGGACACTCCCCGCGCCCCGAGCCCGGCATCGCAACAACGAAAACTCCGTGCTACGCCGACCTGCTCGCCATGCAGTCCCGGGTCCTGTTCTTCGTCTTCGTCACGGTCCTCCTCGACATGGTCGGCTTCGGGATCGTGATCCCGCTCTTGCCGTTCTACGTGCAGTCGATGGGCGGGTCGGCCGAGGTCGTCGGCCTGCTCCTCGGCACGTTCGCGTTCACCCAGATGATCGCGACGCCGATCCTCGGGCGCCTGTCGGACCGCTACGGCCGCCGGCCGGTCATCCTCGCGAGTCTCTTCGGCAACGCCGTCGCGATGGTCATCTTCGCGGTCGCCGCCGAACAGCACTGGCTCGGGCTCCTCTTCGTGTCCCGCATCCTCGCCGGCGCGACCGCGGGGAACCTCGCCGCGTGTCAGGCGGCGGTCGCCGACGTGACGAGCGGCCCGGATCGCGCGGCGGGCATGGGCCGGGTCGGCGCGGGCATCGGGCTCGGCCTCGTGATCGGACCCGTACTCGGCAGCGCGATCAGTCATCTCCATCCGAACGCTCCGCCGCTCGCGGCGGGGCTCCTCGCGGCGCTCGACTGCCTCGGCGTCTGGTGGCTGATGCCCGAGACGCGCGCGGTCGTCCCCTCGCACGACGCGACCGCGCGCGCCGCCGACCGTCGCGCGCTCCGCCGCGCGCTCGTCGCCCCGGCGATCCTCGCGGTGATGGCGATCTACTTCCTCACGTTCATCTGCATGACGAACGTGCAGGTGTCGCTCGGTCTCCTCGCCGACATGCGGCTCGGCTGGACGGCGACCGAGGTCGGCCATCTGTTCGGTCTCTACGGCCTCATGGCGCTCATCGTGCAGGGGGGTGCCATCGGCAAGATCTCCCGCCGCTACCCATCCGTGAACGTGCTCGTCGGCGGCACCGTCCTGATCGGCCTCGGCATGGCGCTGATCGGCGTGGCCCATTCCGCCGCGACGCTCGTGGTCGGGGTCGCGCTCGCGGGGCTCGGCGCCGGCCTCACCAACCCGACGCTCGCGAGCCTCGCGTCGCAGCACGCCGGCCGCGGGCAACAGGGCGCCGTCCTCGGGTTCGCGCAATCGGCCGGGGGCGCGGCGCGCTCGGTCGGACCGGTATGGAGCGGCTTTCTCTTCGCCCGCCTCGGAGCCTCCGCGCCCTTTCTCGGCGGCGCACTTGCCGCCGTGCTCTCGCTCGCGATCGCGTGGACGCTCCGCCGCCGCACGCTCGCGGCACCGGCGGTCCCCGAAAAAGTGGAAGAGATCGTGGCGGCCTCCTCATGACGCGCGATCGCCTCACGTGGGAAGGCGGCACGGTTTCGGCGGCGTGGCACGGCGAGGGCGGCGATACCCTGCTCGCGCTCACGCACGGCGCCGGCGGCACGTTCGAGACCCCGTCGCTCGTCGCATACGCCGAGGCGATGGCGGCGCGCGGCATGCGCGTGGTGCGCTTCAACCTCCCCTACGTCGAAGCCGGCAAGAAAACGCCCGGACCGCAGGCGCGTGACGAGGCCTGCTGGCGCGACGTCGCGACGGCGCTCCGACCCGAATCCACGCGGCTCCTCCTCGGCGGGCGCTCGTACGGCGGGCGCATGGCGAGCCACGTAGTCGCCGACGGGGTCGCTTGTGCCGGGCTCGTGCTCCTCGCCTACCCGCTCCACCCCCCCGGGAAGCCCGAGCGCCTCCGCTCGGCGCACCTCGAACGCATCATGGCGCCGATGCTCTTCCTCCAGGGCACGCGCGATCCCTTCGCCGACCCGACGCTGCTCGCGCGCACGCTCGCCCAGCTCCCGGGCACGACGCGCCACCGCCTCGAAGGCGGCGACCACGGCCAC
>DAIQBH010000096.1:0-20573 GCA_036781285.1 Thermodesulfobacteriota bacterium | reverse complement strand
GCCTCGAGACGTTCAAGCTCACGGCGCAGGGGCGCTTCGACGAGTGCCGGACGCACATCGAGCGGCTCGAGCTGATGGAGGAGACGTACGCCGACGACTACGCGCGCTCGAACCGGCAGGCGGCGCTCGCGTTCTTCCACACCGAGCGCCGCGAGCTCGAGGCGGCGGAGTCGGCGGCCGAGGCGTACCTGACGTCGAACGACGAGGTGCTCTTGAACCTGCTGGCGCTCGGGACGAAGGCGAAGGTGCAGGTGCTCGCCGGCCGCCTCGACGACGCGGCGAGCACGCTCGCGCGCGCCGATGCGCTCATCACCCAGCGGGTGCCGCCGTGGTACCAGGGCTTCGTGTCGCGCTCCCACCTCATGCTCGCCGCGGCGGAGTGCGAGCGCGGGGACGGCATCTATCAAGTCGCGCGTGCCCGGGCGCGGCGCCATGAGGGGCGCGCCCGGGCGGCCGCGGCGAAGTTCGCGTGGATTCGCCCCGAGGTCGCCGCCACGATCGGACGACTCGAATGGGCGCGTGGGCGGCACCGGCGAGCGCTGCGCTCGTTCGCCCGCGGGCTCGCGGAAGCGGAGCGGCTCGGCATGCGACCCGAAGCGGCGCGCATTCGCGCCGCCGTCGCGACCCGGCTCCTCGCGGACGGCGGACGACGGGCGTCCGTTTTCCAGGGCTTCACCGCCGCGGACGTGTTGGCGGCGGCGCGCGAAGAGCTCGCGGCGCTCGACCTCGCGTGGGATCTCGCGCGGCTCGACGATGCGGCGCTGACGGAACGGCCCGTGGCGCGCGCCGCGGGCATGCGCTGACCGGGCATGGGGCTCGCGGCGGCGCTCGCCCTCACGGGTCTTTCCGGCGCGCTCTATGGGCTCGCGTTCCCTGGTCTGGCGCTCGCGCCGCTCGGCTGGTGGCCGCTCGCGTGGATCGCGCTCGTGCCGTTCCTCGCCGCCGTCGCCGCCGGCGGCGCGCGACGCGCCGTCGGCCTCGGGGTCCTCCTCGGCGTCGCCGCGTCGTACGGCGTCGGCACGTGGATGCCGGCGGCGGTGGTCAGCTACTACGAGCAGCCGTTCGCGGTCGGGATCGCGATCTTCTTGGCGTGCGCACTCTGGCAGGCGTCCTGGCAGTTCGCGCTCTTCGCGCTCGCGTGGCGGCGGCTCGCGCGGACGCCGCGCGCGTGGACGCCGTTCGCCGCCGGTGCCACCTGGGTCGCGGTGGAGGTGGCGCGCGGACACGTCCCGTTCGGGAATCCGTGGGCGCTGCTCGGCTACTCGCAAACGGCGATGCCGCTGCTCGTGCAGACCGCCGACGTCGCCGGGATCTACGGCATCGGTTTCGTGCTCGCGGCCGCGAATGCCGGGCTGGCGCTCGCGTGGCGCGACCCGCAGGCGCCGGCGGCGCGGCGCGCGCTCGCGACGGTCGCGGTGCTCGTCGCCGCGGTCGTCGCGTACGGCGGGATGCGCCTCGCGGCGGAGGAGGGGCGGACGGCCGGGGCGGCGACGCCGGTCGTCGCGGTCCAGGGCAACCTCGACCTCGGGACGCAATGGAAGTCGGAGTTCTACGGCGCCAACCTCGACGCGTACGCGAAGCTCACGTCGGGCGCGCTCGCGGCGGCACCGGCGCCGCTCGTCGTCTGGCCGGAGAGCGCGCTCACGTTCTTCCTCGAGACCGATCGGCTCTACCACGCGGCGGTGGCGCGGTACCTCGCGGCGGTCCGGACGACGCTGCTCACGGGCGGACCGCGCGTGCTGACCGGCGGCGGGGTCGAATCGTTCCGCAACGCGGCGTTCGTCGTGGCGCCGGCGGGTACGATCGACGCGGTCTACGAGAAGAAGACGCTGGTGCCGTTCGCGGAATACTTCCCACTCGGCGACGGCCTCCTCCGCCGCCAGTTCGGCAAGGTCCGCGAGTTCACGCCGGGGGCGCTGCAAGCGCCGGTCGCGACGCCCGCCGGGGCCGCCGGCGTCTTGATCTGCAACGAGGCGATGGTGGGCGCGACGGCGCGCGCGCGCGTCCGCGACGGCGCCGCCTGGCTCGTGACCCTCACGAACGACTCCTGGGTCGGGCGCCGCCACTACGCCGACATCGCGCTCGCGATGGTCCGGGCGCGGGCGGTCGAGACCCGCCGCTGGCTCGTGCGGGCATCGACGTCGGGACCGTCGGCGATCGTCGACCCGGGCGGGCGGATCGTCGATCGCATCCCGTTCGGGGCAACGGGAGTGGTGCGGGCCTCTATAGAGGCGCGCACCGAGGAGACGCCCTATGGCACGCTCGGCGACGTCTTCGCCTGGGGCTGCGTGCTCCTGACCCTGATCCTTCAGGTCGCCATCGGCAGGAAAGTCGATGGCGACCATTAGGTAAACGGATGGGCGACGCTGCAATTTTCAATTGACTTGGCGCGTCGATCCACAAAAGACTGTGCGTTCACATGCGCACCCCCCTGATGATCGCGACGCTCTTCGTCGCGATGTTGGTGCACGCGGCAGAATCACACGCCGCCTGCAATCTCATCCCCGGCACCGAGAAGACGTTCAGCGCGACGACGGGCTCGACCAATCGTCCGTACGCGGCACCGGGAGAACGACTCGAGCTCGCGCTCCGACCCTGCGACGCGTCGCCCGGATTCTTGCCGACGGGCGGCGAGCACGTGGTCACGCTCGTCTTCAAGCCCCTCGGCGGCGGGAACACGCGCGTCGTCACGCTCGCCGCGAACTGCGGCGCCGTCGA
This sequence comes from Thermodesulfobacteriota bacterium, assembly GCA_036781285.1. Lineage (GTDB taxonomy): Bacteria > Desulfobacterota > Binatia > UTPRO1 > UTPRO1 > UTPRO1. The sequence continues at coordinate 17,855 of DAIQBH010000096.1, read as the reverse complement.
CCTCACGGCGTGCAGCAACGCGCCGGGCGTCGTGTCGGCGACGTGCGTGACGGCGATGCCGGGAACGCTCGCGACGCGCATCGACGTCGACCGCGGCGATCGCCGGCTGGTCTTCAACTTCCCGGACACCGACGCGCTCCTTGCGCCCGACGGCGACGACGTGACGCTCGCGGGCCCGGTCGCGATCGGCGTCACGACGGCGGCCGCGGGCGCCGCGTGCGGTCTCGCGACGGCGCCCTGCGCGTCGCAGAACGGCCTCGTCGCGTGCGTCGACCAGCTCTACGCGAACGATGGTGCGTGCGGCACGGCGACCGCGAACGCCACCTTCCCGAGCTTCACCGCGCTGCCGCCGCCGAACGACTTCCAGGCCGATTGCTTCACGTCGAGCCCGCCCTGCACCGCGACCGCGACAGCCGTGCGCGGCGCGCTCGACGCGGCCGGGAACCTGCTCTTCCCGATGGGCTGGGGCGGCGTGCTCGTTTCCGACGGGAACGTCCCAGTGCCGCGCCTCATCCGGACGCGCATCGCGTCGCCGCTGCCGTTCGTCGTACCCGATCAGGCGTTCCTCGGGTCCTACACGCCCGAAGGCGGACTTCTGCCGCCGGTCCTCGAGCCGCAGCTCGACCCGACGGTGACGGCACCGGACGTCGCGACGTTCTTCGGCTCGGTCGATGCGCCGTACACGACGATCCGCGTCGCGCGCGGCCACGGCACCTGCGTCGGCGGCGACGCCGCGGGCGCGCGCTGCGCGAGCCCCGTCGATTGCAAGGGCGGCACGTGCACGAAGTCCTGCGTCGATGCGCCCGCGACCCTCTGCACGACCGACGGGGATTGCCCGAGCGGCGAGTGCGGCGAGCTCTTCGACTTGTCGCCGCTGACCGCCGGCGGCGGCGCCGTCGTCCTGCCGCGCGCCGCGGATCGCTTCTGCCAGCTCCCGCCGCACGCGGCGTGCGCCGGCGACGGCGACTGCGCCGGGGTCGGCAACGCGTGCGTCACCTACGCGATGCAATCCGAGAGCCCGGTTCCGCTCGACGGCCTCGCCGCGAGCGCCACTACGCGCACGTTCACCTTCAACGAGGCGATCGACGGCGTCGACCGGAACGGCGACGGCGACGCGACGGATTCCGTGATGACGCTCGCGGACCGCGAGACGGGGACGACCGACACGCTCGGCGCGACGCCGGGCTGCGGGCTCGTCGGGACGCCGGCCGGGCGTGCCGCACTCCGCGTCTCCCAGGCGCCGTACACGTATCCGGCCGTCGCCGTCGAGAACGACGTCGTCGCGTTCCTCGAGTCGGAGGCGGGACAGGGCTGCGACCAGACGAGCGACGCCGACGCGGTGGACGGCATCCTCCGCATCTTTCGCCTCGGCCTCGGCGAGACGACGGTGACGCCGGCGCGGGCGGTCGACGCGTCGTCGGTGATCGACGATCTCCCGATCGCCGTGTCGAACGGCCGCGTCTACGTGCGGACGTCGGAGCCCGACATGGCGGTGCACGGCGTCGAGCTCGCCAGCCGGAACTACCTGTCCGGCAACGCGCCGACGACCAATCAGTCGGAGGTGCCGGACGTCTCCGGCGACGGACGCTTCGTCGTGTTCGCGAGCCGGGCGACCGATCTCCTCCCTCCGGGTGACGGCGCGAATTCCGACATCTTCGTCTACGATCGCGTGAGCGAGACGACCGAGCGCGTGAGCGAGGCGCTCGGCGGCGGCAACGCGTTCCCGGGCGACTCCTACTACCCCACGATCGCCCGCAACGGCCGCTACGTCGTCTTCAACAGCCAGGCGCAGAACCTCGTCGCCGATCCGGACGCGAATTTCTTCAAGGATCTCTTCATCCGCGACCTCGCCACGGACACGACCGAGCTCGTGAGCGTCAAGGACGGCGGCGGATTCACTGCGAGCGGCGGCGTCGGCGATCACTATCCCGGTGTGTCCGACGACGGCCGGTTCGTCGTTTTCAGTACGGCCGCGAAGGACATGCTGCCGCCCGGCGGTCAGACCGACGGCGACGATGACATCCTGGTGAGGGATCGCTGCATTTCGAACGGCGTCGCGGTCCCCGCTTGCACGCCACAGCACATCCTCGTCTCCCCGAACGGCGACGGCACGAGCCCGGTGCCGAGCTACGTCGCCATCAGCGGCAATGGCCGCTGGGTCGGCTGGACCGGAAGCTTCACGGGCGTCTTCGTCCACGATCTGCTGACGGGCCAGACGCTCCGGGCGGACGTCGCATACGACGGCGGTGAGCCGAACAACACCGCGCCGTTCTTCGGCGGCCTGTCGTTCGACGGCCGCTATGCGCTGTTCACGAGCTTCGCGAGCGACCTGCTCGCGCCCGGGAAGGACACGAACGGCGCGATCGACGCGTTCGTCCGCGACCTCGTCCTCGGCGTCACGGAGCGCGTGAGCGTCCGGACGGACGGCACGCAGTACGACGGCACCGGCATCTTCACGACCGGTCCGCACGGGCTCTCCGCCGACGGACGCTTCGCGATCATGTCCGCCTATCCCGCGGCATCGCTCGTGCCGGGGCTCGCCCCGGACAACGGCGCGCTCCTGGTGCGCGACCGGGCCTCGGGCGTGACCGAGCACGTCGACGTGCGGGCCGACGGCGGATTGGCGAACGACTACGGCATGCTCGGCAGCCACGCCTTGTCGGCGGACGGCCGCACCTCCGCCTTCATCACCCAGGCGTCGAACCTCGCCACCGGAACGACCGACGCCAACGGCTACTCCGATCTCTACGTCCGCGGTCTCGACGCAACGGATCCGAACGGCGTGGACACGCTCTTTCCCGACGGCGCGATCGACGACGTGGTGCTCGAGGTCGTCGATGCGGCGACCGGCGCGGTTACCACCCACTGCCCCGCGGGGCAGGTTTCGGTCGCGGCCGGAAACGCGGTGTATCTGCGGCCGGAGTCGAGCACGGGAACGATGGCGTGTCCGTCCGGCTCTCTCAATGGTGACGGTGACACGACCGACGACGTCGTGCACCTCGCCGTCGGGGCCGGCGCTTCGCAGAACCTCGGCCTTGCCGCGACCGTCGTTCGCACGTCGAGCGCCGTCGCGGCGGCGCTGATCTCGGAACCCGCGCAGGCGGGCGTCGATCGCAACGGCGACGCCGACGCCGCCGACGACGTGGTCGCGGTGTACCCCCTCCCGGCCGGACCATGGACGAACGTCGGCCAGGCCGCCGACTCGCTGGCAGTGAGCGGTGCGCGCGTCGCGTTCCTCACGCCCGAAGCGTCGCAAGGGGGTGTCTCGCTCAACGTCGACGGCGACGCGGAGGATCGCGTGGCGCAGCTGTACGACGTCGGCGGCTCGGATCTCCGCAACGTCGCCGTCGCCGCCGAGGACTTCGTGCTCGGCACGGCCAGCGGCACCGTCTGCGGCCCGCGCCAGCTCCTCGCGATCCGCGTCGACGAGGCGGCCGACGGCAACCTCGATCAGAACGGCGACGGCGACGAGGTCGACGACGTGCTCGTCGTCTACGACGCCGAGTCCGACACGACCTTCGAGACCGGCGAGGCCATCACGCCGTGCCTGCTCGAAGCCTGCGACCCGCGCGCGCCGTACCGCGTGCTCGGGAACGAGGTACGCTTCCTCACCTTCGAGACGGATCAGAACGAGGATCTCGACGGCAACGGCACGATCGGCGGGCTGGTGCTCCAGAGCTACGACGTCTGCACCGGCATCACGACGGTGCTCGGCCTCGTCGACCCGGTCACCAAGAGCGATCCGACGAAGCCGGTCGACGAGAGCCAGGTGTTCACGACGACGGCCGGACGTTGCGCGCCCGCACCGGCGATCGCATGCATCACGCAGACGGACTGCGCGGCGGGCGCGTTCTGCGACGAGCGCATCGGCCGCTGTCTCCTCGTGGCGCCGCCGACCTGCCGCACCGACGCGGGCTGCCCGGCGGACACGGTCTGTCTCGAGACGCAGGTGACGGTCGCGACGCCGGTCAGCGACCTCGACGACGACGGCGTCCTCGACGAGCTCGACAACTGCCCGACGACGCCGAACCCGGCGCAAGCCGACGCCGACGGCGACAAGGTGGGCGACGCGTGCGATGCGCTGAACGCCGCCGTCGCGACGGCGTGCGCGCCGCAGCCGCTGAACGGGTGCCGCGCGCCGCGCGCCGCGCTCAAGTCGACGCTCCAGATAAAGGACAAGACGCCCGACAAGAGCGACGGGCTCACGTGGAAGTGGGCGAAGGGCGCCGCCACGACGGCAGCCGAGCTCGCCGATCCGCTCGCCGGCGACGGCTACGCGCTCTGTCTCTACGGCGACACCGACGCGACGCCGGTGCTCCTCGCCGAGCTCGTCGCGCCGGCCGGAGGCGCCTGCAAGAACGACAAGCCGTGCTGGAAAGCGCTCGGGAAACCGCCGGGCGTGAAGGGCTACAAGTACAACGACGCCGATCTCACTCCGCACGGCCTGCAATCGATCACCGCCAAGCCCGGGGACGACGGCAAGGCGCAGATCACCGTGAAGGGGAAGGGTGCCACGCTCCGGAAACCCGCGCTGCCGATCACGGCGTTCCCGCTCCGCGTACAGCTCCAGAAGAGCGGCCTGTGCTTCGAGGTGAAGTACGAAGCTGCGGACGCGAAGAAGAACGAAGCCGGTACGCTTCAGCTGAAGGGTCCGCCCGCGGCGGGCGGCGGCACGTGCCAGGTGGACGAGGATTGCGCGCGGCCCGCCGACACGTCCGCGTGCGGCCCGAACGCGACGTGCACGCCGACCGGCCAGTGCATCGATCCCGAGCAGGCGTCCAATCCCTGCAATCCCGATGACCCGCCGGGCCCGCCTTTCCCGGGCGGCTGCTCGAACGACTTCACCTGCGTCAACACCGCCGGATGCGGCGCGAACGCCGAGTGCGGTCCCAACCAGTACTGCGGCGATCCCGACATCGACTCCATCTCGCAGCCCTGCACGACCGACGCCGACTGCCCCGGCAGCACGGTGAACGGCGAGCAGATGGTCTGCACCGACGGCGCGACGTGCGCCGCGCTCTGCGGGTTCACCAACCGGTGCCCGTTCGCGACGACGATCCCGGCCGCCGGCGGCGTCTTCCTCGGCGACACGGCCGACGGCACGTCGGTCATGGGGACGTGCGGCGGGTTCGACGCGCGCGAGAAGACGTTCCTGTGGACGCCGTCGACGAGCGGGACGGCGACGATCAGCACGTGCGGCACGGGCTTCGACACCATGATCACGATCCGCGCCGGCACCGACTGCCAGACGCCGTTCACCGGCTGCGACGACGACGGCTGCGGAGCGGGCACCTCGACGATGTCACCGATGGTGACCGCCGGCACGACCTACCTGATCTCGGTCGACGGCTTCAGCGGCAGCAACTACGGACCGTTCACGCTGACGGTGACGGCGCCCTGAGGCCTCAGGGCGCCGTACAGTCTCCGGCGATACATTCCTCGCCGCCGGCGCACGCCACATCGCACGAGCCGCAGTGGTCCGGGTTGCTGGCGAGCGTCGCCTCGCAGCCGTTCCCGGCGTTGAGATCGCAGTCGGCCTGACCCGCCTGACAGACGCAGCCCTGCTCGTCGACGAGGCCGTTGCAGTTCTCGTCGATCGCGGTGTTGCAGACCTCGGTGGAGGGGCTATTCGGCACACACGCCTGCGTGCGGCCGTCGATGCAGGACTCCACCTCGGCCGCGCACGCGCCGAGACCGCACGTGGTGATGCCGTCGAGCCCGTCGTCGGGGCTGCCGTCGCAGTCGTTGTCGCGCCCGTCGCAGACTTCGGTGCCCGCCTCGCCGGGCGTGCAGCTCTGCGGCTCGCCGCCGAGGCAGGCCTGGACCGTCACCTCGCAATCCCCGACCCCGCAGGTGACGCTGCCGAAGCCGTCGTCCACGGTACCGTCGCAATCGTCGTCGATGCCATTGCAGGTCTCGGCCTCGGGCGTCCCCGGCGTGCAGGTCTGCGGGGTGCCGTCGACGCAGCCGGGAACCGTTCGCGCGCAGGGTCCGACCCCGCAACTGAGGGTGCCGAGCTCGTCGACCTGGCCGTCGCAGTCGTTGTCCACCCCGTCACAGACCTCCGGGCCGGTCGGCGTGCAGATCACCGTGCCGGCCGGGAGACAGACGAGGCTGGTGCGCTGCGTGGCGAGCGCGTGGCCGCCGAACTGATCGGTCGCCATGCGATCGGTGGATCGCGCCCGCGGGCAACGGACGGCATAGCAGATCTTGTCGCTGGCGAGCGGCTCGCCGGTGACGGGAAGCTGCGGGACGTTGGTGCTGGTCACCGTGCTCGTCGCCGGGGTGCAGAGCAGGCGCGCGCCGAGGATCTTGCAGCCGCGCTCGAGACCGAAAGACGAGTCCAGGGTCGTGACGTCGATCGTCGCCTTGAAGCGCGTGCGATCGGAGACGCGAACGCACTTGAGCTGATCGAACGACTGCGCTGCGGCGCTGCCGCCGTCGAGCGTCGCCGCGAGCATGAGGAGGATTGCGAGCATTCGGACGCGCATGGATCACCCCTTCCGTGTCAGCGCGGGAAGAGCGCCTTGTACGCGAGGCAGTAGCTGCGGAACGCGATGCGGTAGGCACCACCGTCGAGCGCCTGATTGCCGAGCTGGAGTCGGCGTGTGGCCTCGGGAATGTCGCCGACGGCGGCGAGCTGCGACTGCAGCAGCCACTTGGCGACGAGGTCCCGGACGTCCTCGAGCCCGCCGCCGTACGCGCGCGGCAGCGAGAGGCTGACCAGCGGCTCGCACGCGCGGACGTGGCGTTCCAGCTGGCGCTCGGCCGTCTCCTCTGCGGCGCCGGCGCTCGCGTCGAGCTTGGTCTCGATCACGTCGAGCTGGAGGGCCATGCCCTCCTGGGTGGCGACCGCGGCGTCGTGGGCGAGCGAGTCGAGCTCGTCCGCGCAGAGCGCCTGCTTGTCCAGATAGAGCGCGATGCCGGCGATGGCGACATCGAGGATGCCGCCGGCGACGCACGCGGGCGCGGGGTTGAAGCCGGCGATGTTGATGTCGCAGGTCGCGTGCGCCGCCGCGGCCGCGATCTCGAGGACCAAGCGTGCGGTGATCACATCGGAGAGCGTGTCGGTCGATGCCAGCTCGATGTCGCAGGCCTCAGACGGCGATCCCGGCTCGACGACCGGCGCGCGTGGTCCCGGCCGCGGCGGCGCCGAGATCCCACGGAGGGTGTCGCGCGTCGCCGGCCACGCCGGCTCGTGCGCGAGGGCCTCGGCAAGCGCGCGCATGGCATCGGCGTCCGCTTCGAGCACGCGCGCCCGGAGGGCGGCGGCCCCGCTCTCGCCGTTCGGAAACCGCTCCAACGCCTCGGCGAACGCGACCAGGTCGTTCCGCAGCGCATCCGGGTCGGGTGGCTCGGCCCACGCGATCGTGGGGGTCGTCGCCAATACGGCGAGCGCGATGGTGACCGAAAGGGGCCGGGCTTTCCACCACCCGCTCCCGAGAGACGTGCGCGAGGTCATGGGGGGCCTCCTCGTTCTCCGACGGTAGTGTGCGGCGCGTATCAGCCGGCGGCGGAAAGACAAGCCGCGCCGCGTCTCGGGGTGGGAGGAGCGGCCCGTCAGACCAGGACGAGGACCTGGTCGAAGCCGAGCACGAGAAACGCCCAGAGGCCGAACGTCCAGTGCGACACGATCGGCGCGATCAGCGTCTGGTGGCGCGCGTACAGCGCACCCCAGACGAGGCCGGGAACGAACGACGTCAGCGCGAAGCTCGTCGAGAGATAGAGGTGGGAGGCGATGAAGAGGAAGTTCGCGATCACGACCGCTGTCGCCCTCGCGTGGGGACCGACGAGGAATCGTTCGAGCGGCCCCTGCATCGCCCCGCGGACCACGAATTCCTGGATCGGGACGACCGCGAAGTAGAGGAGGTTCGTCGCGAGCACGTATTGCCACGATCCGACCGGGCCGCGCGGGTCGAGCCATCCGCCGAGTGAGACGACCGGCACGTCGGCCAGCGCCGGCATCGTCCGGATCATCACGACCTTGAGGAGCGTGGCGCCGGCGATGATCGGGATGGACCACAGGATGCCGTCGCGGATCGCGGCGCGCGCGCCGTGCCACGTGACCCCGTAGGTCGCGAGCGGCTCGCCGCTCCGCCGCACCATGACCCAGACGGGCAGGGCGAACACGAGGATCACCGGCACCGAGAAGACGCTCGTGTCGGCGACGGACGAGGCCAGGTCGCCGACCAAGCGGAGCACGAAGCCGTACGCGACCATCATCAGGATCACGTAGGTGAGGAACGTGCCCATCGCGACGCGCGTGCGCGCGAGTGCGAGCTCGCGTTCGAGCGCCGCGACGCCGACCTCGCTCAAGTCGCGGAGGCGGCGTCCCACGAACGTGCTCAGATTCCGCAGCAGCCGCGCTCGCAGCTCCGGCTCGCCAGCCAGCGCCGCGTCGAGCGCGTCCATGGCGAGCACGGCGACTCCGGTCGGTTGGAGCGCGCGGATCGAGGCCGAGCGCGGGGCCCGGTCCACGAGGGCCATCTCGCCGATCGTATCGCCCGGGCCGAGCGTGGTGAGCCGGTGGTCGAGGCCGGCGTCGAGGGCTCGCTTGCACACCTCGACCCGGCCCGAGCGGACGAGGAAGAGCTCGCGCGCCGGCTCACCTTCGCGTACCAGCGTGGCGCCCGCCGACAGGCGCCGCTCGCCGACGAGCGGGGCGATCGCCGCGAGCTCGGCGTCCGAGAAGTCGGCGAAGAGCACGGACGCGCGCAACGCGGCGTAGGTCGCGTCGGGTGGAGCGTCGGCGGCCGCGTCGTCGGGCGAGAGGGGCAACGACGACATCGGCGCCCGCCTAGCGCGTGGCCGTGATCGCGGTCAAACCGCGGTGATCCGGTACGGCGACGGCAACGGGGACCAGCGTGTCGGTGCCGTCCTTCCGGGCCACGACGGATCCGACGATGTCAAGAGCGCGCCGTTCGCGGTCCGCTGAAGCGGATCAGCGCCCGACGCCGGTCGTGGGGTCGAGCGTGACGGTGTCCGCGGCGAGCGCCGGCTGGCGGCGGACGCGATCGTAGGTTTCTTTGTACCGCCGGTAGAAGTCTCGATACTTCCGCTTGTTCTTGAGATCGTTGAACGGGTAGCGCGCCCCCGGGAGCTGCCGCAGGGCATAGGTGGCCGCGAAATCGATCGGGAAGATCAGCAGCGCGGACACCGGACTCCACAACATCGGGACGTACAGCAGGAACGAGAGGAGCTTCACGCCGAAGAAGGGGCAGCTGTTGGCGACGGGGATCATGGCCCAGTACCCGAAGAGAACCTGAAAGATCACCATCGCCGCCAGCGCATGGCCGCTGATCCACCCGTGGACGAAGAGCGACGCCGCGACGGCCACGGCCAGCAGCCGGTATCCCAGGTACGTGAGCGCCAGCTGCGGCACCAGCTTGAACCCCTTGTGCCGAGTGAAGACGTCATCCACGAGCTCGGCGCACCCGTCGATCTGGTACGGGCCGGTCTGACGGAACTTGTCGGCGTTGTTCGGGTAGCAGAGGTACTTGGCCACGTCTTTGAGACTGCGGCAGGACGCGGGGCTGATCTCGATGCCGAGCTCCCGCGCGACGTCGTCCGTGTAGAAGCCGTAGAAGACCGCGTTGTCCCGCGGCCCCGGGGTGTCGGTGACATAGTATCTCCGATTGTAGACCGCGATCTTCTCGTCGAGACGCGCGACGAGCCCCGACCGGAATCGCTCGTCGGTGAGCATCCGGTGCACCAGAAGCGACTGCATCTCGCTGACGTTCGAGAGTCCGCCGGAGACCGGCCTCGTGTAGCCGAGCAAGTAGACGTTGGTGAGCGCGCGCGGAATCACGCCCAGGTAGTTCTCGCGATACACGTACGCGTAGTCGACCGACCGTCCGTCCTTCTCGTAGGTGATCGGCGGGAGGTTCGGGACCTCGACGTCCCCCTGGATCAGGTAGTCGTAGCGGACCGACTCTCCGTTGTGTTCGATGGTCCGGGCGCTTTCGTCGACCTTCGTCGCATCCTTGTTCCAGAGCGTCACGAGGCCCTCGGATACGAAGTACACGAGGTCGTTCAGCAGGTAGCCTTCCGCGATCCGCTCGGGCAGATCCCGTCCGAACTGCCGCGCATACGTGTCGATCGGCCAGTACTTGATCGCCACGATGCCGTTCGGGGCGTGCGCCTTGGGCGGCCGCTCCGCCTCGAACCCGCGGCGCGTATCTACGAAGCGCACGTGGAAGTTCTCCGGCGTGAACAGGCGTCCCAGGACGTGTTGGATCTTCCGCACGAAGGCCATGTAGGCCGCGAGCGGCTTCAGCTTCGGATAGACCTCGAACATCGGCATGAAATTGAAGCCGATCACCGCGTCGTAGAGGCGAGGAAAGCTCCGCGCCATTTGATGCGCTTCCAGTTGGTCGAGGTTGTAGCTCGTGTCCCCGAAGTAGAGCATCTTGTCCAACGGCAAGAACCCGTTCTGGAGACAGATGATCTTGTTGTCCCCGGGCACGAGCTTCGAGATCAGGAGATTGGCGGAGTCGCCGATCGTGTCGAAGACGACGGTCTTGCCGCGGATGCCGCAATCGAAATTGACGAGCGCGTCGTGCACGCGCCGACGAAACGCGGTCGAGATCACGACGTGCTTCGCTTTGATGACGCCGCCGCTCTTCAGGTGCACGATGCTGTGATCGCTCTTGTTCTCGATCAGGGTCACCCGGTCGACGACGATGCGGTCTTGGTACTTCCGCCAGTACCGGAGGTGGACGTCGTAGAACTCTTGCGCCGTCGGGTAGCGGTCTTGGCCGCCCTCCTCGATCACGTCGAAGGTGTAGAAGCTCGAGTGGTGCGAGCTCACGAGATCGAAGTCGAGACCTCCCGCACGCGCGAGCTTGGCCCAGATCGAGCCGTCCTTCTCCGAGACGATCGTATGGGCGACGCCGGAAAGGTCGAGCTCCCGTACGAGCGGGATGGCGGAGAACCCGAAACCGACGAGGAGAATGTCCGTCTCTTTCATCGCGCGCCCGCGATCTGCACACCTGGAGGAGGGGTCGTCAAGGAACGACGCGCGTGCGTGTCGCGGGGATCCGGCACGGCGACGGGGCTCGCCGAGCCGTCGACATCATGCGGGCGCCGGCGTTTCGCCGGCGCCCGCATGCGGATCGGTTACGGCAAGCCGGTCGCGGTACCGCGGATCGTCACGCGTCCGGGACCCGGCAAGCCGGCAACGTTGTTGACCGAGGACGATCCCGTCGGGCCGACGCAGAAGACCGCGCCGAGCGTCGGATTCGACACGTCGTTCATCGGGGTGTCCTCCATGCCCACCGCGATCAATGTGTCGGTGCCGTCCTTCCCCGTCCCGGCGACCGGGGGCTGGAACGTGCCGCCGCCCGTCAGGAAGCACAGGCGATTCGCCGACTGGCAGCTGCCGGGCGCGCCGCCGCAATCGGCGTCGCCGGTGCAGCCACGCTGCGCGTGGCCCGAGGCGACCGAGCAATTCTGCGTGATCGGTCCCTGCGTGCATTCGCCTTCGCCGTCGCCGTCGCCGTCGACGCAGTCGTGCACGGTGTTGCCGCCCGACGTGTCGTCGAGACACGCGCTCGGCCTGGTCGGCTCGCCCGGCCGCGCGCACAGGCCGCCGCCCGGACACGCGGTCACCGACGTGCACGGCGCGCCCGCGTTCGTGCCGCCGACGCAGCGATTGCCGCCGCAGATCGTGGCGCCGACCGCTGTGCAGTCCGCGTTGGTGAAGCAGGGCGTCGCCGCCAGGTTGTTGCAGGTCTGGCACAGGCACTTCTGACCCGGGGCGCTCGGACCGCAGTTCGGGCTCGCCGCGCTGAGTGTCTTCACGACCGGGTTGGTCTCGTTGCTGAGGTTGATCGGCAGGGTCGCGATGATCCCACCGTCGGCGAGCGGACAGTCGAGGCTCGTGCGCCCGAAGTCGGGACGGCCGGGGACGAAGCCGTTGGCGTCGCACGAGAGCCCGTTCCGCACGCCGCCGATGCAGGTGCCGCCGTTCACGCCGTCGTTGATGCCGCCGGCGTCGCTACAGCGCGGACACGGGTTGTCGATCGCGAGGCCGTTGTAGACGCGCGCCGTCAGGAACGCCGTCGTCACCGCCTCGCCGCTCTCGATGTTCGCGGTGCCCGAGATCGGGCCGTTGAACTGGTTGAAGACGCACGTCGTGACGCCGCCGGCTGCGAGCGGGAGCGGACCGCCGAAGTACCACTCGCACGTGCCGCCGCCGGAGCAGTCGGCGTTGCTCGTACACTTGACGGCGCTGTTGTTGCTGCATCGGCGGTTGTCGAGCTGCCCGGCGCCCGCGCTCGGGTTCGCGATCGGGCCGGCGACGGCGCAGGTGCCGCACGGCCGGCTCGACCCGGCGCAGCTGTTGATGCCGATCGTGACGTCGCCGTTCGAGATGATCGGCGCGCGGTGCGAGATGCCGGTCCAGCCGGTGTCGAGGACGCTCGCCGGGTCGGCGGCGTTCCCGGAGAACGTGACGCGCGCGGGACAGGCGCACTGGCACGTCGTCGGGTTACAGGTGACCGCCGCGCTCGTGTTCGAGACGGTCTGACACGAGGTCCCGGCGCCGCCCGCCGGATCACAGTCTTCCCCGGCGTTGATGACGCCGTTGCCGCACAGGCCGCCCGTCGCGGTCGGGGTCGGCGTCGGCGTGCGCGTGGCGGTGACGGTCGGGGCGACGACGGTCGCGGTCGTCGTGCGGGTGGGCGTCGTCGTCGGCGTCGGGGTGCGGGTGGCGGTGACGACGGGCGTCGGGGTGACCGTGCGCGTCGCGGTGGGGACGTTCGTGGCGGTGACGGTCGGGGACGGGGTCGCGGTGCGTGTCGCCGTGACCGCGCTCGTCGCGGTGACCGTCGGCGTCGGGGTCGCGCTCCGCGTCGCGGTGACGCCGCTCGTGACGGTGGCGGTCGGGGAGGGCGTCGTGGTGCGTGTCGCGGTCGTTCCACCGGTCGCCGAGGGGGTCGGCGACGGCGTCGGAGTGCGCGTCGCGGTGCGGGTTGCGGTGAGAGCGGGCGTCGGCGTCGTGACGGCGCCCGGGTTGCACTCGGCAGGGTAGCCGTCCGTGTTCCAGGGGACCGCCGCGCGATCGGTGCAGTCGACCTTGAACTCGGTGACGCAATCGACGCAGTCCACGATGTCGTCGAGGGTGCTGATCGCTCCGCCGCACGAGGACCCGCCGGGGACGGTCACGTTCGGACAGCTCGCGACGAAGCCGATCGCGGCCGGGGAGAGATCACCGACGCCGTTGCACAGATGGTCGGGGCCGCCGCAGGCGTGACAGATGTTCTTGATCTTCCGCGCCTCGGCCTTGGCGATCGCGCCGTCGGCGCGGCCGTCACCCGGAACGGGGCACGGCTCCGTGCCGCGCCCGAGGTTGACGTTCAGCCAGCACTGGGCGAGCGCCTTCGACTTGCTGCGCAGGAAGTTCGCGGTGCTGCGCCCGATCTCGCGCTGACAGCGGTTCACGTCACTGCTCGGCGGCGCCGGCACGAACGCGTCGAAGTAGAGCGCGATTGCCTGGTCGACGGCGGCCTCGCCGATGCAGAGCAGGCAATCCGCGACGTCGCCGCAGTGCGTGATCGCGTTGGTGCAGCCGCCGTTCTCGAAATTGGGACAGACGCCGCCCCACCCGACGGAGGCCGGGGCGTCGTCGCCGTCCGGGGTTCCGCAGACGCCGTCCGCGCCGCCGCACGACTTGGCGATCGTCGCGTCCAGCTTCGCGACCGCCTTCGCGATCTTGCCGGCAGCCTTGGGCTCGCTGTGGCAATCCGTCGAGGGCGCCAACTTGCCGAGGACGATGTCCTTCTCGCAGTTCGCGAGCGCGGCCGTCTTGGCCTGTACGAACGCGGCGCTCGCGCGCGCGATGGCCGCCTTGCAGCGGGTTGGTTCCGCGTGGGCCGTGCCGACGGCCAGGACCAAGATCGCGACGACGCCGGAAACCGGGACGGTGGCTCGCATGGTGCCTCCTCGCTGCAAGAGTGCTGGGGTCGTTTCGGTCAGGTAGACGGCTGCACGCGAAGCTAGTCAATCCCGCTCCCCCGGGGCAACCGCCTCCCCTGAAAGCCGGGTCAGCAGTCCAGGTCGATGCCGACCGGACAGTGATCCGATCCCCGCACGTGATCCCAGATGTGGGCCTCCTGGACGCGCGGCACGAGATCCTCCGAGACGAGGACGTGGTCGATGCGCCAGCCGATGTTGCGGTCGCGGACCCCGAGACGCTGGCTCCACCAGGTGTAGCGGACCTCGTCGGGATTCAGGTTCCGGAAGGTGTCGACCCAGCCGGCGTCGAGGATGCGCGCGAAGGCGGCACGCTCCTCGGGCAGGAAGCCGCTCGTCCCCTCGTTGCCGCGCGGGCGGGCGAGGTCGAGGGGCGTCGGCGCGATGTTGAAGTCGCCCATGACGACGGCGCCTTTGCCGGTCGCGCGCCGCCATTCGTCCATCGCCCGGAAGACGCGCTCGGTGAAGCCGAGCTTGTAGAAGACGCGGCTGTTGTCGCGGTCGACGCCGCTGCCTTTCGGGAAATAGACGTTGGCGACGAGGAACGTCGGAAACTCCGCGAGCACGAACCGGCCTTCGCGATCGTATTCCTCGATGCCGAGCGAGAGCTCGACGCGTTCGGGGCGCTCGACGGAGTACAGCGCGACGCCGCTGTACCCGCGCCGCGAGCGCGCGGCCACCCAGGCGCAATGCGCGAGGCCGTGCGGTGCGCGCAGCGGGGGCGGGCACTCGTCGAGCTCGGCGCGGGTCTCCTGGAGCCCGAGGATCTCGGCGTCCGAGATCGCGAGCCACTTCAGCATGCCCTTCCGCGCGCAGGCGCGGATGCCGTTGACGTTCCAGGAGACGAGGCGCACGGGGGTCGATCCTTATGCCGCACGCCCACCGTTCCCGTCGAACGGCGGGCTTGATCTGTCGCGGCGACCGCGCTTCATTGCGGCATGGCCTACGATCCCTTCGAGCGCGGCAATCTCCCCGTCGGCGTCCGCACCTTCAACTGGAACGACGAGGCGCGGCAGCGGCCGCTCACCGTCGAGCTCTGGTATCCGGCGACCGAGGCGCACCGCGGCCAGGATCTCGCCGAGGCGACGCGCGACTCCTACGAGCTGATCCCGGGATTTCCGCCCGGATGGCAGGAAGCGGCGCGTGACGCCGCGCCGCGCGCCGGCACCTATCCTCTGGTGGTGTTCTCGCACGGCTTCGGCGCGCATCGCCGCCAGTCGACGTTCCTCTGCACGCACCTCGCGAGCCACGGCTACGTCGTCGCCGCGATGGACCACACCGGCAACACGATCTTCGAGACGGTGCAGATGATGATGCAGGCGCAGATGGGCGGTCCGCCGCCCGACCCGGTCGGCATCCTGTCCGAGATCATTCCGGCGCGCCCGCTCGACGTGACCTACGTGATCGATCGCCTCGTCGCAGGGGTCGACGGCGTTCCGGCGATCGATCCGGAGCGCATCGGCATGAGCGGCCACAGCTTCGGCGGCTGGACGACGCTCATGGTCGCCGGCAGCGACCGGCGCGTCCGCGCCGCGCTGCCGTTGGCGCCCGCGGGCGGCTGGACGCCGCTGCCCGCCGAGCCGCTCCAGCGCGCGCTCAGCTTCGACTGGGGCCGCGACGTGCCGACGCTGTTCCTGGTCGCCGACTCCGACACGATCCTGCCGCTGCGCGGGATGCACGAGCTGCTGGAGCGGACCCTGTCACCGAAGCGCATGGTCGTGCTGACCAATGCCGACCACATGCACTTCTGCGATCAGGTCGAGCAGATCCACGAGCTTTTCCGCATGATGCCGCCGCCGATCTTCGATCGCTTGGCACCCAGCATCAAGCCGATCGGCGAGCTCTGCGCGCCGGAGGGCGCGTATCACTTCGTGCGGAGCCTCGGCCTCGCGCACATGGACGCGCATCTCCGAGGCGACGAGTCGGCGGCGCGCTTCCTCGCCGGCGACGTCGTGGGGGCGCTGAAGGGCCGCGGCGCCGACGTCACGGTGGTCTGACCGCGGGTTGCCTACGACGGCGCGCGGGGTTTAGCTCGACGCATGGAGAAGCGCTGCGTGCTCTGTACCGAGCCCCTCGCCGACCTCGTGGTGACGGGCGCCGAGGATCCCGAGCTGTGCGGCACCTGTGAATCCCTGCCGCCGGACGAGCGCAAGGTATTGCGCGACCAGGCGACCGCGCGGGTGCGCCGCGAAGAGGCGTAGGCGCGTCGATCAGCTCGGCGACTTGTCGCGGTCGCGGTGCAGCGCGCGCTCGATCGTCTGCACGAGCGACTCGGCGGCCGTGATGACCCAGGCGATGCCGCTCGACACGCGCTCGAGCGGCATCGCCTCGATCTTGTCGGAGAGCTTGCGGAGCGCGGCGACGAGGCGGTCGCGCTCCTCGCGGAGCTTGGTGTCGATCTTCTCGGTGGTACGCGCGGTGTCGGTCATGTCGCGAGCGTAGTAGCGCGCGCGGTCGTAGGCCACCCGCACGTGCGCGTAGGCGAGATCGTCATCCGCTGTCCTGACACTTGTCGGACGCGCGGCCGCCGCTTACACTCCGCCGCCCTGACGCGCACGCGAAGTGCCGGGTTGGGTTGGGAGGAGAGCGTTCGTCGTGCCGTCGATCCGTCTACGCGCGTGGCAGCAAGAGGCGTTGCAGGCCCTCGAGGCTCGCCGCCGTTCGAGCTTCCTCGCGGTCGCGACGCCGGGGGCGGGGAAGACGACGTTCGCCCTCGCGGCGGCGCGGCGCGCGCTCGTCGCGCGCAACGTGCGGCGGGTCGTGGTCGTCGTGCCGACGCAGCACCTGAAGGTGCAGTGGGCGGAAGCGGCGGAGCGTTTCGACATCCACCTCGATCCGGCGTGGTCGGCGGGCGACGGCGCGCTGCCGTCCGACGTGCACGGGATCGTGACGACGTATCAGCAGGTCGCCGCGAGCCCCGACGCGCTCCGCCGCATCGCCGAGGGCGCGTTCGTCGTGCTCGACGAGATCCACCACGCCGCCGACGCGCGCGCCTGGGGCGACGGCGTGCGGCGCGCGTTCTCGCCGGGCTGGCTCCGGCTCTGCATGTCGGGGACGCCGTTCCGCTCCGACCAGAGCGCGATCCCGTTCGTCCACTACGACGGCGACGAGGCCGTCCCCGATTACGAGTACGGCTACGGCAAGGCCCTCCGCGACGCCTCGGTCGTCCTGCCCGTCTATTTCCCGCGCATCAACGGCCGCATGGAATGGACGGGACCGAGCGGCGAGGCGTACGAGGCGAGCTTCTCCGATCCGCTCGGGCGCGCGCTCGCGAGCCAGCGGCTCCGCACGGCGCTCGATCTCGAGGGCCGCTGGCTCCCGGCGGTGCTCGCGAAGGCGCACAAGCAGCTCGAGCACCTGCGCGTCCGCGATCCGCGCGCCGGCGGCATGGTCATCGCCATGGACCAGGACCACGCGCGCGGCATCGCGCGGATCTTGTCGACGTTGCTGCGGGTGAAGCCGATCGTGGCCGTCTCCGACGACGCGACCGCGTCGCGGCGGATCGCCGAGTTCACCGCCGGCGACACGCCGTGGATCATCGCGGTCCGCATGGTCTCGGAGGGCGTCGACATCCCGCGCCTCCGCGTCGGCGTGTACGCCACGAACACGGTGACCGACCTCTTTTTCCGCCAGGCCGTGGGCCGGCTCGTGCGCGTCAGCCAGCCGAAGGCCCGCCAGCTCGCCTACATGTTCATTCCGGACGACCCGCGCCTGCGCGCGTTCGCGGCGGGGATCGCCGAGCAGCGGCGCCACAGCTTGCGAAAGCCCGACAGCGTCGACGAGGAGCGCTACGCGCCGCTCGCGTTGCCGGTCGATCCGCTCGCCGACGCCGCGGATCAGCTCTCGCTCTTCAGTGCGATCTCCGCGATCCCGCTCGACGA
>DAIQBH010000095.1:5464-20861 GCA_036781285.1 Thermodesulfobacteriota bacterium | reverse complement strand
GATCGTTCCCACGTTCACGTGCGGCTTCTTCCGCTCGAACTTTGCCTTGCTCATATCGTGCGTCTCCCTCTGGCTACGAAAGGCCTATCGTCGGAAAAAGCCCAGGAGCGGGATCGAACCGCCGACCTCATCCTTACCAAGGATGTGCTCTGCCGACTGAGCTACCTGGGCATCGTGCAAGCCGTCACCGTTGCTGGAGAGCGGGAAACGGGATTCGAACCCGCGACCCTCAGCTTGGAAGGCTGATGCTCTAGCCAACTGAGCTATTCCCGCGTCGAAGGTTGCCACGTGATGGTCACCACATTTCATATGGAGAGGGGAGGATTCGAACCTCCGTAGGCTGACGCCGGCAGATTTACAGTCTGCTCCCTTTGGCCACTCGGGTACCTCTCCGCTTGCCAACCTCGAAGACTTCGCCGACCGTCTTCAAGCTGGCGATAGGAATCGAACCTACAACCGCCTGATTACAAATCAGGTGCTCTACCGTTGAGCTACGCCAGCAGTCGTTCCCCATCGTGGAGCAGCGACAGCTCGGAACGCTCGTCTCGACGATGCCTCCTCCACTGGGTCCGTGCCCGACCAATACCTTTCCCGGTGACCGCAACCGAGCTTGGCACCGTCGAGAGTCGTCTAAATGCTGTTCTTGAAAGCCGGAATGATGTGCGAACCTACCTACCTAGCGAGCGGCCAGAAAACTGTCAACAACAGCGGCGGTTCCGCAGCCGGTCGCCACGTCGCTAGCAGGGTTTCGAGGCCCCCTGAACGACCCTACCGGCCAGCTCGTGGATTCCGATGGCCGCTGCGGCGGCGGCGTTCAGCGACGCGACGCGCCCCCGGACGGGAATGGCGACCATGAAGTCACACGTCCTGGCCACGAGCGGTCGGATGCCCTTGCCTTCCCCTCCGATGACGATTGCCCACCGTTCGGACGGCGGAAGCTGTTGGAATCGTGAGGTGCCGGCCGCGTCGAGCCCGACAATCCAGTACCCGGCGTCCTTCAGCGCCTCGAGCCCCCGCGCTACGTTCACCACCTGCGCCACCGGCAGATGCACGGCGGCCCCGGACGACGCCCGAAGTACCGTGGGCGAGACGGCCGCGCTCCGGTCTTTCGGGAGGATCACGGCGCCACCACCCAGGACCTCGGCGGACCGGATGATCGCGCCGACGTTCTGCGGATCAGTGATCCCGTCGAGCACGATCACGAGCGAGGGGGCGGCCGCAATGACGTCCTCGATCGTCCGGAAGCCGAAAAGCTTGGTCCGTGCCGCGACCCCTTGATGATTGCCACCGCCGCTCAAACGGTCGAGCGCATCGGACTCCACGGTTTCGACCGCAATGCCGTACCGACGGGCGTCGTCGATCAAAGGCTCCGCGGCCCGCAAGCCACGCGCAACGTACAAGGTCGCGATCATGGTCGGTGACGACTTGACGACTTCCCGCACGGGATTCAGCCCGTACACGAGACTCGTCGGCGGCGCTGCGTCGTTTCGATGCGATCGGATCGAGTGGCGGGGCATGTCTCTTTCCAGTAGAGCAGGGCCCTATAGCATGCCGCGCTTCGCGATGGGCCCCACGCTCCGGCGGTACTTCTGGCGCGAAGTCGCCGTCCCATTCCTCCTCAGCATCGGCGTTTTCACCTTCATTCTCCTGATCGCTCGCATGCTCAAGCTCGTCGAGCTGGTCGTGAACCGCAACGTCCCCGTCCTCGAGATCGTCAAGCTCTTCGCGTACATTCTGCCAACCTTCCTCGAGGTGACAGTCCCGATGGCGTTACTGCTCGCCATCCTTCTGTCGTTCGGAAGGTTGTCGGCCGACAGCGAGATCGTGGCGCTCAAGACGTCCGGCATCAGCCTGTATCAAATGGTGCTGCCCGTCACGGTCTTCACGACGATCGTGACGCTGCTCGCCATGCTACTCGCCGTCTACGCGCGCCCCTGGGGCAATCACAACCTCAAAGCGAGCCTGTATGAGATCGCAAAAACGCGCGCGAGCGCCGGACTGCGCGAGCGCGTCTTCAACGACGACTTCGCAGGCCTCGTGATCTACGTCGAACACATCGACCCTCCGGGCGATCGCCTGGAAGGCATTCTCATCGCAGACGCCCGCGACCCGAACCAACGCAACACGGTACTGGCGCGGAACGGCTTCCTGGTCGGGAACGAGGAAGCACACACCGTGACGCTCCGGCTGCTCGACGGAAGCATCCATACCTTCCTTCCGGGCGAGAAGAGCTACCACAAGACGGACTTCACGACATACGACGTGACGCTGAACCTGGCGGTCGCGCTCGCGAAGTTTTCGCAACGGGAGAAAGACGCGCAGGAAATGACCCTCACCGAGCTGCGCACCGCGATCGCCGAGCGATCCGCCGCGGGTCGCCCCGTCAATGCGGAGCTCGTCGAGCTGCATCGAAAGTTCTCTCTTCCGTTCGCGTGCCTCGTCTTTGGATTGGTGGGCGTACCTCTCGGTATTCAGCCGGTTCGCGCGGTGCGCTCGCGAAGCTTCTCAGTGAGCCTCGCGCTGATCTTCGCATACTATCTGCTGCTTACGGCAGGCGAAGCGATGGCCGAACGGGGAACCCTACCCGCGGTCGTCGCACTATGGATCCCGAACGTCGCGTTTGCGGTCCTGGGAATCACCTTGTTCCTTGCCGTCGCGAGCGAACGGTCGCTCGACTTCACGCTATTGACGCGCCGATTGTCCGGATTTCGAGCCCGCCGGGCTGGTGCAAGGCCGTGAACGTCCTCCTGCGCTACGTCCTGTCGGAGTTCCTGCGCATCTTCGCATTGTGCATGCTGGGATTCCTGCTGATCTACGTGCTCGTCGACCTGTTCGATCACCTCGACGGGTTCCTTCGGTACCAAGCGACCGCTGGCGAGGTAGCACGCTACCTCCTCTTCAAGATCCCCTTGATCGTTACCCAGCTCGTCCCAGTCGCCACATTGGCCGCCGTCCTCCTCTCTCTCGGGATGATGGCTCGCCACAACGAACTGACCGCACTTCGGGCGTCCGGGATCAGCACGGCGCAGATCGCCAGCCCGCTGTTCGTCACCGCCATCACCCTCAGCTTCGCGATCCTGCTCTGGAACGAAGCCATCGTTCCCTACGCGACTGAACGCTCGCGCTACGTCGAGATCGTAGAGATACGCAACAAACCGCTGAAAGCACTGCTCAGCGAAGATGGGATCTGGTTCCACGGACGAAGCGGCATCTACAACATCGAGCATTTCGACGCGCGCACCGGCACGCTGGTCGGCCTCACGCTGTACGACTTCACACCCGGGTTCGTGCTGCAACGCTTGATCGAGGTGCCGACCGCACAGTGGCGGGACGATCGGTGGCAGGTTAGCGCCGCTGTCGAGCGGACGTTCGACGACCGGGGCACGGTCCATACCCGCGCTCTCGCCGCCGGCGAGCTCGTACTTCCCGAACGCCCACAAGATTTCCAGATCATGGAAAAAGATCCCGAAGAGCTGAACTTCCGGCGCTTACGGCACCACATCCAAGAGCTCAGCCGCAAAGGCATCGACACGACCGAGTCGCGCGTCGACCTGCACCTGAAGCTCGCGCTCCCGCTCGTACCCTTGGTCATGGTGATGGTCGGCGTGCCGCTCGCCGCGCGCAACCCGCGCCGACGCGCGCTCGCGACCAGCATCGGCATCGGTCTCGTCGTGGGGTTCAGCTACTGGGTACTGCTCGCGCTCACGATCTCCCTCGGCCACGGGGGGGCGATTCCACCGGCGATCGCGGCGTGGACGGCGAACGGCGTCTTCACGCTGCTCGGCGTCTTCCTCTTTCTCGGACCCGAGTAAGTCAAGGCACGACCGCGAGATGGTCGAGGCCCTCGGCCTCCGGCCAACCCATCATCGCGTTCATGTTCTGAATGGCCTGGCCCGCGGCGCCCTTGCCGAGGTTGTCGATCACCGAGACCAGCACCGCATGACGGCTTCTCTCGTCGAGGGTCCAGCCGATCGCGCAATCGTTCGTACCGACGACGTCACGGATCTCCGGCGGTCGACTCGCGGTGAGCACGATGAAGCGCTCCTTCGCATACCGCTCGCGGAACGCTTCCCCGAACGCGCCCATGTCGACGCCCGCCCGCGGCCGGACGTAGATCGTCGACAAAATTCCGCGCCGGATCGGAAGCAAATGCGGCACGAACGTGACCGCGCAATCGGCGCCGAGCGACGGCCGCAACTGTTGTTCGATCTCGGGAGCGTGGCGATGTTGACCGATCTTGTAGGCGCGCAGGTTGTCGTCGACTTCTGCGAACAGATACTCCGCGGCAACCGTTCTCCCGGCCCCCGTCACCCCCGATTTGGCATCGATCACGATCCCCTGGGCCTCGACGAGGTCACGCTCGACGAGCGGGAGCAATGCGAGGAGCGCGGAAGTCGGATAACAGCCGGGGTTCGCCACGAGCTGGGTTCCGGGAAGCGCATCGCGGCAGTACTCGGTGAGGCCATAGACGGCCTGACCGAGAAGGTGGGGAGCCGTATGGGTCCCATACACCCGCGCATGCTCTGCTGGATCGCGGAGGCGAAACTCCGACCCGATGTCGACGACTCGGCAGCCGTTCTCGACGAGGGCAGCGACGCCGACGGTCGAGGCGCCATGAGGCAGTGCCGTGAACGCGAAATCGGATCGTTCAGCGACGGCCTTCGGGTCGAACGACTCCAGCTCGAGATCGACCTTGCCCCGAGTCGCCGGGAGAACCTCCGCCAAACGCTTGCCGGCACTCTGCTCGGACGTCACGGCGACGATCCGAACCCTCGGGTGCCGGGCGAGGTAGCGAACCAACTCCGCACCGGCGTATCCCGTCGCCCCGACTACGGCGACGCGGATGACGTCGGTGGAATCGGGCATGGGATCAGCGCTTGGAGTATTGCGGACGCTTTCGCGCCTTGTGGCGGCCGTATTTCTTCCGTTCGACCTCGCGAGGATCGCGCGTGATGAAGCCCGCCTTCTTCAGGACGGGACGGAACTCTGGATGCGCGAGCATCAGCGCCCGAGTGATACCGTGCCGAATGGCGGTCGCTTGCGCCGCGACGCCACCGCCACCGACGTTCACCGCGAGGTCGTACTGGCCGCCGGTGTTCGTGAGCTCGAACGGTTGATGCACGATCATGCGCGACGTTTCACGGCCGAAGTAGTCTTCGAGCGTCCGTCGATTGACGACGACCTTGCCCTCACCGATCGACATCCGAACCCGGGCGACGGCGCTCTTGCGCTTTCCGGTTGCGACGTGGACTTCTCGACGTTCTGCCATGCTTCGCTCGTTCCTCGTGCTCAGACGCTCAGCGTTTCGGGCTTCTGCGCGGCATGCGGATGATCCGCACCACGATAGATCTTGAGTTTGGTGGCGAGCTTTCGCCCGAGCCGATTCTTCGGAAGCATGCCGACGACCGCCGACCGAAGCACACGTTCGGGCCGCTCGGTCATCATGCGCCCCGCCGACGTACGGCGAACACCGCCAGGCCAACCAGTATGGCGGTGGTAGATTTTGTCGGTGAGCTTCGCGCCGGTGAGCTTCAACTTCGAAGCATTCACCACGACGACGAAATCACCGGTGTCGACATGCGGAGTGAAGGTCGGCTTGTGCTTGCCACGCAGCACGTTTGCCACCTGGGTCGCCACTCGACCGACCACTCGCGACTGCGCGTCGACGATGAACCATCGTCGCGCAGCGAGCGCGTCCTCGCGCGAAGCCATGTACGTGTCTTTCTTCACTTCCGAGATGACCTTTCTAGAAGCGGGGCCGACGAGACTCGAACTCGCGACCTCCTGCGTGACAGGCAGGCGTTCTAACCGGCTGAACTACGACCCCGAATTTGGTCGGGCTGTCCTATCAATCGAACCGCCCGAGTTCAATGGGCGGTGCTGGTTTCGAACCAGCGACCCTCGGCTTGTAAGGCCGATGCTCTACCGCTGAGCTAACCGCCCGCCGAAAACGCGCGCGGCCGCTAGTTCAAGCTATCTTTGAGCGTCTTCCCCGGTTTGAACTTCGCCGATCGAGACGCCTCGATCTGGATCGCCTCGCCAGTCTTCGGGTTGCGCCCCGTGCGCGCCTTGCGTTCCGAAACCTGAAAGGTGCCGAATCCGGAGATGTGAACCTTCTCGCCGCCTTTGAGCGCGCCGACGATGTCGTCGAAGATCGTCGCGACGATGCGCTCCGCGGTACCCTTGGGAAGATCAGTCTTCGCGGCGATCGAATCGACCAACTCTGCCTTCGTCATGAATGCTCCTTCGGCTGAAAGTGGGGGCCGCCATACCAGCCGAGAATCGGGGAGTCAATTCAACGCGTTGGCATCAGTGGGTGATGATATCCGGCGTGGCAGTGGTTTGTTGCGGGAACGGATGCTGCGCAGCCGGATCCGCGGCTATCGGCTCCCGCAAGAAGCTTTCGGGGTCCGCGAGGACCAGCGCCTTCCGCAGCACGTCGTCCATGTGATCGACCAACTCGAGGCGGATCGACTTCAGGATGGTCGCTGGGATGTCTTTGATGTCGCGCGCATTCTCGGCCGGGAGAAGCACCCGTTTGATGCCGGCGCGGTGCGCAGCCAGCACCTTCTCCTTGAGGCCACCGATCGGCAACACACGGCCGCGCAGCGTGATTTCTCCGGTCATCGCGAGATCGTGACGGACCGGCGTCCGCGTGAGAGCCGAGGTCAGGGCGGTTGCCATCGTGATACCCGCTGACGGGCCGTCCTTTGGAATCGCACCCTCGGGCACGTGAATGTGGATGTCGACCTTTTGGTAGAAATCGCGGTCGAGCCCGAGAGCTTCGGCGCGTGATCGGACGTAGCTCATCGCGGCCTGTGCCGACTCCTGCATGACGTCCCCGAGCTTGCCGGTGATGATCAGCTTGCCCTTGCCAGGCATGACAGTGACCTCGGTGCCGAGCAGCTCGCCGCCCAGGTCAGTCCACGCCAGTCCGGTGGTGACGCCGACCTTCTGCTCGGCGTCCGCCTTGCCATAGCGGTAACGCGGCGGACCGAGCAACTTGAGAAGGGACTTCGGCGTGACTTTGACCTTCGCGTTTCGGTCTTTCTTCACGACTTCGACCGCTGCCTTGCGGCATACCGCCGCGACCTCACGCTCGAGACTGCGCACACCGGCTTCCTTCGTGTAGTGCCGGATGATGCTGAGGATCGCCGAATCCACGAACTCGATGTTGTGCTCAGCGAGCCCGTTCGCTTCGCGCTGCTTCTTGATCAGATATCGCTTGGAGATGTTGAGCTTCTCGAGCTCCGTGTAGCCAGCGATCCGGATGATCTCCATGCGATCTTGGAGGGGCCGCGGAATCCGCTCGAGGGCGTTCGCCGTCGTAATGAACATGATCTTGGAAAGATCGTAGTCGACGTCGAGATAGTGATCGTTGAAGGTGGTGTTCTGCTCGGGGTCCAGCACCTCGAGCAACGCCGATGAAGGGTCGCCCCGGAAGTCGGTCGACATCTTGTCGACCTCGTCGAGGAGAAAGACAGGGTTACCCGATCCTGCCTTCTTCATCGACTGGATGATCTTGCCGGGAAGCGCGCCGATGTAGGTCCGACGGTGACCACGGATCTCGGCCTCGTCACGGACGCCACCGAGCGAGACGCGCACGAACTTGCGTCCGGTGGCGCGCGCGATCGACTTGCCGAGTGAGGTCTTGCCTACGCCGGGAGGGCCGACGAGACACAGGATCGGACCCCGGAGCTGACCGACGAGGCTCTGCACGGCCAGATACTCGAGGATGCGCTGCTTCACCTTCTCGAGGCCGTAGTGATCCTCCTCGAGGACTTTTTCGGCGTCGGCGATGTCGAGCTTGTCTTCGGTGAACTCGTTCCACGGGAGACTGATCAGCCAATCGATGTAGTTGCGAACGACCGTGGCTTCGGCGGACATCGGCGACATCATCTTGAGCTTCTTGAGCTCTTTCTCGGCCTTGTCCCGCGCCTCCGGCGACATCTTCTTCGCCTTGATCTTCTCTTCGAGCTCCTGGACCTCGTTCTTGAACTCGTCCTTCTCGCCGAGCTCCTTCTGGATCGCCCGCATCTGCTCGTTGAGGTAGTACTCCTTCTGGGTCTTCTCCATCTGCTTCTTGACCCGAGTACGGATGCGCTTCTCGACCTCGAGAATCTCTATCTCGGAACGCATGTAACCGAGCACCTTCTCGAGGCGTTCGGCTGGGTCGAGCAACTCCAGAAGGGTTTGTTTGTCTTCGAGCTTGATACCGAGATGCGCGACGATCGTGTCGGCGAGGCGCGCCGGATCCTCGATCGACGCAACCGACATGATCATCTCGGGCGGGATCTTCTTGTTGAGCTTGACGTAGTTCTCGAACGTCGAGTTCACGCTACGAATCAACGCCTCGAGCTCTGTCGTCTTGTCACACGTCTCGACGATCTCGTCGACTTCGACCAAGAAGAAGTCGGGATGATCGACGTACTGCGCGACACGGGCGCGCTTCTTCCCCTCGATCAGGACCTTGACGGTGCCGTCGGGAAGGCGAAGGAGCTGCACGACGCTACCGAGCGTACCGACCTGATAGATGTCCTCTTCGGTCGGATCGTTGGTCTTGGCGTCTTTCTGGGCGGCCAGCAAGATGAACTTCTGCTTGCCCATCGCCTCTTCGAGCGCGCGAATCGAGCGCTGTCGCCCTACGAAGAGGGGCACGACCATGTGGGGGAAGACGATGATGTCCCGCAGCGGCAAAAGGGGAACGCGAAGAGCTCCGGGTTTCGGCGGATCCTTCTTGTCGTTGCGAAACAGCATGCGGTCCGGTCCCCTCCCTACGCAGTCTCAGCCGTCTTTTGGTAGAGCATGATCGGCTGCTCTTTCCGGGTGACGACTTCCTCGGAGATCAACACCTCTTTGATGTTCGGTTGCGACGGAATCTCGTACATTACGTCGAGCATGATGTTCTCCATGATCGCACGCAGCCCGCGAGCGCCCGACTTCCGAGTGAGCGCTTCGCGCGCAATCGCCGTCAGCGCCCCCTCGGTGAACTTGAGATGCACGTTCTCCATGTCGAAGAGCTTCTGATACTGCCGCGTGAGCGCGTTCTTCGGCTCCTTGAGGATGCGGACCAGCGACTGCTCGTGAAGCTCCTCGAGTGTCGCGATCACGGGAAGCCGGCCGACGAACTCCGGGATGAGACCGAACTTCAGGAGATCCTCGGTTTGCACCTCATGGAGAAGGTCACTCACCGTCTTCTCGTCCCGACGACGGATATCCGCCCCGAAACCCATTCCCTTCATGCCGATGCGCCGCCGAATGATGTCTTCCAATCCGACGAAGGCGCCGCCACAGATGAAAAGGATGTTGGTGGTATCGACCTGGAGGAACTCCTGCTGCGGATGTTTGCGACCGCCCTTGGGCGGCACGCTCGCCGTCGTGCCTTCGATGATCTTGAGGAGCGCTTGCTGCACGCCCTCACCCGACACGTCACGGGTGATCGACGGGTTGTCGCCCTTGCGCGCGATCTTGTCGATCTCGTCGATGTAGACGATGCCGCGCTGGCACTTCTCGACGTCGTAGTCGGCGTTCTGCAGCAGCGAAAGAATGATGTTCTCGACGTCCTCGCCGACGTAGCCGGCCTCGGTGAGGCTCGTCGCGTCAGCGATCGCGAACGGCACCTGAAGGAAGCGCGCCAGCGTCTGGGCGAGTAGCGTCTTGCCCGAGCCGGTCGGCCCGACGAGGAGGATGTTCGACTTCTGCAACTCGACGTCGCCGGTCACCAGCGAGGAGTCGATGCGCTTGTAATGATTGTGCACCGCGACGGCGAGAATCTTCTTCGCGCGCTCCTGGCCGATGACGTACTGATCGAGCACCTTCTTGATCTCGGAAGGCTTCGGCACCGCCGAAGTCGATGTGAGCCCCTCTTCCTGGTCGCACTCTTCCGCGATGATGTCGTTGCAGAGGTCGATGCACTCGTCGCAGATGTAGACCGTGGGACCGGCGATCAGCTTTCGAACCTCGTCCTGGCTCTTCCCGCAGAAAGAGCACACGAGATTCCCGGTTCGCTCGTCTCCGTGCTTCGCCATGGCGTCTCCCTAGGGGCGCTTAGTCGGTCGATTGACGATGACCTCGTCGATCAACCCGTACTCGACCGCTTGCTTGCCGGTCATGAACATGTCGCGGTCGGTATCTTTCTCGATCTTCTTGATGCTCTGACCGGTGTGCTTCACGAGAACGTTGTTGAGCTGCTCCCGGATTCGGAGAATTTCCCGGGCCTGGATGTCGATGTCCGTCGCCTGCCCCTGTACGCCGCCGAGCGGCTGATGGATCATGATACGCGCGTGGGGCAGCGCATAGCGCTTACCCTTCCCTCCTGCCGCCAGGAGCCACGCCGCCATGCTCGCCGCCTGCCCGAGACACAGAGTTGACACCTCGGGCTTGATGTACTGCATGGTGTCGTAGATCGCGAGGCCGGCTGTCACCGAGCCCCCCGGCGAATTGATGTAGAAGTGGATGTCCTTCTCGGGATCCTCGGACTCGAGGAAGAGGAACTGCGCGGTGACCAGGTTCGCGACGTCGTCATCGACCTGCGAGCCGAGGAAGACGATGCGATCCTTGAGGAGGCGGGAGTAGATGTCGTAGGCGCGCTCGCCCCGGCCGGTCTGCTCCACCACCATGGGGATGAGGCTGGCTTTTGTCATGTCACGGCGAGCTTAACTGCTTTTCCGCGTCCCGGCAATCAAGTTTGATGCGACGGACCCCGGATCGTCGCGTGTTCCACCAGCCATGTGAGCGCCTTTTCCTGCGCGAGGCGTTCGGCGATTTCTCGTCGCGCCTCTGGATGGCGATAGAGCTCGGCAAGGCGATCACGTTCGCGCGGCGCACTGCGCAGAACCTCTGCGATCCGCTCGTCGATCTCCGCTTCGTCCGCCGAGATGTTCTCCTGGAACGCGATGCGCTCGAGTAGCAACGCCGAGTGAACGGCTTCGCGCGCGCGGACGCGCAACTCCGTGCGGATCTCGTCCAGTTTCGCTTCGAGCTCCGGGCTGCCGGCGCCTTGTACGTTGTGGACGCCGACATCACGCGCCATGGCCTCGAAGCGCTGCGTGATGAGCGCCTCCGGCACGTCGAACGGATTGCGCTCAACGGCTTGTTTCACCAGCGCGACGCGCATGCGCTCATCGGCCTCCCGTTCCGCCGCGCCGACGAGGTTCTGCCGGATCTTGTCACGGAGCTCGGCGAGGGACGCGCACTCGCCATGGTCTTTGGCGAACTCGTCGTCGAGCACCGGCAACTCTTTCCGACCGATCTCCTTCACCTCGACGCGGAACGTCACGGTTTTGCCGGCCACCTCGGAGCCGTGATGACCCTCCGGGTACGTAATCGGAATGTGCGCGCTCTCTCCCCGCTTGAGGCCGACGAGCTTCTCTTCGAACGGCGGGGGAAACGTGCCGCTCCCGACCTCCACGACGCGGCTCTGCGCGACCGCTCCCGGTAGCGCCCGCCCATCGATGCTCCCGGTGTACGCGAGCTCCACGAGATCACCCTGCTCGACGGTGTCGCGATCCGTGACCGGAACCATCTGGGCGAACGATTGCCGCGCCCGCTCCAACTGCGCATCGACGGCGTCGTCGGAAACCGGCGACACCGCGCGCTCGACCACGAGATCGTGGTAACCGCCGACCTGCACGTCGGGCTTGATCTCGATGGTCGCGGAGTAGCGAAGCCCCTCGGCCGGCCGAACCTCTTCGGCGACGATCTCTGGACGCGCGACGGCTTTCAGGTGCCGCTCCTCGAGCGCGTGCACGAAGGAGTGCTGGATCAGCTCGCCGATGACCTCACTCTCGACCTGGCTTCCGTAGTAGCGCTCGAGAACGTGGCGCGGCACCTTGCCGGGCCGGAATCCCTTGATGCGTGCGCGCTGCGACAAGCCGCGGTAGGCGGCATCGATCTTCGCTTGGACTTCCGCCGCGGGAACGGCGATGCCGAGCTTCTTCTTGATCGGGCTCAGGTCTTCGACGGTGACGTCCACGACGTCTTCCTTACGCAGTCCGTCCTGCCCTGACAAGTCGCACACCTGGCGCGATCGAGTGCGAGAGGGGGGACTCGAACCCCCATCCGACAAGCGGGCTAGATCCTAAGTCTAGTGCGTCTACCAGTTCCGCCACTCTCGCCCGGATCGCATCGTGCGTCGTCGTCGACGCCGCCCACCACCACGATCGTCGTACACCATCCACGCGGCGCCGCGCAAAACCCGCTCGGAGTGCGCTTGCGGGGCGGGATCGCGGCGGCTACGAGCCTCGCATCGTGCCCGGACGCGTCCCTTCCCGGACTCCGCTCCTACTCGTCGCGATCGCGCTCGCCACGACGCTCGCATACTCCGGCAGCTTCTCCGGCGACTGGATCTCCGACGACCGTCCGTTGATCGTGCAGAACGCGAGCGTCCAGGGACTCTCGATGGAGAACCTCCGAACGATCGCAACGTCACGGAGCGATGGCGTCAACTACATCCCCCTGAACTTCCTCTCGCTCGCGATCGACCACGCGATCTTCGGCCTGTGGGCTCCCGGATTCCATCTCGTCAATCTGGTGCTGCACATCGCGACCGCGTTCGCGATCTATTTCCTCGTGCTGCGCATTCCCGAGTCGGCTGGGCTCGCCGCGGCCGCGGCACTGCTCTGGGCTGTGCATCCCGTCCAGGTCGAGTCCGTTGCGTGGATCAGCGAGCGCAAGAACATCCTCTCGACGCTCTTCTTCGTGCTGGCCTTCGCCGCCTACCTGAAATTCTCCGCGCGACCACGCGCGCGCACCTACGTCCTCGTCCTGCTGCTGTGCGTCGCGGCGCTCCTCTCGAAAGTAAACACTATCGTGCTGCCGGCGATGATCCTGATCTACGAAATTGCCATTCAGCGACGGCTGCGACCGCGTGACATCGCGGCGGCGCTGCCGCTCTTCGCGTGCGGAGTGCTCGTCGCGTGGGCGAATCTCTCCGGCAACACGTCGCACGGCGCCGCGTACCATGGCGGGAGCCTCGTCTCGACGCTGCAAACGAGCAGCACGACGATCCCGCGCTACCTCGTGAACGTCGTGGCGCCGTTCGATCTGTCCGGGTACTACCCCGTGACGCTACGCGCGTCCTGGCTCGATCCGACCGTCATGTTCGCGGTCGCCGTGGTCGCGGCGCTGGTCGCCCTCACGTGCTGGCTTGCATGGCGCGGCGCCCGCGACGCCTTCTGGCTCGCCTGGTTCGGCATCACGCTCTCGCCCATGCTGAACCTGATCCCATTTCCGGCGCTGATGAACGACCGCTACCTCTATCTGCCGCTTCTCGGTGCGCTCGTCCCCCTCTTGCGCGTCGGCGAGGTGGTGCTCCGACGAGTGGGGGCTCTCCGTTTTGCTCCGGCCGCAGTCGCGATCGTCGCGACGACCTTCGTGGGTCTCACCTTCGCTCGTGTGCCGGTGTTCCGGAACGAGCTCAGCCTGTGGGCCGATTTCGGACTCCGCTTCCCCTACATCACGTCCGATCGACCGTGGGGTCCGCCGACGCGCCGCGAAGAAAAGCAGCTCCTGGCGGACGCGCTGAAGCGCCATCCGGAGCGCGCGGCACTCCACAACAACGTGGGCGGGTTCGCGTTCGAGGAAGGCCGGTTCGCCGATGCGGTGGGGCCGCTGGAGCGCGCACACGCGCTTGCGCCCGACGACCCCACTATCGCGCTCAACCTCGGGCGCACGTACCTCGCGCTGAACCGCGTCGGCGACGCCGTCTCTACGCTCGAGCGCGCGGTGCAACTCGAGCCAGCAGCGTTCTTTCCGCAACTCAATCTCGCCCGCGCCTACCTCCTCCGTGGCGACCTCGCCCGCGCGCGCATCGCCCTGGAGCGCGCGAAGACGATCAAGCACGAGCCGTTCTTCTGGCAGCAGGTCGAGCAGCAACTGGCGCTGGCCGAGCGTCGCGCCGCGTCCTGAGCTCAGGACCCCGCGAAGAAGCGCCGCGGATTGTCGACGAGGATCGTCGTGATGTCATCGTCGTGCAGACCGCCGGCCCGCAACTGCGGCACGATCTTCCTGAGGATGCTGGTCGGTCGCCAGTCCGGAAGCATCGCGAGCACGTCCTCGTGCCGGTTCGCGAATGGCAACGGCCGTCCCTGCCAGCACGAGATCGAGTCGTGCGACAGGAGAATGTTGCGGACGTGGCCACTCTTCGCGAGTAGGAGCACGTTCTTCACGCGGACCTCGTCCGGAACGATCAGCGAAATGCCGAAACGGTCGAACCCGACGAAGGCACCGCGCTCCGCGAGCGACCGGTGGTAGTCATGATCGTCGACGCCGTCCGAGTGCCCGACGACGAGCCGTCCCGCGGGCACGCCTTCTCGGGTCACGAGGTCGATCTGGTCGTGGCCGCAGGAGGCTTCCTGCGTGTGAGAGATCAACGGGACCCCGGTCTCTCGCGCCGCCCGGGCGCCGGCAACCACGAGCTTCCGCTCGTAGTCCGAGATTTGCTGGGCACCGGTCGCGATCTTGACGGCCCCGGCCCGGATCCCGGTGTCACCGACCCCTTCGGTGATCTCCTTTATATAGATGGCGGTGATCTCTTCGACCGGCATGTGCCGGAACGTGTACGTGATCCCCTCGGCTTCGAAATACGCGCCGGTCGTGCAGACGATCCGCAGCCCGCTCCGCTGCGACAGCTCGGCAAGGAACTCGACGTCCCGCCCGAGGTCCATGGGACACGGATCGACGAACGTGCCGACACCGAGGCCGCGGAGCTCCTGCATCTGGTCCACCGCGCGGGTCATCGCCTCGGCCCGGACATAGCGCGGGGCGAGCGCATCGAGCTGCCAGCCCGGGAACCCGATGAGCACGTGCTCGTGGATGAGCGTCCGGCCGAGATCTGTTGCCGCGACACGGCCCGTGACCGTCTGCACCTCGCGCCCACCAGTGGCCATGGAGGCGACCTAGCAAGCGTCGAATGGCGGAACAAGCCGCGCGCACGGCGCGCCATCAGAACGAGGCGCGGACCGCGAGCGCGTCCTGCAATCGCCCGAGATACTCGCGACGCGAGATCTCCACGACGCCGAGCGACCGCAGGTGATCGGTCGCGAGTTGCACGTCGAGCAGACGGAACCCGCGCTCCGCCAGCCAGCCTACGAGCTCGGCGAGAGCGACCTTCGACGCGTCCGATGCTCGATGGAACTTCGACTCGGCCGCGAAGAAACCACCGATCGCGACGCCGTACACGCCACCCACGAGCGTCGCCTCATGCCACACTTCGACGCTGTGCACCCACCCGAGCGCATGGAGGCGTCCGTACGCGCGACGCATCGCGGGCGTGATCCAGGTCCCCTCATCGCGGTCGGCACATGCCGCCATGACGGCAGCGCAGTCTCGATCGCGGGTGACACGGTACACGCCGCGACGACGCACGCGCCGGAGACTTCGCGATTCGTGGAAACCG
>DAIQBH010000095.1:0-5454 GCA_036781285.1 Thermodesulfobacteriota bacterium | reverse complement strand
CGAGCGGCAGCACCGCCCGCGTATCCGGCGACCACCAGAGCAATCGGCCCGCCGGATCCGGCCATGGAAAGATCCCGTTGCGGTACGCGGCGAGGATGGTGCCCGGCTCGAGGTCTCCGCCGGCCGCCAGACAGCCATGCGGCGGCGCGAGCTCTGCCGACGGCATCACGTATCGGCTCGCCGGTGGTTCGATCGGGTGCAGGACGCTCACCGGCGGCCGGTGTTCGCTCAGCGACGCTGCGCGGCGAAGTGCTCGCGAAGCGCGTGCACACCGCGAAACGCCGCCATGACGTCGATCGGCGCATCGAACGGCTGCCCGTCGAACTCCCGGTATGCGCGCTCGACGTTGAAGAACAGACGCTCGGGCTCCGTCCAACCGGCATACGGTCCGAGGTCGATCCGCTTCGCGGCCTCGAGCGGCGCGCGGCCCGCGTCGAAGTGACGCCGCGACTCGTCACGGACGTAGACGAGATACGCACGCAGCTCCCGCGGCCCCTCGACGCCGCTCAATGGACCGTGGCCAGGTACGACGACGTCCGGCGCGAGCGCGATGATCGCGTCGAGCGCGGCGATCCACTGCGCGTACGTTCCTTCCCATCCGATCGGCGTGCAGAGGCGGAACAGGATGTCGCCCGTGAAGACGACGCGCTCGTGGGGCAGATGGACGATGACGTCGCCGATGGTGTGTGCAGGCCCGACATAGCGGAGCTCGACCCGCATCCCGTCGAGCTCGAGATCGAGTCGGTCGTCGAAGACCGTCGTCGGCGGCGTGAGCTCGACGCCCGTGAAGTCCCACTCGGCGAGCGCCGAAGAAAACGCCGCGATGGCGGGATCGCTGCTCGCGCCCGAGGTCTTCAGCATCTGAAGCACCGCCGGCGAGGCGTCGCGCCCGAAGGCCTCCGCGCAGCGACGCGAGCCGATGATGTCGGCGCCGTGGAACAGCTGATTTCCCCAGCAATGGTCGCCGTTGTGGTGCGTGTTCACGACGCGTCGCGCGGGTTCGGCGCGGATGCGGCGATACGCCTCGATCAAAGCCTCGGTGTGCCGTAGGTCCCAGAAGGTGTCGACGACGAGCCCACCGCCGCGGTTCAAGAAGCCGGAGTTGCTCCAGCCGAGCCCACGGTCGGGGGTCAGGCATGCGTAGACGTCGGTCGCCACTTCCCGGAGCTCCATACCGGCGCCCATAGCACCGACCCCGTCGCGTGGCGACGCCCGCGGCGGGCTTCCCGCACGCGAGCGCGAAGACCATGATCACGCCATGGACACCCACCTCGACTTCGGTCCGGCTCGCGCGCTCCGTCTGACCCGCGTGCTCCGGGCGACGATCCTGGTCGTCTGTCTCGCCACCGCGGGGATCGCGTGGTCCCTGGGATCGCCGACGGTCGCGGGTCTCGCGCTCGTGATCGCCGCCGAAGAGACGTGGGAGACGAGCGTCGTCGTGGCGGCGCTCCGGCGACAAGTGCGCGGCGATCCTTCGCCCTGGCATCGCGTCTAGCTTCCACAGCTGCCGCGTCGGCATCGGCTGGCTCCTAGCCGGTCCTGACCGTGACTGTTAGATTCCCTCGCGGCGGCACGATGCGGGCGACGGAGCGCGAGGGGACAGCTCGAAGCGGAACGGCGGGACCACTCGAGGCGCCGCGGTTCGTGATCGAGCACGTCAGGCCCGCGATCGACGGCGGCCGCTACCCGTTGAAGCGCATCCTTGGCGAAGCCTGTCCGGTCGAGGTCGACATCCTGCGCGACGGTCACGACGTCCTCGCGGCCCGCATCCTCTATCGCCGCGCGAGCGACGCCACGTGGCAGACCGCGCCGCTCGGGTACGATTGGAATCGCGACCGCTGGTCCGGCGAGTTCCGCCCGACCCACCTCGGCCGATGGACGTACACCATCGAAGCATGGACCGAACGCTTCGCGACCTGGCGCCATGCACTCGCCGCTCGACACGAGGCCGGCCGTGACGTGGAATCCGACCTCCAGGAAGGCGCAGTGCTGGTCGCCGAGGCCGCCGCGCACGCGACCGGCGACGCCCGCGCCACCCTCCTTCGCGTCGCGGAGAGCCTCCGGTGCGCCGACCTCCCGCTCGACGAACGCGTCCAGCTCGCGTTGCACCGGGACCTGGAGACACTCGTTCCCGCACATCTTCCGGCGTACGATCGCACGTGCGCAGCGCGCCACTATTCCGTCATCGTCGACCGCGAGCGCGCCCGCTTCGCTGCCTGGTACGAGATGTTCCCCCGTTCGTGCGGCCCCGCGCCCGGCCGTCCCGGAACGCTACGCGACGCGGCTGGCCGTCTGCCAGCGATCGCGGCGCTCGGATTCGACGTCGTCTACCTTCCGCCGATCCACCCGATCGGCCGCGTGAATCGGAAGGGCCGGAACGGCGAGCCCGTCGCGGGCCCGGACGACCCCGGGAGCCCGTGGGCCATCGGCAACGTCGACGGCGGCCACACGACGATCGCACCAGAGCTCGGCTCGCTCGCCGACTTCGATCACTTCGTGACGGTCGCCGCGTCGCACGGCCTCGAGGTCGCGCTCGACTTCGCGCCGCACTGCTCGCCGGATCATCCCTGGATCACCGAGCATCCCGACTGGTTCGTCCACCGGCCCGACGGCTCCATCAAGTGCGCCGAGAACCCGCCCTACACGTTCGACGACATCGTTCCGCTCGATTTCTGGTGCGCCGACCGGCAGGCGCTCTGGCGCGCGTGTCGCGACGTGATCTGCTTCTGGATCGCGCGAGGCGTCCGCACGTTCCGCGTCGACAATCCACACACCAAGCCCTTCGCATTCTGGGAGTGGCTGATCGCCGACGTCACCGCCGAGCACCCCGATGCGATCTTCCTCGCCGAGGCCTTCACGCGACCGAAGGCGGTGCGAGCGCTCGCCGCTTTGGGATTCACGCAGTCGTACACGTACTTCATCTGGCGCACGACGGCCGTCGAGCTGCGCACGTACCTGCTGGAGCTGACGCAGGGCGAGCTCGCCGAGATCCTGCGGCCGGCGTTCTTCCCGACGACACCCGACGTCTTCCACGCGTATCTCCAGACCGGAGGTCCTGCGGCGTTCCGCGTCCGGCTGCTGCTCGCGGCGACCTTGTCGCCGCTCTACGGAATCTACAGCGGCTACGAGCTCTGCGAAGGCGAGCCGTTGCACGACGGCAGCGAGGAGTATCGCGACTCGGAGAAATTCGAGCTGCGCTGGCGCGATTGGTCCGCCCCCGGGAACCTGAACGACGATCTCGTCGCGCTGAATCGCCTCCGGCGCGACGAGCCTGCCTTGCAGGTCGCCGAGAACGTCGCGTTCCACGACGCAGGAAACGATGCGATCCTCTGGTATTCCAAACGCGGCATCGACGGGAGCGCCACCCTGTTGATCGCAGTCAACCTCGACCCGCATCATGACCAGGAGAGCATGGTGGAGGTTCCTCTCGAGCTGCTCGGCCTGGACGAGGCGACGCCGTTCGCGATCCAGGACGCGCTGAGCGGTGAACGCTATACGTGGCAGGGCACGCGCGCGTACGTGCGCCTCGATCCCGCGGTTCGTGTCGGCCAGATCTTTCGCCTGTTCCAGGCGAGCGGCGCCACATGACCGACGACGTCCGCGTCTGGCCGGGCGCTCCGCAGCCGCTCGGCGCCACCTGGGACGGCGAAGGCGTCAACTTCGCGCTGTTTTCCGCCAACGCCACCGCGATCGAGCTCTGCCTCTTCGACGGCCCGGACGACGCCGTCGAAACCGCGCGGGTGCCGCTCGTGGAGCGCGATCAAGGCGTCTGGCACGCGTACCTGCCGGATGCGCGGCCAGGTCAGCGGTACGGCTATCGCGTGCACGGTCCCTGGGATCCCGCGCGCGGTCACCGCTTCAACCCGCACAAGCTCCTGGTCGATCCGTACGCGCGCGCGCTCAGCGACGCGGGGCGATTCGGACCCGCACTCTTCGGGTACGACGCCGACGACGAGGGTGCCCCGAGCCGCGTCGACAGTGCCGCCGCCGCACCGAAGAGCATCGTCGTCGAATCCGCGTTCACCTGGGGCGACGACCGGGCGCCGCGCATCCCATGGACCCGCACCGTGCTCTACGAGTGCCACGTGAAGGGTCTCACGGCGCGCCACCCGGACGTACCGGCGCGCCTCCGCGGAACATATCTCGGGCTCGCGACCGATCCCATCATCCAGCACCTCCAGCAGCTCGGCGTGACGGCCCTCGAGCTGCTGCCGATCCACCAGGCAATCATCGATCGCCATCTCTTCGCGCGCGGTCTCACCAACTACTGGGGCTACAACACCCTCGCCTTCTTCGCCCCCGACGGACGCTTCGCGACGTCGGGCGGCGGCGCGCAGGTCGCCGAGTTCAAGACGATGGTGAAACGCCTGCACCGCGCCGGCATCGAGGTCATCCTCGACGTCGTCTACAATCACACGGGTGAAGGAGATCACCTCGGTCCGACGCTCTCGCTGCGCGGCATCGACAACGCCGTCTACTACCGCCTCGAAGGCGACGATTCGCGCGGCTATGTCGACGTCACCGGCTGCGGCAATACGCTGAACCTGCCGCACCCACGCGTCGCTCAACTGGTGCTCGACAGCCTGCGCTACTGGGTCGAGGAGATGCACGTCGACGGCTTCCGCTTCGATCTCGCGCCCGCGCTCGGCCGCGGCGCCGCGATCGACAGCCGCAGCGATGCCTTCTTCGACATGGTCCGTCAGGATCCCGTGTTGGCGCGCGTGAAGCTGATCGCCGAGCCGTGGGACCTCGGACCGGGCGGCGACTGGGGCGGCGCGTTTCCCGCCGGTTGGTCGGAATGGAACGGGCGCTATCGCGACGGGATCCGGCGGTTCTGGCGCGGCGACTCGGGCCGGGTCGCCGACCTCGCGTCGCGACTCTCGGGCTCGAGCGACATGTTCGAACCGGGCGGACGGAGCGCCGATGCGAGCATCAACTTCGTCACGTGCCACGACGGCTTCACGCTCCGCGACCTCGTGACCTACGAGGAGAAGCACAACGAGGCCAACGGCGAGGACAACCGCGACGGCACCAACGCCAACTGGAGCCGCAATTGGGGCGTCGAAGGGCCGACCGCCGCCGTCGACGTGCTGCGCCAGCGCGCCGCCATCCAGCGCGCGCTCCTCGCGACCCTGGCCTTCTCGCAGGGAGTGCCGATGCTGCTCGCCGGGGACGAGATCGGCCACTCGCAGGACGGCAACAACAACGCGTACTGTCAGGACAGCGAGCGCTCGTGGATCGACTGGGATCTCGACGAGCCCGCCCGCGACCTGCTCGCCTTCACCCGCCAGGTGTTCGCGATTCGGGCCGCCAACCCGGTGCTGCGCCGCCGCGGGTTCTTTCACGGCCGCGAGCTTTCGGGCACGGGGCTCAAGGACGTCGCGTGGCTGCGCCCCGACGGGCAAGAGCTCACCGAGCTCGACTGGCACGATCCCCACGTCCACGTGCTCGGCA
>DAIQBH010000094.1:0-21024 GCA_036781285.1 Thermodesulfobacteriota bacterium | reverse complement strand
TCAGGTGGATCGACCAACGAGGTAGTGGCACTCGCATGAAGCTCACCAATCGTGGACAACGTGCCCGATCGCAATCGGACCACACGACACTTCCCCGCTTCCTCCTGCGCGGCTTTACGTTCACGGAGACCGGCGGAAGGCACAGGCAGAATTGCGTCCATCTCTTTACGAAGCAGGGGAACTGGTGACGGCGGGGGACGACAGGGATGACGTGGACGAACGCGCGCGCCAGATCACCGCACGCGCCCGACGACTACTTCTCGACGAGGAAGCGGACTGGATCGACTACTGCTTGCCGGGATGCCCGCAACTGCGCCGTCGAGTTGGCGCCCGAGCAGCTCAACGAAGAGCGGGGGCGGACGACGGTTGCGCGGCGGCTACGCAGGGCGCGCAGAGACGACCTCTCGCCGGTGCCGGCGCTCCCGGTGGGGTGCCGCCGACTACAGTGCGTGAATGAGCTGATGCAGTATCGGGTAGTCGACCGGCTTCGATAGGAAGCGGAGCCACGGCCTCGCCGCGACCGGGCCATCGACCGCGTACGCGCTCAGGAGGATCGCGTGTCCGTGCGGATGGGTGCGCCGGAAGGCGTCGGCCAGTTCGATGCCGGTGCGTCCCGGCATCTCGAAATCGGTCACCAGGATCGTGGCGGGTGGCAGCGTGTCGAACGGCGGGACGGCCGTGGCCGACGGATAGTCGAGGACCGGATGGCCGTCGTCCCGCAGCATTTCGGCGAGCGACTGGCGGAAGCTCGGCTCGTCATCGACGACGATGATGGTCGAGACGGCGCAGGCGCGCAGATCTGACGCCGGGGGCTTCATCGGCGCGCCTTCTCTGGAATGCGAAAAAGACGGGCCGCACTATGCCGTATCCGCGAAACGCGGACTCCCGATCGGAAGATCCACGTGGAAGACGGTGCCATGGGGCACGAGGGGAGCAAAAGCAAGGCCGCCCCCGTGCGCGACGACGATCTGCTTGCAGATCGGCAACCCTAATCCGGTTCCCTCGGCCTTCGTCGACTCGAAAAGGGCGAACACGTCCAAACCCGCGGGTATCCCCGGACCGCTGTCGGCGATCGAGATTCGGATCTGCGTGTCGGCGCGCCGCGCCGCGTGGATGCACACCTCGCCGGGACCGTGGTCGACGGCCTCGAAGGCGTTCTTCAGGAGGTTGTCGAAGACCCGCTGACACTTGGGGCGGTCGATGTGCAGGATCAAATCGTCCAGCGGGGCGAGTTGCAGTGCGACGTTCCGGCCGTCGGCCTCCGGCTGCCAGCTCTGCACCACCTCGTTCAAGAACGGCGTGAGCGCAACCGGCCGCCGGTCGAGGCGCTGTTCGCGAGCGAAGTCCTTGAAGTCATGCAACATGGCGTCGAGGCGCTGCCCCACTGCCAGCAGACGCTCCGCCTGCGGCCGGAGGTGCGCGGCCGGCTCTGCGGCGTCGCGCTCGATGCGTCGCAACATCTGCTGCACGGTCATGAGGAGCCCCGCCAGCGGATTGCCAAAGTCATGAACGATGCGCGCGGTCATGGCACCGATGTCGGCCAGCCGCTCGCCTTGGTGGAGCAGCCGGCTCAGCTCGATGCGCTCGGTGAGTGCCTGCTCGCGCTCGCTGGTATCGCGAATGATCGCATTGAAAAGGATCTCGTTCCCGACCCGGCTTTCCGACACCGAGAGCTCGATCGGGAACGGGGAGCCGTCCTTCCGCTGCGCGACGACCCGCCGCACGCGGCCGATGGCCTTCGCGGCGCCCGTCTCCAGGTACTGGCGCAGGTAGTCGGTGTGCTCCTCACGGTAGGGTGCCGGCATGAGCATCCGCACGTTCCGGCCTACGACCTCGCCGGCTGCGTAGCCGAACATCTGCTCCGCGCCTGCGTTGAACAGCGAAATCTCGCCATCCTGGGTAATGCAGATAATGGCATCCTGGGTGGTATCCAGGATCGCTTGCCACCGCGCCGCCACGACGCTCAGCGTGTGGAGGGCGTCGGTTTCATTGGGCGGCATACGTGCTCAGTCCCTTGACAGCATCCGCTGAGGTCCATGCCGGTCTCGCGTGTCGCATGGTGGTTCGGCGGGCGCACCCGGCCGGACCTTCCCGATCGGGAGCATGCGCCGCAGCCAAGCCCGATCGAGTCCGAGCGTGTCGCAGACCGTCGCGAACGCGAACGGCTCGCTGACGTCGTCCGTCGCAAACCATGCCCGCTCCCGGTGGAAGCGTCGTCGGCCGCGACCTGCGCGCGCCCGGTAGTATCGCCAAAACGACGCGATCGCGTCCTCCAACACCGCGAGCATCAAGCGACCCTCGCCCGCCCGTTCGCTGACCATAGGCACGCCGACGTACGGCAGCGTGATCGGCCGGCGGCCGGCGGCGCGCCAGGTGCGGGCGGCGTCACCCAGGCCGGCGTCGCTCGTTCGCGCGCTCACCTGCCCCCCGTCGACAACACGAACGGGGCGGCTCGCTGCGTAGACGCGGGAGCTGTTGTCTCCGCCCGCGCGAGGATCTCGCGCAACCGGCCCTGGATGGCGACCAGCACCGGGGTCGGAACCGCCGCGAGGTCGCAGACCGTGAACGGCGCGTCGGGCTCATCCATCGGACGCACTCGCAGCGTGAGGTCGCACAGGTGCTCCTCTCGGGTGTCGTGCGCGGAGGGACAAACGTCGCGGTAGTTTGCGTCCACATCGTAGACGCGCCCCATCGTGGGGTCTGTGACGGGACAGCGGACATTCCGGTCGACCATGGGAGCACTCCTGACGGCAGACCGGATGGTCTGCGGAGACGTGGCCTCACACGAGGTCCGATCCACTCGTAGCGACATGGCACGGGAGGGAACAAGAACGTGCCAGTACGCGCGTGGTTTTACGCCCCCTCGTCGAAAGGACGACTCACGAGCAAGGGATCGCCCGTGGGACTACTCGTAGGCTGAGGCGAACGACGGGCTCGTAGGTGACGCCGTCGCGCTCGATGGGTCGGATCGACCAGACAGCGGCGCAGGCGGGGCAGCGCGGTTCACGAGGCGCAGTCGTAGCCGGCTCGAAGGTAACAATGAGATCAGCTTCGCAGCCACCGGGGCAATGACGACCACGGAGGCGGTGATGCGGCTCGAATGGAGTTCCCAAGGTTTCGTGGACACGTGGTCACCGCGATTTTTGAACGGCTTCTAATTGCTCTGGGCTCACACCGCCGATGTGACTGTGACGGCGAGTGCGATTGTAGAAGCTGATGTAGTCGTCAACGTCGTTACGCGCCAGCTCGCGGGTTTTGTAGATGTGCTTCTTGATCCGTTCTTTTTTGAGGCTGCTGAAAAAGGACTCCGCGACGGCATTGTCCCAGCAGTTGCCTTTGCGGCTCATGCTCGGCTCCAGGTGATGGGACCGGCAGAAGCGACGCCAGGCGTCCTGCCGTACTGGGTCCCTTGATCCGAATGAATCAGCGTCCCGCGGGGCCGCCGCCGACGCACGGCCATCAAGACGGCGTCGAGCACAAGCTCACGGTGGACGG
The DNA here is from genome assembly GCA_036781285.1 of Thermodesulfobacteriota bacterium. Taxonomy (GTDB): domain Bacteria; phylum Desulfobacterota; class Binatia; order UTPRO1; family UTPRO1; genus UTPRO1. The sequence continues at coordinate 17,529 of DAIQBH010000094.1, read as the reverse complement.
TCGGTCGCGTCGACCAGCCGACGATCTTGCGTGAGAACAGGTCCACGATGACGGCCAAGTAGAGCCAGCCCTGCCACGTCCGAATGTAGGTGATATCCGTGACCCACGCTCGGTTTCGCCGCGTCACCGTGAATTGCCGCTTCAGGAGGTTCGGGATCAGAACGGTTCAATTCCGCCCCTGCCCACTTCCGAAGCGGCGTGCGTCAGCGCCTGACGGGACCGGCTACGAGTGCGGAACCCGCGCCAACCTCCGCGTCCGTACCAGCTGCGATCTCGGGCTTGCCGAGATGGGTCGTCTGGCTGGTTACCGCTCGAGGTGGTAACGAGCTGGGTATGCCTTCTCGACGAGCTTCTCGCCGGCCACCCGTAAAAGCAGCCGCTCTGGTCACGACGCGGGGCCGGAAAGTGAAGACGTCGGTGTCGCTCTCGGAAGGCTTGCTCCAGGCCGTCGATGCGCTCGCGGGCAAAGCCAGCCGCTCGGCGTGGATCGAACGGTCAGTGCGAGCTTCCGTGCAGCGCGCTCTGCGGCGGCAGCGAGACGAAAACGAGGTGCGTCTTCTGAACGAGCACGCCGATAGTCTCAATCGGGAGAGCGCCGACGCGCTCGCCTATCAGGCGCCGTGGGACGTCGATGGATCGCGGTGAGATCTATCGAGTCCGTCGCCCGCCCGGCAATGACCCCAAGCGATCGCGCTGCTTCGTCGTCGTGAGTCGCCAGGCCCTGATCGACTCGAAAGCAGCGCGTGTCGTCTGCGCTCCGATCAACGCCACCTACGTAGGGCTGACCACACAAGTACCGGTAGGGGCATCGGAAGGCTTGAAGCAATCTTCGTGCATCAACTGCGACCAACTCTTCACGCTCGACAAGTCAGCCCTGACAGACTTCGTCGCGGCACTATCGGCGACAAAGCTGCGCGAGCTACGAGCCGCCCTGCGTATCGCTCTGGCGGTGGAGTAGGCCACGACAGCAGCAAGACCTTCGACGACTGGACATTTTCTCAGGGAGTTACGGAATGGGGTCGGAAGCGAAGATCAGCGGAGGTGTGTCGAAGTGAAGGGTGGCAAGGCCCCACTGGCATCCATTCGGGAAGGCGTGTCCGTTGCCGAGGCTTCGAGATCGGGCCGCTTCCGCCTCGGGACTGCGATGCCACAGCTCCTCATCCCGACCCTCGTCGCGGCCAGCATGGTCTGCTCGTCCCCGCTCGCCCTTGCCGAGAGCTCCTCCTCGGAGCCGAGCACCAGCGCTCCGGCAATGCGGCACATCGTGTTGCGCCCGAGTGAGAGCCGCTTTCGGCTGCTGCCGTTGACCAACTACGTCAACACCGCCTTCGACACGGCGCAGGTGTCGGGCGCGTTCAGTCAGGACGACTACTGGGACAACCACGGGCGCGTCTTCGACCGCATCGGCGACCCGATCAATTCGATCGAGGACGACGGCGGCTGGGACCATTTGGTGAGCCAGGAGCTGCTGTCTCCCCACGTCCTCCCCAATTTGACGCTTCACGTGCTCGGCAACGGTTACGATTTCCGCGCGCTCGCCGAGTGGTTCGACGAGCACCGCGTGCCGTTCCCGTATCTCGTGGCGTTCGTCACCTCGTACGCCGGCTACATCGGCAACGAAGCGATCGAGGTTTCCAATCCTGAGATCGACGCGACCGACGCCATTGCCGATCTCTATTTCTTCAACCTGCTCGGCAATCTGCTGTTCATGAACGACACGGTGACCGACTTCGTCCAGAACGACCTGCAATTCAGGAACTGGCCCGGGCAACCGGTCTTCGACGTGCGTGACCACAAAATTCTGAACGCCAGCAACAACTACCTCATGCGGCCGCGCGTCTTCGGTGAAAAGGTCCGACCCTTCCTCTATTTCGGCCTCCATTACTTCGGCGGCGTCAGCCTACTGCTTCCATCCGAGAAATCCCTTTCTCTGGCCGTCGGTCTCGCGACGGTCGATCCGTTCGCGGATTCCATTTTCGACACCGTGCGGGCCTCCGGCGGCGTCTTCTGGGACGACCGCGATCGGCTGCTCGCGTCGATGATCTTCAATGGCACCGACGACTCGATCGTGCGGCTCAATCTCTACCCCGACGTCTTTCCCTTTCGGGCGTTGGATGTCGGCTTCTTCATCGGCGTGGCCGATCCTGGTGGACCGACCTTCGGTATCGCGATCGAGAAGCTCTTCGCCTTTGGGCTCAGCTGACTCTTCGCCCGCCCGAAGGCACATGACCACGAGCTGAGCGTAAGCCTAAGCCCAACTCACCTGACGTGATGCGCTCGCGTCGGGCCAGGCCCTCCGTTGGGGGGCAGCCCTTGGCCTGGTCCACCAGCTCCCGCAGGGCATCGCGTCGTTCCTGCAACCTCGAAAGAGCTCGCGAGGATGGCCCGGCGACCGACAGGGCAGCGATGGCAGCGGCCACCACTTGGGCGTCGCTGGATGAACAACCGCCACGCACGCCGCTTGCACCATTCAGCGCGCCCGCCGGATCCTCGTCTGGCCGAGCCAGAAGGGCCTTCACCTCGTTCGCCTGCTCTCGCAGAGCGTCGCGCAGCCTTCGGAGCTCCGACAGCATCGGGGACAATGGCTCCAGGACACGCCGGGCCGCGGTGACTGCGGGCTCCGTCTGGGCAAAGAAGGAAGGTCGAGCCGTCAGCGCGCCCGACGCGTGGCCAGTCGAAACGCGTCGCCCCTCGAGCCGCCCGTGCTGCGCGGGAGCGAGCGCTTCGCCATCGCCGTCCCTATCGAGAGTGGCGTGCAACAGCCCGGTCATGGCTGGTCCCTGCCTCCCGACCTTGCGACGTCTTTGCATCTGATGGGACCGAGCGGCATGCGCACATGAAATAGGATACGCGCAAAATTACTAGACCCCGAAAACTACGCGCGTAGATCTACGCGTCCCTCGATCTTCTGCGTGATGCGTTCGGCTCTGCCTTCTCTTCCGCTTCACCTCGGCGCGCCTCGATCGCATCGCCTTCGGCCGTCACGAAGTCCGTGACGTCGCGCCATAGCGTCTCGAAGCGTGACCGGTCGAAGCCGCTGCCCGTCCAGGGCGCTACGGAGGCGACCGCGCTAGCGCTTCGTGGGTATCAGAAACAAGAGTCCGCCTACCACGATCGCGCCTACGCCGGCCCACACGGGAACGTTGACGGTTTCCGTGTCTTTCACAGAGAACTCGAGCGGGCCGATTTTGGTTTCGTGCGTCTCCTTCGTGTAGCTGAAACTGCCGTACGCCAAGCCCAAAACACCGGCAGCGATCAACAAGAGTGCCGTCATCCTGAGTGCGCTCATGTTGTTCACCCCACCGGGCTTCGACCTTGAATGACACGAAGCACGATCACGACCACAGCCACGACCAACAGCAAGTGAATGAATCCCCCCATCGTGTAGGAAGAAACCAGGCCCAGGAGCCACAAGATCACGAGGATCACCACAAGAGTTTCGAGCATGGGATTCCCTCCTTCCCGTGACGCCCCAAGCGGCCCACGTCGGGTGGGCCGCTAGAGAGAAAGCATGAGCTTCAATTGGTCGCGTCTTTGACAGCGTCGACGACCTTCTCGACTTTCTGTTTGATCTTGCCGACGATCTGGTCGGTCTTCCCCTCCCTCTTGAGCCTCGCATCCCCGGTCAACGCGCCCGCCGCTTCTTTGACACGCCCCTTGAGCTCATCCGTCTTGCCGCTCGTCATGTGTCGTCCCCCCTTTCGATACAGCCCAGAAATGCAACGACTGTGCCGTACCCCACCGGACCGTTAAGAAGGGGATTTACTTCACTCGCTTGGTTCCGGATTCTCACCGTTTCCTGAGATCGAGAACCGAACGGAGACGCGCCTCCCTTGGATGCCGATGCAGATCAGAACTGCATCGTGATCATCACCCTCGCCTGATCGGGTCCGACGCTCAGCGAGGAGCCCATCGTCTCGTCGGTCGCGTCGTTCGGGCGATTCAGGAACGTCTTGCCGAGGTAGCGATGGAGCGCCTCCACCGGGTCGATGAGGATCAACAACGTGTTGCGTCCCACGGACGGACTCCAGCGCGCGACCCGACGCCGCATCTGATAGCGGAGCTCGCCCTGGAGGCTCCCGATGGGCGACGTCGTCAGCAGGTCCTGTGCGCTCGGCCGCTCGACCCACGCCTCGAACAGGTACTCCCACCCGACGGAGACGGCGGTCGCGAACAGGAAGCTCTCGAACGGGCCGTAGTCCCGGTTGCGCACCGTCAGATACGCCTCCGCGCCCATGATGGGGTGGAGCACGTAGTTCGCGATGACGCCGTCGGTATCCCACACCGGGGGTCGGGTCCATGCATCGACGAAGTTCTCGGTCGAAACCGTCCCCGTGTTCACGAAGGCCGGGTCGATCATGAAGAGCGGAATCGTCAAAGCCAGCGCCACCGCCCACTCGGCGGTCGGGACCCAGAGGTTGTGGCGCGAGGGGTGCGGCGGGCTCGTGAGCCAATCCGGTTCGCTTCGTGCGAGGGCCTCCCCCTGGGCGGGTTCTCCCGACTGCTCGAGCCCGGAGTCGGCCGGGGAGGTGATCCCGCTCGGCCCGCTCGCGGGCACGCCGTGGCTTCCCGGAAGGACGCCCGTATCGACCGCGTAGACCGGCACGGCCAGGGTGAGCGCGGCCGCGAAGACGATGGAGGAAATGCCGGGAAGACTCATCGATCTTGCCTCGATTCCGTGGACAGCGTCGTTGGGCCGATGGGAACCGGCGCTGCCACTTAGCGCATGGGCACGGAGACTGCGAGAGCGGATCACGGCAACGCCGATGCAGAGGGTCCCGATCGCGGCTGGCTCCGAGGGGCCGGATGAGTAAAGAGGTGGCGATGCGATCGATCGAGCGGGGGTGTTTCCTCATCGCCGACGTCAGCGGCTACACGCGCTATCTGGGCGGCGTCGAGCTCGATCACGCCCAGGACATCCTGGCCGATCTGCTCGGGGCCGTCGTCACGAACACGAGCGTCATGAAGACCGCCAAGCTCGAAGGTGACGCGGTGTTCTGCCATGCGCCGGCGGGCGACCTCGACGGCGCTGCCCTCGTCGACACCATCGAGAGCTGTTACTTCGCATTCACCAAGCGGCGACGCACGATCGCGCATCTGACCACCTGCATGTGCGACGCGTGCAAGAAGCTGGACGCGCTCGACCTGAAGTTCGTCGTGCACTGCGGCCAGTACGCCTCCCACGTCATAGCGGGCCGCGAAGAGCTGGTCGGCTACGACGTGATCCTCGTCCACCGCCTCCTGAAAAACCAGGTGGCCGACGCGATCGGCACGCGCGGGTACGCGTTGCTCACGATGCCGGCGATCGAGCAGCTCGGATTGCAACAGTTCGCCCAGACCCTCACGCCGCTACAGGTCGACGTCGACGGTGCCGACATCGAGGTGCGCGTGTTCGATCTCGCCGCGCGCTGGACGGAGCTCCAGCGGAGCCGCCGGATCGTGGACGACCCCGAGGTCGAGGTCTCCGCAGACGTGGAGGCTCCCCCGGCGGAAATCTGGCGCATCATGTCGTCCGCGGCGGAGCGCCCGAACTGGATCAGCGTTTCCACCGGCGTCGAGCAGCACAACGCGAGAGGCGTGCCCGGGGTCGGCACCGTCAACCACTGCTACCACGGGTCCCACCCGTCGACGACCGACGAGGTGGTCGACTGGGCGCCCTTCGAGCACCTGACGTTCACCACCACCGCGGGACCACTCGGCCGGATGTGGGTCACCTGGGCGCTCGAATCGATCGACGACCGCACGACGCGCATCCGCCACCGCTTCGCCGTTGCCGAGGGGTTCGCCCCCATGTCCCCGCACGTGGCGGAGGCATGGCGGGAGCGGACGCAAGCCGATGTCGATCGCCTCGCGCGGCTCGTGACGACCCGCCTTTCCGACAGGCGCCCGTAGCGTTCGATTCCGCCCGCGGCCCTTCTCGCGTCGATTTTGACTACCGAGACTCCCGCCACTACCTCGGAAACTGACGCATGCCCGCAAACGCCCTAAAGAGCGAGCCGCACTTTCACGACGTGCTCGTGATCGACGACTACGCGGAAACCCGCGATGCGATCGTCGCCATTCTCGAGAGCCAGGGATTCATGGCCCACGGCGCCGTGTCGGGTCCGGACGCGCTCGACATGTTCCAGGGCGGCCTGCGACCCTGCCTCGTACTGCTCGATCTCCGGATGCCGGGCATGGACGGCTGGGAGACGTGGGAGCGCATGAAGGCGATGGCCGACGGCGCCGCGCTGCCGGTCGTGATCCTCTCCGCCGACGTCCCCGACGACGCACGCGCGAAGCGCGTCGGCATCCGCGAGTTCCTGCGGAAACCGATCGACGTACAGCCGCTGCTCGCGGCGATCGATCGGCATTGCAACTACACGGGCGGCTGACGCCGCCTAGCCGTTCTCGCTCTCCGATCCCTCGTCGAACTGCACCGTGACGTTCCACTCCGCCGCGAGCCACCCGAGCAGCGACGACTCGTGCCGGTCGATCACGTCCGGAAGCGCGGTCGCGAGCACGGTCCCATAGATCAGCTCGCGCGCTTCCTGACGGGTGAGCGCCGAGAGGAACGTCTTCAACGATGCCTGGTCCGCGAACCGCTCGTCGGCTTCCGTCGCGAGCTCACGATACCCTTCGTCGCCGAAGGCATCGGCAATCGCGGCGATCTGCGCCTCCTCGTCGTCCGAGACCTCGGTGTCGCTGCCGGCAACGGCTTCGATCAAGGCCACCAGCGCGATGCGCTCGTCGTGCGTCAGGTCCTTCAGCTCCATCGTTCCCCCTTCACGGCTCCGTAGTGGCCGCAGCTTCGCTCCGAACCCGCTCGGAGTCCACCCGCGCTTCGACCGTGGCTGCGCCGTCCGACCCGGAGGGAGAGATCCCTCGAGTGATCGATCGGCGTGGGCGAAGCGTCCTCAGCCCTCCAGGCGGAACCCGACCTTCAACGTCACCTGGAAGTGGCCGATCTTCCCGTCGACCAGATGCCCGCGCGTCTCGACGACCTGGAACCAGTCGAGATTGGACAACGTGGTGTTCGCGCGCGCGATGGCGTTCCGGATGGCGTCGTCGCTGCTCGACGTGGACGACCCGACGATCTCGATGACCTTGTAGATGTGCTCCGACATCCCGTCCTCCTTTTCGACTCCACAGGCCACGATGGCCTCACGGGCACCGTAGTCGCCGAACGTACCGAGCGCTACGGTGGGCGCATGCGAACGACCATCGTTGCCCTCATCCTCGCCGTCGCGACCGCGACGCCCGGCGTCGGCGCCGCGCAGACCCCCGCCGTCCCGAGCGATCTGGACGGCGCCATCGCGACCGAGATCGAGCATCGCTTCAGCGCCGACGAAACCATTCCGACGCAGATGATCGACATCGACGTTCGCGGCGGCGTCGCGACGTTGAAGGGGCGCGTACCCAACGCCGCCGCGAAGGAGCGCGCCGAGAAGCTCGCAGCCGGCGTCCCGAACGTGAAGAACGTCCGGAACGACATCACCGTCGGGGATCCGGACGTCCACGATTTTCCCGCCGACAAGGTGCCCGGCGAACGGTGACGCCGGTCAGCGCTCGCAGACCGTCTCGCCGCCGGGACCCGTCGTGTCGACGCGCGTGAGCGTCCACTTGCACGTGCCCGCCTCGGGCTCGGCGATGCCGGGATCGGAGAAGAACGTGACGCCCTTGAGCGTCGCCTTCACCTTGCCGGGCTTCGCCTTCGCGACGAAGCGGCCGAGCTCGTCGAAGGCGGGAGCGTTGCCCGCGACGCTGTCCGTGCCGCACGCGACGAGCGCGACCTCACCCTTCTCGTCCGGCTTCTTGGCGTCGTCGTAGGCGCGGCCGGCGTAGAAGTTCACGTTGCCGCCGCCGTAGTCGGCGCGGAGGCCGATCTCGCGCCCCACCTGCGTGATCTGCACCGCGGGCGCGTCGGTGAACTTGAACTTGACGCCCTGGAAGAGCGAGGTGCACTTCGCGGTGCCGGTCCAGGTGCCGGTCAGGTCGAAGGCCTGCGCGCGACCGGCCGCTACGGCGCACGCAACGACGGCGAAGACGACAGCGGCGCGCCTCATTGCACGCAGCTCGTCGGCACGCCGGGATTGGCGACGTCGGTTCGGGTCCATTTCCATTTGCACGTGCCGACGCTCTCCGGGCGCGCCGTGAACGTCGTCCCCTTGAACGACGCCTTGACGGCGGGCGGCGCCTTGGTCGCGACCGTGAACCGGCCGAGCTCGTCGAACGAGATCTCGCCCGCGAGGATGTCGTCCGTCCCGCAGTGGATGAGGGCGACCTCCCCCTTCGTTTCCGGCTTCTTGCCGTCGGCGTTGGCGAGGCCGGTGTAGTGCTCGACGACCCCGCCCCCGAAATCGAGCCGGACACCGACCTCGGTGCCGATCTGACTGACGGTCATCAGCGGCGCGGTCTTGGTCGTCTCCTTCACGCCGGCGTTCGACGACTTGCAGGTGATGGACCCGGTCCACGCGCCCGTCACGCTGAAGTCCTGACCCAGCGCGATCCGGGGCGCGACCCCGAGCAGCGGGGCCGCGAGGACTACGGCCCACATGCGGCGGACGGTGATCACACCGCGGAGCGACGGCGTCCCGTCAGGATCGCGAGACCACCGACGGCGAGCGCGATCCCGAGTCCGACCGCGGCGGGGTCGATCTCCGGCGCATGGTTCCCACCCGCGCTGTCGCGTGTAACTCCGTCCACGACATTCTGGTCGGGTTTGAAAACATGGCGACGCGAATCTGCGTCGGCCGGCGTCGCGGCCGCGAACAGCGAAAGGGCCGCTGCTCCCATGCCCATCAGGTGAATTGCCCGGTTACGAGTCGCCATGGTTTTCGAGCTCCTTCGTGCGATGTGGCGGGAGAGTGAGTGCCCGCACCAGCGTCCAGCAACGCTCGTGCCAGCTCGCCTGAAAACGCCGCGTTCGATTGCGCGCGACGGGGTGCGCAGGCAATCGTCGATAATGATGCGTGCGGCCTCCGTAGCGATCCTGATCGCGCTTCTGATCGCCCTGCCCGCGTGCAGCTCGTTCGACGAGATCGTGAAGATCACCGCGATCGGACGAAGCCACGAGATCCGCGACGACGACGATGACGACGATCACGAGCCCCGCTCGAATGGCGCGTCGCGACCCGACCTCCTGATCGTCGCCATCGACGGCATGAAGCGCGACGTTCTCTATCGACTGCTCGAGGCGGCTGCGCTTCCCGGCCTGACGAAGCTCCTCGGCGGCGGCAGCGGCGGCGCCCTTCCACACGCCTACCTCGATCGCTCGATGCTGGCTCCCCTGCCGTCGATCACGATCGTCGGCTGGGCGACGATCTTCACGGGCATGCCGCCGGCCGCGAACGGCATCACCGGCAACGAATTCTTCATCCGCGAGGAGCGCCGCCTCGCCGCGCCGATTCCGGGCTCGTTCGAGGACGCCGAGCCGAAGCTCGCGACCTACACCGACGACTACACCGACGATCTCCTCGAGGTGCCGACGCTCTACGAGCGGCTGCGCGCCGACGATCCCGACGCCGGCATCTGGGTGGCCGTGAGCCAGTTCCACCGCGGCGCCGACCGGCTCCTGATCGCGAAGCGCAGCGCGATCGTCGGCAAGGTCTACGCCAGCGCGGTGGATACGGTGACGTGGCGCGAGTTCGGACGCTACGAAGAGCGCGACCAGGAGATCCTCGACAACGTCATCGAGGAGATCGAGGACGACGACTACCCCGTCCCGGACGTGCTGACGCTCTACGTGAGCGGCGGCGACAGCTACGCCCACGTGGCAGAGGAAGGGCCGGACCGCGCGCTCGAACGCTTCGCCACCGGGAAGCTCGACGAGGCCTTCGCCGAGCTCACCGAGGCGCTCGAGGAGCGCGACGCGCTCGCGGATCGCTATGTCGTCGTCGTCGCCGACCACGGCCACAGTCCGGTGCCCGACGACGGCAGCACGCTGCTCACGACCGCGCCGCGCGCCGTCCTGAAGGCAGCCGGGTTCCGCGTCCGGCCGTTCGCGCTCGACGTCCCCGCCGACGACGACTTCTCGGCCGTCCTCGCCTACCAGGGGCCGCTCGCCTACGTGTACGTCGCCGATCGCTCGACGTGCGCGGCGCCCGGCACGGTTTGCGACTGGAGCCGCCCGCCCCGCTTCGACGGCGACGTGCTTCCCGCCGCCGAGGCGTACTTCCAGGCGAACCGTCGCGGTGCGCACGCGCCCGAGATGCGCGGCACGCTCGACATGGTTCTCGTCCGCCGCCCGCGCCCGCTCGCCGAGGACGATCTGCCGTTCGAGGTGTACGTCGGCGGCGGACGGCGCGTCGCGATCGACGCGTATCTGCGGACGCACCCGCATCCGCGGTACGTCGACTTCGCGCGACGCCTCCGCGAGCTCGCCGTCGGACGGTACGGCGAACGCGCCGGCGATCTGATCCTCGTCGCCGAGAACGGGGACGACGACGGACCGACCGGCCGCTACTACTTCAACTCGGAACCGCAGCGCTCCGTCCACGGAAGCGCGTCACGGCAGGATGCCGAGATCCCCCTCATCGTCGCGCATCCGGGGCGGAGCAGCGCGGAGCTCCGGCAGCTCGTGACGGAGACGATCGGCCCGCACCCACTCGCGCGCCGGATCACCGATCTGGCGCTGCGTCTCCGGCAGCCGGCCGCGCGCTCTCGGCCGTGAGATCGAAGCTCGCGACGGTGCCGGTCGCGACGTCGACGCCGACGATCCGCTCGTGCTCCGCGCGCGAGACCTCGGAATCCGGATCGTGGGCCGGGTTCGGCACGCTGCCGACGAACGCGAGCGCCGTCGGACCATAGAAGGCGCCCTCGACGACCGCGAGGTCGAGCGCGGCGTCCCACACGACGCGGCCTGCCGGGCCGGCGACGCGCGCCACCCGGACCCGCGCCTCGGGGCCGACCTCGTCGTGGAAGAGCACGACGACGCTGTCGGGGTCGCGGAACCACATGGCCTGCTCGTCGACGCCGTTCCCGAGAAGCCCCGCCTGGAGGAACGCCGGCGCCTCCGGCAGCACGGCATAGTCGCCGAACTGATCGCGCGTGCCCCAAGTGTTCGGCAGCTCCTTCGGCCAGTCGCGTGGCGCCGCCGAGACTTTGGTGACCTTGGCGCCCCAGAGCCGATACGGACGGAGCTGCGGCGTCAGCCGATCGGGCACGTGCTGGCTCGCGAGGAAGTCGTACATGGCGCCGCGCCGCTCGCCGGGCTTCGCGCCGGGTACGACCGGATCGTTGCTCCACTTCGCCGCCTCGTCGTCGGTCAGGACGCCGAGCCAGCGGGTTTCGCCGAACATGATGCCGCGGAGCTGGAAGTCGTCCGTGCTCGACGCTGGGCCCCGCGGCACCACAAGCCCGGTGCGATCGCGCGGCGCGGTCTCGCGCGGCATCGCCGTGAAGGTTTCGCCCGCGACGACCCACTGGGTCGCGTCGGAGAGCGTGAGCTGGAGCCCTTGCCCGCCGAACGCGACCCAGCCCGTTCGATCGACGCGCTTCCCGGCGAGCGCCGGGGTCTCGCGGTCGAGCCGCGCGCCGTCGGCGACGATCGTGCCGTCGGCGATTGCGACCGCGAGCGGCTCGCGGACGAAGAGCCAGAGCGTCCCCCCGTCGAGCCCGAGGAGCGCGTAGTCGATCGCACCACCGTCTTCGAAGGTTCGGACGCGCTTCGTCCACGCCGGCCGCGCCGTCCGCGCGTCGAACGCCCACAGGTCGACGTGCAGATAGTGGCGCGGCCGCCCGATGCGCGGCGAGCGCGAGGTGGCGCGGATCGGCACGACGCGCTCTTGCTGCACGGTGAGAAGATAGAGCCGGTCGCCGCTCCGGAGCGCGCCGCCGCGAATCTCCGCCGGCTCGACTATGCGCTCCTCGCCGGCCAGCCATGCTGCGAGCGTCAGCGACCAGAACCGCGGCCCGAGCGCGATCGCGAGGTAGCCGATGTAACCGATCACGAGCGACAGCAGGAGGGCGACGAGGAGCCGCTGCGCGGCGTTCTTGTGGAGCTCCATACCCGGCCGGCGTCTCTCCTAGCACGCCGGCCGGGCCCCCGCCCCTCAGCGAAACGCGGCGTCGGTCGCCATGCCGAGCAGCAGAGCTCCAGGGGCGAGGCCCAGGTCGACGCGCGTGAAGCTTCGCCCGCCGTCCTCGCTCCGGAGGACGGCGGTCTCGGGCTCGAGGCGGCCGCCCTTCGTGAGCACCCACACTTCCTCCTCGGTCGCGCACGTGACGTCCGTCACGCTGAACTCACCGTCGAACGCCGGTACCGCGCTGGTACGCCAGTCGCCGCCGTCCGCCGTCCAGAACACGATCGGACGGATCCTCGGGAATAGCTCGGACCCACCGGCGACTCCGACGCGCGCGTCGCACATGTCGAGACTCCCGAAATCGACTCCCACGCCCTCCGGCAAGGTGTGCGCCGTCCACGCGGCGCCCGGACGCTCGCTCGTCAGGATGATCGGGCGCGATTCCGCGAAGTCGTCGCCCGGAGTGATCGTCAGCGCGATCCAGCCGCGCTCCCCCACGGTATCGAACCCGTCACGAATTCCGGTGGGGACCTCGGTGAGCCTCTCGATCGGGTGGTCGTTCCCGTCGAAGCCCTGCACGACCGCCCCGGTCTCACCGGTCGGCGCGTGACGCAACAACTCGGCCCCCCCGGCGCGGACGGCGACGGCGAGACCGGTCTCGTTCAGCACCGGGGCGAGATCCTCGCCGCGCTCCCACGTCTCGCCTCCGTTCCGCGTGATCCAGACGAATGGCCCCATCGTCGGAAGACCGCCGTTCGTGGCCGCCTGCACGACGAGGTATCCGGTCGCCTCGTCCGCGAACGCGAGCGCATGGAACACGAACGGCCCCTCGCGCAGATCTTCCGGCAGACGCGGGCGAGCGTCCTCCCACGTTCGACCGCCGTTCGCGCTGCGCAGCAACGAGTCCGAGCCATGAGCCCATGCGACGTCGGCAGACGAGAACAGAACGTCGACGAGCTTGTCTTCGCCGATCACGTCCTCCCCCACCGACACCCACGTACCACCGTCGTTCCGCAGGATGAGCCCGCGTGTGGTTTCTTCGTCAGGGTCGGTGTCGACGATGCGATACCCGACCGCCACGCGTGCCCGCTCGGCCTCGCCGCCTCCGCCATGACCACACGCCACCAAACCGACACATCCGAGTGCCACGATCCGTGCTGGTGAGATCATCACGTCACCCTCCTTTCGGGTGACGCGACGATCACACCACGATACGGGGCCTGCCTACTCGACTTGACAAACCGCCTTGACAGACCGCCGCGTCACTTGCCGTGCAGCGCGAACACCGCGCCCTGCGGGTCTTTGCACTGCGTGATGCGATCGCCGCCCGGGATCGGCATCGGGCCCATCCACACCTCGCCGCCGCTCTTCTTCACGCGTTCCGTCGCGGCGTCGAGATCGGTCACGTGGACGTAGTAGAGGAAGTGCGGCGGGAGCGGGTACCCAGCCGGGGGCGTGAACATGCCGCCGAGGTCGCGGCTGCCGTTGCCGTAGATGTGGTACTTGGCGTCGCCGGGCATATCCATCGCCTGCGTCTCCCGCCATCCGAAGAGATCGCCGTAGAACGTCAGCGCGGCGTTCGGATCGGTGGTGAGGAGCTCGTGCCAGACGACCTTGCCCGGCGTCGGGTCGGCCGGCGGCTGCGGCGGCTCTCCCGCGCCGTCGCGCGGCGCCGGCTTGATGATCGCGATCACCGCTCCTTGCGGATCGGCGAAGGCACCGATGCGGCCGACGGTCGGGATGTCGTGCGGCTCGACGCAGCTCGTCCCGCCGAGCGCCTTCGCCTTCGTCACGATCGCGTCGACGTCGTCGACGGCGACGTAGCCGACCCAGTGCGGGTGCCGGACGGGAGGGTCCGGCTCCTTCGGGATCGCCATCATGCCGCCGATGCCGTGCTCGCCGGCCTTCACGACCCAGTACGGCGGCTCGGGACCGGGAAACCGCTCCGTCGTCCAGCCGATGACGTCGCCGTAGAACCTCTGCGCGCCCGCGACGTCGGTCGTCGAGAGCTCGTACCAGATGAATTCCTTGCTCATGCTGCCCTCCTCTCTTCCGTCATCGTTCGACGACGACGGAATTCGACAGCCGAGAGCTAGCAGCTAGCGTTTTCGTAATCCGTGCTGTTGGAGGCGCCAGACCAGGAGCTCGAGGCGATCCTGGCCGAAGAACGGCTCCCCCTGGAACGCCATCGTCGGCACGCCCCAGTGGCCGGCCGCCAGGTGATCCTCCTGATTCTTCTGGATCATGGCGTCGAGCACGGCCGCGTCGCGCGCGACGACGGCATCGAGCTCGGCGAGATCGAGCCCCGCGCGCGCCGTCGCCTCGGCGAGGTGCGTCCCCTCATGCCAGCCGACGATCTTGCCGTTCCAGATGACCCGCGACACCTCCGCGATGAACGGCAGCCCGCGGCCGCGCCGCGCCGCCTCCACGCCGAGCCGCGTGAGCCGGTAGATGTACGGCTGCTCCGCCGCGACCTCGCGGGTCGCGAAGTCCTGGACGATCGGGTCGGGACTCGGCCAGCCGTAGTCGATGCCGAGATGCTCGGCGATCCGCATCGTGTCGCGGAAGACGTACGGCGGCCAGAGCGGGTTCACCGTCTGGAAGAACCCCGGGATGCGGACGGCGATCGGCAGGACCGGCCGCACCTGCACGTCGAGATCGTACTCGCGGTGGAGCTCCACGAGCCGCGGCGTGGCGAGGTAGGAGTACGGGCTCCGGAAGGACCAGAAGACGTCGATCGCGAGGGTCATGGGGACGGTTGGTTAGCGGTTCGCGGCGTGGATCGCCATCACGGGCGGCGACGGCGCCCGCGGTCCGGCGGCCCCGTCGAGCAGGCCCCGCGCGTCGAGGAAGTCGGCGACGATCGTCGCGAGCACGCGGTTGCCGTCCGCGTTCAGGTGCGGGTCGTCGCGAAAGAAGTACGTGCGCGGATCGCCCGCCTCCTCGATCGCCGGGAGCGCGGCGAGCACCGGCACGTCGGCCGCGGCGAACTCCGCCGCGAGCGGGCCATAGGGATCGGCGCCTCCGATCGCTTTTTTGCAGGGCATCAGGATCACCGCGAGCCCCGGCACGCGCGCCGCGAGATCGAGCGCTTCGAGCCGGATCTTCGCGAACGACCAGCCATCGAGGTCGGCGACCGGCGGCAGCGCACTCGGCGCGTCGTGCCACGCGATCGACGCCACGAGCAGATCGAAGACGCGGCTCCGTCGCACGGCGCTCGGGACGAGGCCGACGACCGAGCCGAGCCGGTACATGCGTGTCGCCTCGGCGCCACGCCGGACCAGGCGCTCGCCGTCGAGGTCGTAGAGCGACGACTCGAAGTTGTCGGACACGTCCGAGCAGTGCACGCCCATCAACACGAGATCCGGCCGGAGCGCGAGACCGTCGCGCAGCATCCACGTGTAGGCCTGATCCGTGCTGTAGCCCGGGACGCCCGCGTTCACGACCTCGACGCCGTACCCGCGCCGGCGGAGCACGCGCTCGACGACGGCGGGGTACGTCTCGTCGTCCTGCACGCCGTGGCCGTAGGTGAACGAGTCGCCGATCGCGAGGATGCGCCGCGTACCCGGCGTCTTCGGTCCGAGCGCCGCGCCGCGCAGGCCGAGCGCGTTCGTGCGCGACGTCTCGGTGAACTCCGCCGACGACCACGTGACGGCATTGTCGGGCGCGAGCCGATAGACGAGATCGGGGTCGAGCGCGAAGCGCGCCGCCGAGCCCGCCGCCATCGCCGGCACGAACGCACGGAGGAAGACCTCGACGAGGCCGAGGCCGAGGACCAACGACGCGACGATCAGCGCGCCCGTTCGAACCGCCGCGCAGCGCGCCTGTCGCCCGACGACGCGCACCCGGCTACGCGGAGAGCAGCTCGAGCTTGCTCTTGGCCGCCTTGCCGATCTTCGTCCGCGGCTGCTTCTTCGCGAGGTGCGCGAGCACGTCCTCGGCGATCGCCCGGCCGGCGGCGTTCGTCTCCGCGAGCGCGAAGCCGGTGGCGTAGAGCTCGTCGGCGTCGAGCAGACGCTCCTTCCGGAGCCGCGGGCCGGTCGCGAACCCCGCGCCCTCGATCTCGATCAGCACGTCGAGCGCCGCGTCGGGCCGGCGGATCGGATTGTCGAGCCCGCGCCGGCGGGTCTTCAGGAGCGCCAGCGCGAGCTGATAGCCGTCCTCGGCCTCGCTGCCGGGGATTTCGCGCACGAGGCCGCGGAGCCGAGCGGCATCGCGGGCGCGACCGGCGCGCAGATAGGCCGCGGCCTGCTTGCGGAGGCCCTCGACGGCGTACTCCGGCGCGGTCGCGCGCAGGAAATGAAGGAAGGCGCCCTGGATGCGATCATCGGCGTCGAGGGCCTTCAGGTACCGTTTCCAGATCTGGTCGAGGGTCGGTCGCCGCCACGGGAGGCCGTAGCCGGCGAGCGTCTCGGCCATCGTGAACGCGGCGCTCGCGTCGGTCGCCGCGATGAAGCGCTTCATGAGGAGCTGGCGCGCCTCGGGAATGTTCTTCAGCGACCCGGCCGCCGAGCGGCGCACGGCCTCGGCGTCGTCGAGGCTCGACAAGAGCGCGCTCACCGCGCGCGGCGCCTCGCTCGCGCCGAGCTTCGCGAGCGCGAACGAGCGGACCGCGACGTGCGGGCTCTCGCGCAGTCCCAGGAGAAACGCCTGCGCGTCCTTCCCGAACTGGTGCGTCTCCAACAGGTCGAGCGCCGGCCGAACGACGCGCGGGAAGTCGGCGTCGGAGAGCATCGCCGTCACCTTGCCGACCTCCTTTGCCGTCAGCTTCTCGTGGCGGAGGCACGCGGCGAGCGCACGGAGCGCCTCGGCGCGCGTGTCGGGCGCGTCGGTGCGCGTCGCCTGCGCGAGGAGCCACCCGCGCGCGCCGGGAAGCCCGAGGTTTGCAAGCGTACGAATGACGGCGGCGGTCGCTCCGGGGCTCGCCGCGACCGCCGGACGCTCGGCGGCCGCGAGCACGTGGTCGAGGAACTGCGCGCGCGCCTTGTCGCCGGCGTCGCGCGTCCGCTTGTGCAGCGTCTCGACGGCGATCCGCACGAGCTCCCAGTCGCCGCGCGGCAAGAGCTCGAAGAGCGCGCGCACGGCGGGACCCGTCCCGATCGTCCCGAGCACCTCGACCGCGCCGGGCAACCAGCTCCGGGGCGCGGTCTTTCCGGCGGCGGCGATCGCCGACACGGCCGTGCCGCCGAAGTCGGTGACGAGCTTTCGCACCCGGCCGCGGATCCCCGGGTCGGCGGCGTCGAAGAGCGGCACGAGGGTCGCGAGCCCCGCCTCGGGGCGCAGCTTCTCGAACCAGCGGAGCGCGTACTCCTGGAGCACGGTCGGGCTCGCGACGGCCTCGGCGGCCGTCGCAAAGGCCTTCGGAGCGTCGATCCCGAGCTCCGCGAGCATCAGCATGGCGGCGGCCCGGCGTTCGATGTTCTCGGGGCCGGCGGCAAAAGCGATCAGGGTGGCGGCGGTCTTGTCCATCGGCGATCTCCTGGAAAAGCCCGCAAGCTGGCACGAAGCCGGGCCGACCGCAATTTTC
>DAIQBH010000093.1:0-21119 GCA_036781285.1 Thermodesulfobacteriota bacterium | reverse complement strand
TCGCGAAGCAGCCTTTCGCCGGATTGGGTCCGCCGTCGAACTTGTCCTTCGCCTTCTGCTTGCACGCGGCGAACTTGGCCGCGTCGAGACCCTGTGGCGGTTTCGAGTTCTTGCTGTGGCACTTCAAGAGCGCGGCGGTCTTCTTCGCCACGCAGGCTTGCTTCGCGGACGAGCAGGCGTTGAGCGTGGCATGGGTCTCCGTCGCGAGGGCGAGCGTCACGACGACGCCGACGAGCACCGAAACGATGCGAGTCATGGGATTCTCCTTCGGTTGGGTGGGCCGCGGGGGCGCGGCGGGGACTCTCGCTCTATGACGCGAATCGGCCGTGCGGGTAAAGGCAAATCGATGCCGCGCCGCCCCCCGCCGCCGACGTGAACGGTGGTCGCGGCGCCACGCGGGTTCCGCTAGCCTGCGCGGCGATGTCGGAGAAGCTGCGAGGCATCGCGGACGAGCTCGGGATCGGCGGCCTCAGGCGCCACATCCTGCTCTGCTGCGATCAGACCAAGCCGAAGTGCTGCGACCGCGACGAGAGCCTCGAGTCGTGGAAGTTCCTGAAGGAGCGCCTGAAAGAGCTGAAGCTCGTCGGTCCGGGCGGAATCTACCGGACCAAGGCGAACTGTCTCCAGATCTGCAAGTCGGGCCCGATCGCCGTCGTCTACCCGGAGGGCACCTGGTACCACTCGTGCACGCCCGAGGTGCTCGAACGCATCATCCAGGAGCATCTGATCGGTGGACGCCCCGTCGCGCAGTACGTGATCGCGACGAACCCGCTGCCCGCGACGGATGACTGACCTCGTCGAGGCCGCCGCCGAGGCCCGCCTCGAGGCGCTCGCGCGGGCGCGGGCACGGATGGGGCTCGTCCTCACCGCCGCGGTGGTCGTCGTCTACTTCGGGTTCATCGGCGCCGTCGCGTTCGCGCGCCCCGTGCTCGCCGTGATGCTCGCGCCGGGCTTGAGCCTCGGGATCGCGCTCGGCGCCGGCGTGATCGTCGCGGCCTGGCTCCTCACGTTCGTCTACGTGCGCTGGGCGAACCGTCATTACGACCCCGCCCTCCGCGCGCTCCGCGAGCAGCTCGTCCCACGTATCGATGACGGCGATCCACAGCGAATCGCCGACGACGTGGGGCTGCGGTGACGCCGCCCGCGGCGAGCATCGGCGAGCCGAGCGGGATCGCGATCGCGTTCTTCTTCGTCTTCATCGCGATCACCCTCGGGATCACGTACTGGGCGGCGCGGCGAACACGGACCGCCGAGCACTTCTACGCCGCGGGCCGCACCATCACGGCCGGGCAGAACGGCTTCGCGCTCGCCGGCGATTACATGAGCGCGGCGTCGTTCCTGGGCATCGCCGGGCTCGTGTCGACGAGCGGCTTCGACGGGCTCATCTACTCGACGGGGTGGCTCGTCGGCTGGCCGGTCGTCCTGTTCCTGATTGCCGAGCCGCTTCGCAACCTCGGGCGCTACACGTTCTCGGACGTGCTCGCGGTGCGGTTCCGGCAGACGCCGATCCGCATCGCCGCGGCGGTCGCGACCCTCGCGACCGTCGTCTTCTATCTCATCGCGCAGATGGTCGGCGCCGGCGGCCTCATCAAGTTGATGTTCGGGCTCGGCTACGAGCAGGCGATCGTGATCGTCGGCCTCGTGATGATCGCGTACGTGCTCTTCGGCGGCATGATCGCAACGACCTGGGTGCAGATCGTGAAGGCCATCCTCCTGCTCGGCGGCGCGTCGGCCCTGGCGGTCCTGGTCCTCGCGCGCTTCGAGATGAACCCGGCCCGGCTCTTCGCGACCGCCGCCGAGCGCTACGGCGAGCGCGTGCTCGTGCCGGGCGGGCTCGTCGCGCAGCCGCTCGACGCGATCTCGCTCGGGCTCGCGCTCATGTTCGGCACCGCCGGTCTGCCGCACATCCTCATGCGCTTCTACACGGTGCCCGACGCGCGCGCCGCGCGGACCTCGGTCTTCTACGCGACCGGGCTCATCGGCTTCTTCTATCTGATGACGTTCATCCTCGGCTTCGGCGCGATGGTGCTCGTCGGACCGGATGCGGTGAAGGCGGCGGACGCCGGCGGCAACATGGCGGCGCCGCTGCTCGCGTTGCTCCTCGGCGGCACGCCGCTGCTGGGCTTCATCGCGGCGGTCGCGTTCGCGACGATCCTCGCGGTCGTCGCCGGCCTGACCCTTTCGGGCGCGGCCGCGCTCTCGCACGACCTCTGGGTGAACGTCGTCCGTGGCGGGCACGCGGACTCGCGCGAGCAGCTCGTCGTCGCCCGCGCCGCGACCATCGTCCTCGGAATCGTCGCGGTCGCGCTCGGCATCGCGTTCAAGGGGCAGAACGTCGCGTTCATGGTGTCGCTCGCGTTTGCGATCGCGGCGAGCAGCAATTTCCCCGCGCTCGTCCTCTCGATCTTCTGGCCGCGCTGTACGACCGCGGGCGCCGTCGGCAGCATGGCGGTCGGCACGGTCGCGACCCTCCTCCTGATCGCGCTGTCGCCGACCGTGCAGGTGGACCTCCTGAAGCAGCCGAGCGCCTGGTTCGCGCTCAAGAACCCCGCGCTCGTGACGATCCCGCTGTCGTTCGCGGTCGGGATCCTCGTATCGCTCCTGCGTCCCGAGGCCGGCGGCCTCGCGCGGCATGCCGTGCTCGCGCGACAGGCGCACTTCGGCCACGCCGACGAGGCCTGACGAGCTTCACCGTCCGCTCAACGCGCCGGCGCCACGACCTCGAGCGCGTCGAGGCCGCGGAACGGCCCGCGCTGATGCCAGTGCAGGAGCGCACCGGGCGCGAGCCGGAGCATGGGCCAGCGCCGCGCCGCGACCGCGAGCATGATGCGCGCCTCGGCCCGCGCGAGCGAAGCGCCGAGACAGAAGTGCGCGCCGTGGGCGAACGACGCCGGATCGCGCTCGCGCTTTCCGGGCCGGAACTCGTCGGGCGCCGCGAACGCGGCCGGGTCGCGGTTGGCGGCGGCGAGGTAGACGAGGATCGGCTCCCACGGCGCGATCGCGACGCCGGCGACGGAGACTGGCGCGGTCGGGATGCGCACGACGAAGAGCGTCGGCGTGACGAAGCGCAGGAACTCCTCGACGACGTCCGCCGGCGCGACGCGGCCGGCGACGACGTCGTCCCAGAGCGCGGGCATCGCGAGCAGCGTCGCCATGCCGTTCGTGAAGAGGTCGCGCGTCGTGCGGTGACCGGCGGAATACAGCGTCGCCGCGAGCGAGAGCAGCTCGACGCGAGACAACCGCTCGCCGTCTTCTTCGGCCGCGAGCAACGCCGAAAGCAGGTCGTCACTGGGCGATCGCCGGCGCTCGTCGAGAAGCGCGCCGAGGTACGCGTGGAACTGCTCCGACGCCGCCAGCGCCGCCGTTCGCGTGGCATCGTCGACCTCGAGCGCCAGGAGCGGCGCCACCGCGTCGGCCCACGCGGTCAGCGCGTCGCGGTCGGCGACGGGAACGCCGAGCAGCTCGGAGATGACGAACGAGGGGAGCTGGTGCGCGAAGGCGGTCAGCAGATCGAACGGCCGCTCCGCATCGATGCCCGCGACGAGCTCCAACGCGGTCGCCTCGATCCACGGCAGCAGTCCGTCGATCCGCCGCGGCGTGAACGCCTTCGACACGAGACCTCGCACGCGCGTGTGGTCGGGCGCATCGAGAAAGTTGATCCGGTGGCTCATCTCGTCGCGGGCGGCACCCTCGGGAAGGGCCGCGAGATAGCGGCCCGCGATCGGTCCGGAGGCGCACGCGCGCGCCCGCAGCACTTCCAGGACGGCGTCGTAACCGGTGACGGCCCAGAAGCCGTTCGCGAGGCGGACGACCGGCCCCTGGGCGCGCAGCTCGGCAAGCTGCGCGTACGGGTCGCGCTCGCGACCGAGCGCCGAGGGATCGAAGTCCGTCATGACGGAACCGTCGAATCCGGCCTACGCCGGACGTGCGCGCACGGTCAAACCATCGTCGGACGAACCGGCATCACCGGCGTCCCCGCAACAAAAGTGCGCCAAAATGAGCCACGCTTGCCACATCGCATTACGTATATATCGCATCACATATTTTCCTTGACGGCGAGGATATCTGCATCGTAGCGCCAGGGCGTGCCGAGCGACCGCGCTCGCAGTTTCCGCGGTCGCCCATCGTCGTCCACTGGCAAACCCCATCCAAGGAGGACACGCCATGAGAAGCTTCCGCTGGCTCGCCGCGATCGTCACGCTCACCGTCGCGCTCGCCCCCGCCGTGGTGCGCGCGCAGACCTTCGGCCTCGACCCGCTCTCGAACTCGCTCACGATCCTCGGTGTCGGACCCGCGAACGTGTTCGCGCCCGGATTCATCCCCCTCGGGCCCGGACCGCTACCGCCGCCGTTCCCCGCCATTCCGGCTCCCGCGCTCGCCCTCCTGCCCGGCGACATGATCGACGCGCTGAGCTTCGGTGACGAGGGCGCGGCGGGCACGCTCTACTTCAACGTGAGCCGCGGCTCCGTGTCGGGCGCGGGCCCGCTCACGCCGAACGTCTTCTCGGAGGTCGGCGCCGTGCCGCCGGGCTTCCAGCCCGAGGCGTCGAGCGACATCTTCTCGAGCTTCGACCCCGCGGGCGTGCCGCCCGGCTTCAACAGCCAGGTGCTCGACGGCAACGGCCTCGCCCCTCTGGCACCGCTCACCGTCTACCCCGGTTTCGGCATCGGCCTCTCCGAGCTGAACCCGCTGCCCGGTCCACCCTTCAACGATCAGATCGCCGATTTCGATTGGAGCCTTCCCGGTCGTGTCAACTTCACCGGCATCTACTTCTCGCTGGCGCCGGGGTCCCCGTCCCTCACGCCGGGCATGAACCCGCTCCGCCCCGCGGGCGCCGAGCCGGGCGACATTCTCTTCTCGTTCCCCGGACCGCCGGCATTCCACGGCGTCGCCGTCCCCGCCGCCGGCAACGGCCTCGTGTCGGGTGGACCCGGGTGCGCCCCGCCCGCGTGCGACGACATCGACGCCATCGCGGGCTTCGGCACCGCCATCTTCTCGCTCGCCCCCGGATCGCCGTCGCTGGGTCTGATCCCCGCCGGACCGCAAGACATCTTGTCGATGTTCAGCGGCGCCCCGCCGGTCGTCTTTCTGCCCGGTGCCGCGCTCGGCCTCGTCCCCGGCGACGATCTGAAGGGTCTCGAGGTCCTGACGAACCCGTGCGCCGTGGCGCCCGCCTTCGACCCGCCCGACGGCGACGGCGTCGCGCCGTGCGACAACTGTCCCGGCATGTTCAACCCGGATCAGCTGGACTCCGACTTCGACGGCGTCGGTGACCTGTGCGATCCGTGCACCGACACCGACGGCGACCTGTTCGGGAACCCCGGATTTCCCGGCGGCTGCCCGCTCGACTTCTGTCCGTTCATGGCCGGACCGAACGGCGACGGCGACGGCGACGGCCGCGGCGACATCTGCGACAACTGCATCGCCATCCCGAATCCCGATCAAACCGACTCCGACTTCGACGGCTTCGGCGACGCGTGCGACACGTGCACCGACATCGACGGCGACGGCTACGGCCTCCCCTCGGACACGGGCTGCCTCGGCGTCGACAACTGCCTGTTCGCGCCGAACCCGGCGCAGACCGACGGCGACGGCGACGGCGCGGGTGACGCGTGCGACAACTGCATCGCCCTCCCGAATCCGGCGCAGACCGACACCGACTTCGACGGCGTCGGAGACGCCTGCGACATCTGCCCGATCGACTTCGATCCCGGGCAGGTCGACGGCGACGCGGACCTCGTCGGCGACGCGTGCGACATCTGTACCGGCGGAGTCGGCATGACGAAGGCCCAGCTGAAGCTGAACAAGCTGCTCGCGCCGGCCGGCGACGATCAGCTCCAGTTGCAGGGCACCCTCAGCTTCCCCGGCTTGACGCTGCCGATGCCACCGCTCGGCGTGCATCTCCTCGGCATGCGGGTCCAGATCGTCGACATCGGCGCCGGCAGCACGGTGCTGCTCGATCACACGATCCCCGGCGGCGTGGTGCCGAACGCGTGCGGCCTGAAGGACGGTTGGAAAGTGAACGGTCCTCTGACGAGCGCCAAGTTCGGCACGAAGACGAACTCGATCCCGGCCGCCTGCCTCGCCGGCTCGGCGCTCGGCATCGGGCAAGCGCAAGCCCAGGACAAGACGGCCAAGTCCAAGGGTGGGGCGTTCAAGGTGAAGGGCAAGAACGGCACCTACGCCCCGGCGGTCGGCCCGTTCCGCATGACGGTCGTGCTCGGCGGCCCCGCCGAGAGCGCGGGTGGGCAGTGTGCGCATCACACGTTCCCCGCGCCCAACTGCGTGACGAAGCCCGGCGGCAACCAGATCAAGTGCAAGTGACGCGGGGCGCGTGAACGACGGCGGGGGACCGGGGTCGACGCCCCGGTCCCCCGCCGGTGGTGTTCCGTGCCGGAAGTTCGCTACACGACATGGTGAGGGGCCGTCGGCCCCGTCGAGTGACGATGCCGGAGCACTCGACCGAAAGGACTTCCAGCCATCATGTCGCGCATCTCCCGAGACGGAACGCTCGAGCCGGACGGCATGACGGACGTCCGAACCTTCTGCCGAGTCTGCGAGCCCGCCTGCGGGCTCGTCGCGAGCGTGGACGCGGATGGCGCGATCAGCGCGGTCCGCCCCGACAAGGCGCACCCCGTCTCGCGGGGTTGGGCATGCAACAAGGGCATCGCCACGCTCGACGTGCACCGCGACCCCGATCGCCTGTCGCATCCGCTCCGGCGTGACGCCGGCGGCTTCGCGCGCGTCTCGTGGGACGCGGCGATGGCGGACATCGCGGCGCGCATGCGCGCGATCAAAGACCGCCACGGCGAGTGGGCGACGGCCGTCTACATCGGCAATCCGACCGCGTTCAACGCGCTCGTCTCGGTCGGCACGACGCCCTTCCTCCAAGGACTCGGCACGCGCCAGATCTACACGGCCGGGACGCAGGATTGCAGCAACAAGTTCGCCGCGAGCGAGTACGTCTTCGGGTCGAGCACGATCCATCCCGTCCCCGACTTCGAGCACACGGAGTACTGTCTGATCCTCGGCTCGAATCCCGGCGTCTCGCACATGAGCTTCATCTCGATCGCCGAGCCGATCGAGGTGTTGCGAGCGATCGAAACCCGCGGCGGCAAGGTGCGCTTCGTCAACCCGCGCCGTATCGAGTCCGTGAAGTCCGGCGTCGGGGAGCTGATCCAGATCCGCCCCGACACCGACGTCTATTTCCTCGCGGCCCTGCTGCACGAGCTCGAGCGCATCGACGCCTGGGACGACGCCGTCCTCGCCGCGCACGGGAAGCACGTCGACGCGCTCCGCGCGTTCACGGCACCCTACTCGCCCGAGCGCGTGAGCGGCGCCACCGGCGTCGCGGCCGAGACGATCCGCGAGGTCGCGCGCGATTGGAAGGCGGCGCGCGGGGCGTCGGTCACGATGTCGACCGGCGTCAACATGGGCCGCCAGGGCACGCTCGCGTACTGGCTGGTCCACATGCTGTCCTTCGTGACCGGCAACCTGGACCGCCGCGGCGGCAACATCGAGTCGATCGGCTACTACCCGACGGCCGCGCGGTCCGGCCGCGTCGACCCGGCGCGCACCTTCTTCGACTCGCGTTTCGGCCGCATGCGCCACGTGCGCGGCTCGCTCCCGGGCAACCTCCTCGCCGACGAGATCCTGACGCCGGGTCCGGGTCAGGTGCGCGCGCTCGTCGTGATCGCCGGCAACCCGCTCCTCTCGATGGCGGGTGAGCCGAGGCTCCGCGCGGCGCTCGCATCGCTCGACCTCCTCGTGTCGATCGACCTCTACCGCAACGTCACCGGCGAGCTCGCCCACTATCTCCTGCCCGCGACCGACCAATACGAGCGCGCCGACCTCACCTACGCCGGGCTCGGCCTCCAGGCCCGACCCCACGTCCAGTACACGCCGCGCGTCGTCGCCCCGGCGGGCGAACGGCGCGAGGAGTGGTGGATCCTCGCGCGTCTCTGCCGCGAGCTCGGCTTCAAGGGGCCGTTCGACGAGGGCGATGCGCCCGACGTCTTCGCGCGCCTCGCGCGGATGCTCGAGCGCGGCGGCGTCTCGTTCGCGGATCTTCGGGAGCGACCCGGCGGCGTCATGCTGGCGCCGCTCACACCGGGCAAGTTCTTCGAGGAGCAGATCGGCACGGACGACGGCCGGGTCGACTGCCGCCCCGCCATCTTCGACGACGCGATCGCGAGAGCCGCGCGCGAATTCGAAGCGTGGCTCGCCGAGCCGGCGGGGCGGCTCCGCCTCATCACGAAGCGCGACCGCTTCATGCACAACTCGTGGTTCCACAACGTCCCGAAGCTGAAGCAACGCGAGCGCGCACGAAACTACCTGTTCGTGCACCCCGACGACGCGCGGCGGCTCGGGCTCGCCGACGACGTCGTCGTTCGCGTCGCGAGCGATGCCGGCGAGATCGAGCTCCCGGTGCGCGTCGACGAAGACCTCATGCCCGGCGTCGTCGCCGCGACCCACGGCTGGGGCCACGCCGAGGCGAGCGGCATGCGGATCGCGAGCGAGCGGCCGGGCGTCAACGTGAATCGCCTGCTCCCGACCGGCCCCGGGAGCTACGATCCGCTCAGCAACATGGCGTTCATGACGGGGATCCCGGTCGACGTCCGCCGCGTCGAGTCGCGCGCGTAGCGCTCGACGATGAGCGACGACTCTGCGTCAGGCTGCGGATCGCCGCCAGGTGAAGATCTCCACTCGTCCGGATCTGTGGCGACGGCGGTACAAGCCCGAACGTCCGACTCGACGTCATGTCCGCCCGAAGCGCCGCTTGACGAGCCTAGCAACCTGGACGCGCGCCGTGTTCTCGCTCGCCTTCAGTCGGATTTGGCCTGATACGCCTTCGCGTCGTTCCTGGTCGGGGTCGAGAAGACCGCGCCGTAGCACTGTCCGTCCGATGAGCGCACCTGCGCGACGACCTTCGGGTCGCTCGCGAACGGAAGTGCGGGCAGGGTGAGCGACGCGCCCTTCATCTTCACCTTGACCGCCGACTTGCCGTCGACCTGGCCTTCGGTGAGCTTCAGCTCGACGATGCCATCCGGCGTGCCAGCGGTGTTCCTGAGGCGCCAGCCCTTCGCACTCTCGGTCCAGCAGGCCTTGTCCGCGCAATCGGCGTCGCCGCTTGCGAACGCGCGGATCACCGACGTGGGCGAGCCGCTCGCGTGGTCGTAGACACAGAACCCGTACTGCGGGATTCCCGCCGCCGGTGTTCCGAACGACGCCTTCGAGACGGCGGGGCCCTTCGTCCACTGGAACTGCACTTGATCCGACGCTGCATCGACGAGCTTCAACTTTGCCTTGGCGGACGCGGTGGGCAGCAGGCAGGTAGGATCCGGCGCGCGCTCGTGGCGGCAGAGACCGCCCGCTATGCACGTATCGTTCGAGCAGAGGTCGCCGTCCTCGAGGCAGGGCGATCCCACGGGCTCGGCGAGGCAAGCGCCATCACAGCAATCGCCGCTCGTGGTGTTGCCGTCGTCGCATTCCTCGCTTCCGACGACGCGGCTGTCGCCGCAGACCGCGGTGCAGGACGACGGTGCGCCGCTGCACGTCCATCCTGGCTCGAGCTGGCACGCCGCATCGCAGCCATCGCCCGCGACGAGGCCGCCGTCGTCGCAGCCCTCCGAGCCGACGATCGCGCCGTCGCCGCATCCCGCCGTACAGACCGACGGCTGCCCGGCGCACGCGTAACCGCTCTCGACGTTGCAGCTCGCGTCGCACCCGTCGCCCGCCGCCGCGCCGCCGTCGTCGCAGCTCTCCGGGGACTCGGGGACGCCGTTCCCACAGACGCGCGGAGTGCCTTCATAGCGCGCCATCTCCAGATAGGCGGCGCCGGACCCCATCGCCACGAGCCGCCCGTCCGGCTGCCGTCGCAGCGTCGTGGCGGAGTCGTCTGTCTCGCCCAAGTCCGTCACCACGAAGCCGCCGGCCCCGAAGCCGGCATCGAATGCCCCGGCGCCGTCGAGGCCGATGAGGAGAAAATCTTCCAGCCCGGCCGAGAAGGTGAACCCGGCCGCGACGATCCGCCCATCCGGCAACAGGACGAGGTCCAGAAGCGCCTGCGCGTTGGACGCGTTGGTTTGCATGATGCCGCCCGTGGCGAAAGTGGCGTCGAACGCGCCGTTCGGATCGAGTCGCATCACCACGGCCCTTGGGCTGCCGCCTCCCGCGCTGACGATTTTCCCGTCGGGCTGCAGCTCCAGGCTCTGGACGGAGGTCGTGGATGAGGGCGCCAACACGATCCCCCCGGATCCGAAGCTTCCGTCGAGCGTGCCGTCGGGGTTGTACCTGGCGAACGCGGCGTCCAGGGGGCCGGTCTGGCTGGCCCAGATGGCGCCTCCGACGACGATCTTTCCGTCCGGCTGCAACACGCCGGCGTTGACCGTGTCTTCCACTCCCAACGCTGTCATGACTCGACCGGCCGTCCCGAACGTCAAGTCGGGAGACCCGTCATCCTCGAAGCGAGCGAGCGCGAAGTGCCGCGACCCGCCGACCGTCGCCGATCCCGCGATGACGATCTTGCCGTTCGGCTGCCGGGCGACGGCGTCCACGAGGTTGCCTTGCACATCCGGACCGAAGGACGTCCTGACCACGCCCCCGTCCCCGAAAGAGGAATCGAGCGTGCCGTCGGCGAGCAACCGCAGCACGATGGCGTCGCCCGTGGTCCTGTTTCCGGAGATCCAGTCGACTTCGCCGGCGACGAGGATGCGTCCGTCGGCCTGCACCTCGACGGCTTCCGCGATGTCGTACTTGTTGGCGCCGAACTTCGGAAGGACCACCACGCCGCCGTTGCCGAACGTCGCATCGGGTGTCCCGTCGCTCTCGAAACGTGCGATGGCCAAGTGTCCAGTGTCCGAGAACCATGCCTCGCCGACGATCACGATCCGACCGTCGGGCTGGATTGCCCCGTCCTGGGGATGCGGGCCGCTCATGCCCGGGAAGGGCATCGCGTGAACCTTGCCGCCGACCCCGAAGGTCGGATCGAGATCACCGGGCGCTGCATGGACGGGCTGGGCGAGGGAGGCGGCGGATAGAACGAGCAATGCGGCGATGAGGCGTGCCATGGGGGGTTCCTTTCGCGTCGGGCCGTTCGATCGGAACCATCGCACACGCCAGTCGCCGCGCGCCAGAGATTCGACCTCCGACGGCATTGCCGGCACGGACACCCGCAGAGCGCCGGCATCCGGCGAAGCATCGTCCCAGACGAGCCAACGACGCGCTCTCGGTGAAGGAAAATCGGACGGCCTCGCCGGTTCGGGACGGGTGCGGCTGTGGCAAACGGCGATCCAAGCGCCAACGTCCGATGACCTCATGGAAGTCACGGGTCGTGCATCGCCTCGGCAGATCCTCGTGCATGTATGCACGTGCCAGCATCCGCGCGTCGCGCCGCGCCTCTGTTGTCGAGGCTTCCGCGGGCACGGCACTTGCTGTGGGATCGCGACGCCGCCCGACCAGCGTCGCGGTCCCCGTGAGGCGCGCTTACCTACCCAGCTTCTGCACCCTCCTGCTCGTGATGGCGTCCGCGCCGCCATCAGTCGACGGGTGGCAAACGCACTTGGTCGGGTCCCGCGACGTGGCGAACGATCTGGTGCAGACGATCGCCGTCACCGACCAGGGCGATGCGATCCTGGCGGGCACTTTCGACTGCCGCCTGACCGTCGCGAAACTGGCCGCCCGGAGTGGCGGGGTGCTGTGGCGGCAGACACCTCCATTCGGAGGCCGATCCTGCGATGCGCCCATCGGCGATGGGCCGGTCGAGCCGGCGCTCGCCCTCGATGGCGGGGGCGGCGTCGTGATCGCCCGCAACGGGGTAGCGAAGCTCGACGCCGAAACCGGCGTGCTGCTCTGGCACCAACCCATGGAGCTCGGGCACGGCACCCGCTTCGACGCGGTCGCGATCGACTCAATGGGCAACGTGCTCGTCGGCGGCTACGTCACCACGAGCGACTTCGGCCCCGAATGGGATTTCCTCGTCGTCAAGTTGGACGGAGCCACCGGTCAGGTGCTCTGGACTCAGGCGGTGACGGGTACCCCGTCGCCGATCCCCATGGACTACGGGGGCGACACGTCGCTCGATCGCGTGCTGTCGATCACCGTCGACGCGGCCGGCGACGTGGTCGCGGCCGGCCGCATCGAGACCCTCGGGGAGCCCCGCTTCGCCGTCGTCAAGCTCGCCGGCGCGACCGGCGGCGTGCTCTGGCAGGACACCGGCGCGGCCGGCGAAGTGGCGGCCGTCGTCGTGACCCACCACGGCGACGTGATCGCCGCGGGACGCGACGGCGGCGCGGACATCCTGGTCCGCAAGCTGACCGGGGCGACCGGGACCGCCGTGTGGCAGCGCTCGATTCTGGGCGGTGCGGCGCCGACCGCGGCGGGCCGCGTGTCGCTCGCGCTCGGGCTGGGCGGGGACCCCGTGGTGGCGGGCGCGCTCGCCGAGCCCGCCAGCGGCCTCGACGTCGGATTCGACATCGCGGTCACCCGACTCGCATCGGAAGACGGGCAGGAGCGCTGGCGCGCGATCGTGACCGGCTCCGGTGCGGCGCCCGACGTGCCACGCGCTCTCGCGATCGCGCCATCGGGGGAGGTGCTCGTCGCCGGCACGCTCGCATCGGAGGGCGACGACGGCGACCTGGCGGCCATCTCCCTCGATTTCGCAACCGGAACGGTACGCTGGCAGCGGACGGTCGCCGGCGCCGCGGGAGCGGTCGATGCCGCCCATGTCGTCGCCGTCGACGCGCGGGGCGACGTGCTCGTCGGGGGCGGAACCCGTGCCCGCGACGCGGACCTCGACATGACGACGGTGAAGCTGGCCGGCGCGGACGGCGCGCAGCGTTGGCGGCGTGATCTCGGCGGGAGCGCCGGCGGATTCGACGAGGGCCACGCCGTCGCAACGACGGCCGGCGGAGACGTGGTCGCAGCGGGCTACGTCTTCAATGGATTCGGCCGCAGCACCGATTTCACGGTGGCGAGACTGAGCGGCCGCACGGGCGCCGAGCGCTGGCGGCAGGAGATCAACGGCTTCGTGTTCGGACAGTCGCCCGGTCACGATCAGGCCGTCGCCGTCGCGGTCGATGCCGCCGACGACGTCGCCGTGGCGGGGGGCATCGCCGACGAGGGGCGATCGCGGGTGTTTGCGGTCGTGAAGCTCGACGGTGAGACGGGTAGGGAGCAGTGGCGCGCGCTCATCCACGGCAACTCGTTCGCCGGTCAGGAATCCGCTCGCGCGGTGGCGTTCGACGCCGCAGGCGACGTCCTCGCCGCGGGGTTCCTCCACAATCAGCACCCGCGCGCCTTCGACTCGGATCTGTTCGTCGTCAAGCTCGCCGGAAAGGACGGGACGGAGCTGTGGCGCCGCATCGTCCCGAGCCAGCACCGCGGCGACGCATTCGCCCTGGCGCTCGATCGGAGCGGGGACGTGGTGGTCGCGGGGCTGTTGTCGCAGGCCGCGACCGGGAGCGACTTCATCGTCGTCAAGCTCGCCGGCGCCACGGGAGACGAGCGGTGGCGTCGCGTGGTCACCGGCGCCGCGACCTACTCGAGCGCCGCCCGTGCGCTGGCCGTCGATGCGGTCGGGGACGTCGTGGCCATCGGTAAGGTCGTCGATGCCACGACGGGCGGCGACGTCGTCGTGCTGAAGCTCGACGGGCAGACCGGAGCGGAGACGTGGCGGTACACGCAGGCCAACGGACGCTTCGCGCGCGACGTCGGCATCGACCCGGATGGCCACGTCGTGGTGCTCGAGACCCTGAGCGAGCCGGACGGAACGACCACGCTGGGAGCGCTCGAGCTCGATGGACGGACCGGCACGATGCGGTGGGCGCGGACCCTTGCGCACGAGATCAACCAGCACGCGTGTCTGGCCATCGATGATGCGGGGGACGTCGTCGTCACGGGGACGACCACGCGCGGTGCGCTGCTGATCGCGAAGCTCGCCTCGGACGGCGGCAAAGAGCGCTGGCGCCGTTCGATCACCGGGAGCGCCGGCGGCCACGGGCACGGGGCGGCGGTGGCCGTCGACGCCGCGGGAGACGTCGCCGTCGTCGGCCAGACGACGAATCTCGGGAGCGGGTTCGATTTCGCGGTCCTCAAGGTGCGGGGCGACGACGGCAGCGACGCGGTGGCCGCCGACTTGGGTCAGTGCAAAGGTGCCCTGCGGCGTGCCGGCGCCGGCGTCCTTCTCGGGCGCCTTGCCGCGCTCCAACGCTGCCGCAATGCCGTCAACGACGGCAGCCTCACGTCCGCGCCGGAGGCGTGCGGCGACCTCGCGCCGACCGTGCGCGCCATGACGGTCGCAGGAACGCGGGCGCGGCGGCTCGTCGCGACGCGATGTTCCGACGCCCTGCTCGGCGATCTCGGCGCCTGTGCCGGATCGGTCGATGCGGTGGTCGCCGCCGACGGTCGCGAGGGCTGCCTGGTGACAGCCAACACGGCGGCGGCCGACCTCATGATCGCGGCCGCGTACGGACGCACGTTGGCCCGGGAGGAACGGCCGGCGCGGTCGTGCCAGCGCGCGATCGGCAGGGCGAGCCGCCGCCTCGCCCACCGACTGATCGCCGCGGCGGCATCGTGCGATCGAGCCGTCGACAACGGACGGGTCTTCGACGCTGCGCCCTGCCCCGACGGTTCCGCCGCCGCACGGCGCGCGGTGCGGACGGTCGTCGCCGCGGACTGCGACGACACCCTGCTCGGCGCGATCGAGCCGTGCGCGCCCACGTTCGACGGCCTCGCTGCGCGCGACGGCTCGGGATGCTTGGTCGGCATCCACGCCGACGCCGTGCTGTCCGCTGTCTCGGCAGCGGCGCACTGACCCGGGGTCTCGAAGGGCGTGGAAGGATTCGACGACATGTCGGCTTCGACGAGCCAATGCCGGCGCCGGAAGTAGAGCGTCAAACCGACGAGCGCTCCGGAGAGCCCGCGAAGGCGCTCATCCCCCTCCAGAGCGTGACGAGACGTCTCCACCGCCCCTGCTGCTCGAGGCAGACGGGAAGGTCGTCGCCGGCGGAACTCTCGAGATCAATCGCAATCTCGACTGGGCGATCTCGACCAACGCGTATTTCGGTGGCCCCGTGCTTCGACGCCGATCAGGTGCGCCTGTGGCGCGGCCCCCACGACCTCGATCCGGCGCAAGCCGAGCGGAGCGGCCGCGCGATCCTCGAAACGTGCGCGGAGCGGGACGCGCTGCTGCTGGCAGCGCACTTCTCGGCGCCGCACGTCTTCAGGGTCGTGCAACGAGGGAACGGCCTGGCGGCGCTCAGCGGGACGTGACGCGGACGCGATGATGACACGGCAATGAACCGGGAACGCGCCGGCATCACCCTTCCAGCGCCGCGCGCAGCTCGGGATCGGCGGCTTTCACTTGCCGAAGGCGCCGGGTGCCGTGCTCGATCAGCGGATGCGAGCAGCCGAGGATCGCCTGCGCGTAGCTCGGCCGGGCGCGCAACCGCTGCCAATACGCCGTGCACTCGGGACGGCGGCCCCCGCCGAGGAAGACGTGCTCCGCGTCGACCTGGCGGAGCCGCTCGAAGATCACGAGCCAGCTGACGTCGGCGAGCGTGAACGCGTCGCCGAGGATCCACGGACCCCGCGTCGCCGCGAGTTTCGCCTCGAGGGCGTCGAGGTGGTCGCCCGCATGCCGGCGGCCGTCGGCGAGCAGCCGCATGAGCGGCGTCAGCGTGTGGATGCGTTCGAGGCCGCGCGCCTTCAGCGTCAAGAAGAGCAGCGGGCGCTTCTTGTCGAAGTGGAAGAGCAGCCCTTCGAAGATGTTGCGATACGGAATCTTCTC
Source organism: Thermodesulfobacteriota bacterium (assembly GCA_036781285.1). Taxonomy (GTDB): domain Bacteria; phylum Desulfobacterota; class Binatia; order UTPRO1; family UTPRO1; genus UTPRO1. The sequence continues at coordinate 5,332 of DAIQBH010000093.1, read as the reverse complement.
GATCATCGCCGCGAAGAGCTGGAGCGTGAGGCGCGGCGCCACGTTGCCGATACTGGTCTCCGGGTGCGCGATCGGGTCGTCGGTGAGCGACGAACGGTCGACCCAGCGATCCATTTCCCGCTTCGCCTCGGCGTCGGCGGGGATCAGCGACGGCGCGCCGGCGGGCGCGTGCTCGGCGGCATATCGGATCTGCTCGTGCGACTCGTAGACCGGGTGCCCGTGATGGACGAGCACGGGCACGGTGCCGGCGGGATTCACGGCGAGGAACGCGCGGCTGAGCGTCTGGTAGCCACCGGTCTCGATGAGGTCGATGGGATGGCTCGCGTAGGCGATGCCGAGCTCCACGAGGCAGACACGCGTCTTCATCGAGCAGAGCGACAGCGCGTTGTGGTACAGCTCGAACTCCGCCGTGTGCGGCAGCGTGACCTCGGCCCTGAATCCCGCCGGCACAGGATGGGTCTTCCGGTGCGACTTCTCCCACGCCCACCACCCGACGAGGCCGCTGCCAGCAACGAGCGCGATCGGCCCGATCACGAAGCGCTCACCCGCGACCCGCGACCGTCACTTCCAGGAACGCCGTCTGGAAGCGCGCCATCTCCTCGCTCGTGCCGATCGAGACGCGGACGTGGGTCGGCCAGACGGGCCAGGGGCGGCCGACGTAGACCTTGCGCTGCTTGAGCGCCGCGATGACGGCCGTCGTCGGCATGCGGGCGTCGACCATCAGGGCGTTGCTGACCGACGGCGTGTACGTGAAGCCGTGCGCGTCGAAGAAGCGCATGACGGACGCGCGGCGCTCGGCATTCTGGCGCTTCCGGGTCGCGACCAGGCCGGGCTCGCGCAGCATCGCGTGCGCGGCCGCGAGCGCGGTGACCGGCACGGCGCCGGCATTGAAGGCGCTCACCCGCTTCAGCAGATCGGGGCGCGCAATCGCGAAGCCGGCGCGGAGGCCCGCCATGCCGTAGACCTTCGAGAACGTGCGGAGCACGACGACGTCCTTCCCTGCCTGGATGAGGTCGACGCCGGAGGGCTCGTCGCAGAAGTGGATGTACGCCTCGTCGAGCAGCACGACGGTGCCGTCGGGCTTGTCGGCGACGAGCCGTTCGATCTCCGTCCGCGGCGTGACGGTTCCCGTCGGGTTGTTGGGGTTGCAGACGTAGACGACGCCCGTCGGCTGCCGCCTTGCCGCTTGCAGCATCGCGGGCAGATCGTGCGACCCGTCCGTCCGGAGCGGCACGCGCACGACCTCGGCGCCGATGGACTCCGCGGCGAGCGCCGCCGCCTCGTAGCCGGGCTCGGCGGTCACGAGCGCGCGCTGCGGCGACGTGAGCGCGAGCACGGCGTGATGCAGCGCGAGGCTCGATCCGGGGAAGACCGTAAAGCACGCGGGGTTCAGCCCTTCGATCTCGCCGGCGGTCGCGACGAGCGCCTGGGTCTCCGGATACGGGTAGCGGTTGCCGCGCTTCGCGGCCTCCGCGAGCGCCGCGAGGCCAGCCGCGGACGGGCCCTCCGGAAACTCGTTGGCGTTGATCTTGACGGCGTCGTCGGGAAGCCGTCCCTGATCGGAGAGCTGCGCGAGCGTGTGCTCGGACGCGAACGGCAGCGCCGCCCCGGCGGCGAGGAGCGCCGCGACACGCAAGAGGTGGCGGCGGCTGACGCCGCGCGTGCGAAGGTCTTCGCCGATGAGGTCGGTCGGGAGCATCTTCGCCACCTACACGCCGGGCGCCGCTACGTCACGTACTTCGCGAAGGCGGAGACGAAGACGTCGGCCGCCCGCCGTTCGACGACGGCGCCGTGCGCGACGACGATGCGCTCGAACGGCCACTGCATGACCGCGCGCAGGGTCTCACGGACCCGCGGCTGGTCGCGCAGCAGGAGCCGGCGCGAATTCCGCGTAGGGCCGAAGCCGCGCGGCATGCCCGAAACGCGATAGGCCAGCCGGTCGGCGGCGCGGTCGACGTCGACCAGATTGCTGGCGACGTCGGTGAGGACGAGCGTCCGACTGGCGCGATGGAAGAAAACGACCTCGGATATGCCGCGATCCGGACCCAGCACGACGAACGGCAGCACCTCGCGCCACGGCGGCGAGGCGTCGGGCGTGAGCTCGGCGACGAGCGGAAGCCCCGGAACGCGGCGCGGCAGCTCGGGGGCGACGTAGAGCGCGGCGGCCGGGTAGCGACGGTGCCAGGCCGGTGCATGCAGGTAGTGGAACGAGTTGGGCGCGACGATCGCCGCGAGCGTCCCGAGCCGCTCGACGTCGGGCGTCACGTCCGCGGGCGGCGAGAGGATCGCGAGGCGGCCGGCGCCGATCGCCACGACCGTCGAGCACGACGGCAAGCGCGCGCCGGCGAGGAAGACGCGGCGCTCGATCACCCAGGCGCCGGGAGCGATCGCGCGCGGCGGCGGCAGGAACGACGCGTCCGGCTTCGGAACGACGAAGCGCAGGAGGCGATCCAGGAGCCCGGAGGCCATCCTCAATCCGTGAGACCGGTCGCGAGCTCGCGGGTGATCGCCGCCGCGGGCGACTCCGGGCAGCGGACGTGCTGCCCCGACCAGAGCGGAGAGAAATCGCCGCGTCCCTGCGCTTCCGCTTTCGCGCGGAGCGGTGCCAGCGCGGCGCTCGCGAGCGGGAACGCCGGCACGGCGGCGATCGGACCGCGCTCGCGCATGAGACGATTCACGATGCCGCGCGCCGGGCGGCCGCTGAAGAGGTTCGTGACCGCCGTCGTCGCCGCGTCGCTCGCGAGCGCCGCGCGATGCACGGCGCTCGTCGTCGCCTCGGGCGCGCGCAGGTACGCGGTCCCGACCTGCACCCCCGCCGCGCCGAGCCGGAGCGCCGCCGCGACGCCGTCCGCGTCGACGATCCCGCCGGCGGCGATCACCGGCACGCGGACGGCGCGGGCGATCTGCGGCACGAGCGCGAACGTGCCGGCCTGGGTCGCGAGATCCTCGGTGAGGAACATGCCGCGGTGGCCGCCGGCCTCGAGTCCCTGGGCGATGACGGCGTCGACGCCGCGCGCCTCGAGCCAGCGCGCCTCCGCGACCGTCGTCGCGGTCGAGAGGATCTTGGCGCCCCACGCGCGCACGCGCGCCACGAGGTCCGGCGACGGCAGCCCGAAGTGGAAGCTCACGACCGCCGGCCGGAACTCGGCGAGCACGTCGGCCGCCTCCGCGTCGAACGGCACGCGTCCCGGCCCCGTCGCGATCGCGTCGGGATCGACGCCGTACTCGGCGTAGTACGGGGCGAGCGCCGCGCGCCACGCCCGCTCGCGGGCGGGATCGGGCTCCGGTTGCGCATGACAGAAGAAGTTCACGTTGATCGGACGCCTCGTGCGCGCGGCGATCGTCGCGAGCTCCGCGCGAAGCGCGTCGCGTCCGAGCATCGCGCACGGCAAGGACCCGAGCCCGCCGGCCTCGGCGACGGCGATCGCGAGCGCGCTCCCCTGCACGCCCGCCATGGGCGCTTGGATGATCGGCAGCTCGACGCCGAGAAGGCCCCGCAATCGCATCGTCGACGTCCGTCGTACTGCGCGCGCGCGCCTGTGGAAATGCGCGCTCAGCGCCCCGCCATGGGACAAGCGGCCGCCGTCGCGATCCGCGGTGACGCCACACCCGAGGACGCGAGCCACGCGCAGAAATCCGCGGGCTCGCGCGCCGCCCACCCGGCGACGGCCGCGGTGATCCGGAAGCCGCGCGCCAGCTCCGCGTCGGCGAGTGACGGCAGGAACGCGAGCAGGAACTTCGCGACGAGCGCCCAGGCCGCATGCTCGACGCGCGCGTGCACGGTGAGACGCTGGTCGACGCTCGTCGTCCGGTCGTCGAGCTCCAGCACGCCGAGCACGGAGCCGGGAATGGCGAGTCCGAGCACCATGACGTGTCCATGACTCAGCACCACGCGCCGATCGGGAGCGCTCAGGAGAACGCGATACTTCGCCCGCGAGCCTTTCGTGCTCCGGACCTCCCAGCCCCCGTCGCCGAGCGCCGCGACGGTCTCCGTCGCGACCCCGAGCCGCCGCGCCGCCGCCGCGACGACGTCGGGCGCGTCGATCAGCGCCACGTAGAGCGCGAGCGGCACCTCGACGGGCGGCGGCGCAACCGTGCGACGGAACGTTGCGCCCGTCCAGGTGCGCTCGATGCGCGCCGCCTCGGGAACCATCTCGCGTGGCGGCAGGAACGTGGGCCACGTCGGATCTTCGGCGACAGTCGGGGTTGCCGTCGCCGCGAGGATCGACGCGACGGCGACGATGCGGCGACCGATGCTACGACGAACGATGCTCAGCCCGCCGGCGCGCGCTGCGGACCGCGCACCACCACGCCGGGCGTCGGGCCCTGCATCGCACCCTCGCGAAACGTCACCTGCCCGGACTTGATCGTCGCGACGTAGCCGTCCGCGCGCTGCAACAAGCGGCGGCCGCCCGCGGGGAGGTCGAACGCGAGCCAGGGCTTGCCTAGCTTCAACGTCGTCATGTCGATGACGTTGACGTCGGCGAGATAGCCGGGGGCGAGCACGCCGCGGTCGTGGAGGCCGTAGAGCACGGCGGTGTCGCGGCACTGGCGCTTGATCGCGGTCGCGAGCGGGATCGTGCCGCGCTTCCGGTCACGCACCCAGTGCTCCAGCATGAACGTCGGCGACGCGGCGTCGCAGATGGTGCCGCAGTGGGCGCCGCCGTCCGAGAGCGAGTTGACGCAGTCCTCGCGGGCTTGCAGCCCTTGCAGGAAATCGAGGTTGCCGTCCTCGTAGTTGAGGATCGGGAAATAGATGAAGCCGCGGCCGTCGTCCTCCATGAGGAGGTCGTAGGCGAGCTCGGCGCCGCTCACGCCCTTGGCGGTCGCCTGCGCCATGATGGTCTCGGCCTGCGTCGGCTCGTAGTCGAACGACGGGCCCATCGCGTACTGCATCGACCACCCGCCGGCGACGATCTGGAGGAAGTAGACGAGGTCCGACTCCGGAAACACCGACGACTCGTCGATCATGCGGCGGCGGAACGCCGGATCGCGGAGGTGCTCGAGCTGCCGCTCCCACGGCAGCGCCGCGATCTCGGTCCACGCGGGCTTCCAGAGGAACGGGTGCACGGTGCCGCGCCAGGCCATCACGACGCCGTTCCCGCGGAGCGCGATCTGCGCCACGATCTTCGCCCCCTTGGCGTTCTCGCCGTCCATGGCGGCGATCTGATCGTCGAGCGTCATCTCCTTCCCGATCGACTGGAGCGCGGCGAACGTGATCGGCAGCTTGGTCTCGCGGCTGAGCTCGCCCATCCACTCGAACTCGCGCCATTCGCGGCGGAGGTCGGACACGAGCTCGAAGACGCCGTGCCCGACGCGGCCCATCGCGCGG
>DAIQBH010000092.1:0-21288 GCA_036781285.1 Thermodesulfobacteriota bacterium | reverse complement strand
CGTCAGCTGGCCGCGTCGAGCGCGCCGCGCACCAGGTCGATCCGCCCGTCCTGCACCCGATAGACGAGGTCCGCGATCTCCACGAGGTGCCCGTGATGACAGATCGCGACGAGCGTCACCGCGCCGCGGAGCTGGCGGAGCGTGTCGCAGATCGCGCGCTCCGTCGCCGGGTCGAGGGCCGTCGTCGCTTCGTCGAGCACGAGCAGCGTCGGCTTTCGCACGAGCGCACGCGCCAGTGCCAGGCGTTGACGCTGACCGTCGCTGAGCCGTAGCCCGCGTTCCCCGACGATCGTCTCGGCACCGTCGGGGAGCTCCGCGACGAATCCCGTGGCGCCGGCCGCCGCGAGCGCCGCGTCGACGTCGGCCGCCGGCACCGTCGGATCGCCGAGCGTCACGTTCTCGCGGACGCTCTGGTGCAGCATGAGCGTCTCCTGCGGGACGTAGCCGATCTGCATGCGCCAGTCGCGCGCCGAGATCTCGCGGAGCGCCACGCCGTCGACCGTCACGTCGCCGGAGTCGGGCTGGAGGAGCCCGACGATCAAATCGACGAGCGTGGTCTTGCCCGCGCCCGAAGCGCCCGTGATGACGGTGAGCGATCCCGCGGGGATCGTCATGTCCGCGTCACGCAGGATCGGCGCCACGTCGTGCGCGAATCCGACGCCCTGGAGCCGAATCTCGCGCGTGAACCGCGCCGACCGCGTGCCCGTGCTCACCTCGACCGCGGCGTCCGCCTCGTGGATGAAGTCCTGGAGCGCCCAATAGGCGCTCTCCTTCACGGCGAGGCGCTGCATCGCCTTCTGGATCTTGCCGAGGTCGCCGACGATGCGCGCGCAGAGGAAGACGAGGATCACGACCTCCGCCAGCGGCATCGCGAGCATCGTGATGCCGGCGTAGAGCGCGACCGCGAGGAACAGCATGATGAGCGGGTCCTGCAACGCCTCCAGGACGGCGCGGCTCATCACCTCGCGCTCCAGCGACTGGTTCAATGCCCGCGTCTCCCCTTCGAGCACCGGCGCGATCAGCGGCTCGCGCGCCATGGCCTTCAACGGCTTCACCGCCTGGAGGGTGTCGGCGAGCCGGGCGAGAAGCGCGCGGATGCGGCTCGTCTGGCGGCGTCCCGCCTTCCGCGACGCCCGGACGAGGCTGTTGAGGATCACCGTGATGACCGCCCCCGCGGCCAGCGCGGCGAGCGTCGCCTGCCACGACACGAGGAGCGAGATCGACGCGAACACACAGCACTGCACGGAGAGCGCCATGATGTTCGTGCCATGCAGATACGCGTCGGCGGCGGCTTGGGCCTCCATCGCGACCGAGTTCGCGACGGCGCCGATCGGCTTGTGCACGTAGTACGACCAGCGGGTCGCGAGCAGCGCTTGAATGAGCCGCAAGCGGAGCGAGGTCGCGACGTGCGCGACCGCGTAGCCGACCTGCCGGTGGGCGAGCAGCAACAGGAACGCCTTCAGCACGACGCCCCCGAGGACGAGCGACAACAGCGTCGCGTTGCTCACCGGCAACCCGACCATCGCGAGCGCCGACGCCAGGCCGCGCTCGAGGGCGGTGTCGCTCGCTCCACCCGCCTCGCCGCTCGCCGCGAGTCGGATCACCGGCAACAAGCTCGTGATGCCGATGCCTTCCGCGAGACCGGCGAGCACCAGGCAGACGAGCGTCAGGAGGGTGCGCTGCGGATAGGTGCGCAGAATCAGCAGCAGCAGCTTCATCCGGGGCCGCTTGTATCAAGGGTCCGGTCGGAGTGGTAACCCCGCGTCCGGCCGTGTTTTGCTTGACCCTGCGGCGCTCGTGCCGTATGCCGCACGTCGCGTGATGTCCGTATGACCGTGGCCGGGACGGCCCCCGCCGCCACCGGCGGCCCCCCGCGAGACGCTCGGAGGGCTGCTGCCGTCGAGGTGAGACCGGTCGCGTCGCGACGCGATCTCCAGGCGTTCGTCGAGCTGCCGTTCGCGATCTACGCGGACGATCCGGCGTGGGTGCCGCCGCTCCTCGCCGAGCAACGCCACAATTTCTCGCCGAAGAGCGCGTTCTTCCAGCACGCACAGGTGCGGATGTTCGTCGCGTATCGCGACGGCAAGCCCGTCGGACGCATCGCCGCGCAGATCGACGACCTCCGGACGGAGTATCACGGCGACGCCACCGGCCACTTCGGCGTACTCGAAGCGATCGACGATCCGGCGGTCTTCGCCGCGCTGCTCGGCGCCGCCGAGGAATGGCTGCGCGCGCAGGGCATGCGGCGCGTGATCGGGCCCTTCAACCTCTCGATCAACGGCGACATCGGCATCCTGATCGACGGCTTCGAGGATCCCCCGATGTTCCTCACGGGCCACGGCCGGCGATACTACGACCCGCACGTCGCGGCGCTCGGGTACCACAAGGCGAAGGACGTCGTCGCCTATCATCTGGACGCCTCGGGCACGCCGCCGAAGACGATGGTCGAAGCGGCGCGCCGCGCCCGTGAAGCCGCGCGCGTGCGCATCCGCTGCCTCGACAAGTCCCGGCTCACCGCCGAGACGCAGCTCATCAGCGACGTCTTCTGCGATGCCTGGGCCGACAACTGGGGCTTCGTACCGTTCACCCAGGCCGAGTTCGCCGAGCTCGCGGGCGCGCTCAAGTATCTCGTGCCGAAGGACTTCGTGCAGTTCGCGGAAGTCGACGGCGAGACGGCGGCGATGCTCGTCATCGTGCCGAACCTGAACGAGCTGATCGGCGATCTCCGCGGGCGCCTCCTGCCGTTCGGGTGGGCGAAGCTGCTGTGGCGCCTCAAGATGCGACGGCCGCACTCGGCGCGCGTCGCGCTCATGGGCGTGCGGCGGAAGTTCCACACGAGCTCGCTCGCGATGGCGCTCGTCTTCGGGCTGATCGAGGCGGTACGCGTGTCGCCGTCGCGGGAAGGCCTCCAGTATCTCGAGATGGGCTGGGTGCTCGAGGACAACTTTCCGCTGCTCCGGGTGATGCGCCTCCTCGGCGGCCGCCAGTACAAGACCTACCGCGTCTACGAGAAGCAGCTAACCTGAGCACCGCACCCGCATCCGCCGCCCAGACGCGTTTCAGCGTGCTCGTCATGGCCGGGAGCCGGGGCACGGCAGATCCGGTCGCGGCCGCGACGGGCGTCGCCAACAAGGTGCTGGCGCCGGTCGCCGGCGTCGCGATGCTGGAGCGCGTGCTCCGGACGCTGCGCGCGAATCAATGGGTCGGCCGCATCGTGGTATGCGGCCTCGATCCCGCGCTCGCGAACGACTTTCGCGCGCGTGACGGCGACGGACCGGCGATCGAGCACGTCCGAGGCGACCACACCCCGAGCGCGAGCGCGGCCGCCGCGATCCGCGAGCTCGGACTCGCGCCACCCGTGCTCATCACGACCGCGGATCACCCCCTGCTCTCGGCGGCGACCCTCGACGCGTTCTGCCAACGCGCGACCGCGATGAACGCCGACGCGACGTTCGGTCTCGTCCCCGCCGGCATCGTGCGCGCCGCGTTTCCCGGCGTGAAGCGCACCGTCTTCCGGTTCCGCGACGGCGGCTTCTGCGGCTGCAACCTCTACGCGCTCCTCAGCGCGAAGGGCTACGACGCGCTTCGCGAGTGGGCGAGCGTCGAGGCGGAACGGAAGCGCCCGTGGCGCCTCCTCCGCATCCTCGGCTACGGCACGCTGCTACGGTTCGTGATCGGCCAGCTCTCGCTGGCGGATCTGACGGGCGTGGTGTTCGCGCGCACCGGGCTCTCCGTGCGGCCGGTGCTGCTCACCGACCCGGCCGCCGGCTTCGACGTCGACACACCCGAGCAGCGCGTGGTCGCCGAAGCCTATCTCACCGCCCGCGGCTAGGCCGACCCAGGACGAGCCGGGAGTTGGGCCCCGGACGGGCTCTGTCCACTGGGGCGAGGGAGAGAGACCCCTCGCGTGGACCAATGCGTCGTTCAGGGCTTCGGGTAGCTGACGGAGTATTTGCCCGCGAAGACTCCGTCATTCCGCACGAAGTTGAGCGTCCCCTTCTCCTTCAGCAACACGGTCGGCTCCGACGTATCCGTCGTGGTCGCCGTCCCGATCGTCACGAAGTCCATCCGGTTGACGTCGAAGACGTACTTGTTGGAGATGACGCAACTCTTCTGCGGAACGGAGCTCTTGACGATGCGCTGCGACTCGGCGGGAAGCATGAAAACGCTGGAGCCGTACGTGCTGAGCCCGGGGCAGTCGTTGCCCCACTCGAATGAGGCGTAACCGGCGTCGAGCCGGTCGAGCTGCAGGTCGCACGCGACCTTGGTGATCGTTCCGTCCGTCGCGTAGAAGGTGCCTGAGATCTTGCCCTTCACGCTCGTCACCGGCGGGTAGGTACAGGCTGCGTGAGCTGCGGGCGTCAGCGAGAGCGCGAGGATCATCGCGCCGAGAATGGTGCACAGCGGGTGTTTCGGCATCGCCGCACGATACTCGGACGAACGGGCGGTGCAAGTGCGCTCGACCGGCTCACGTCTTTCGAGAGAGGTCGACGCAGTCGTGGCCGCACGCGGACGCCGGATCGGGCGCCGCGGCCGGGCGGTGCAGGACGGCTTTCGTCGGCGTGATGCGAATCTCGCTGCCCGCGACCACCGCCGTGCCGTCGATGATGAGACTGTAGTCGCCCGGCGATCGCACCGGCGCCAGCAACGACACACCGGAACGCGCCGCCGCGTTCGCAAGCGTCCGCTTGCCGGCCTCGATGACGAGCACCGCGCCGTCCCAGCGCACCGGCGCATGCACGGCGTGCGCACGAGCCTCGTCGGAGACGGTCAGGAGATACGCGGCGTCGCCGCGTTCCGCGAGCGCCTCACGAATGCGCTCGACGGGAACGGGGATGCTCATGGGACGGGCTCGCCGCTAGGCGACGGCGGCGCGCGCTTCGAGCGTCTCGTCGTCGGTCACGGTCACGACGTCGCGGCCGCGGTCACGCTCGCGGGTGATGCGGGTGAAGAGGTCGAGGTCGCGATTGAAGAGCCACTGGAAGAGCACGCGCGTCAGCGACCGGTGCGCGAACAGATTGTCGTAGAACTCGGGAGCCAGGCGCTTCACCTTCGGCAGGTGCACCCACGGCACCTTCACGAGGTCGTGGTGCTCGTTGTGGAACCCGATGTTGAACGCGAGGCGGTTCAGGATGCCGTAATACGAGTACGTCTCCTGGCCCTTCACGAACGTGTAGTGCTCCTGAATCCAGCGCGCGCCGAGCGGGTGCAGGCCGATCCCGAAGAACGTCGAGAGCAGCACGTACGCGAGGCCGGCGGTGCCGCAGTACTCCCATACGAGGGCATCCACGGCGATGATGAAGATCACGTTGCCGATCATCCAAGCGTCGGTGAACGCCGTCTGGATGCGCAGCGGCCGCACGGTCTCGATCGCCCCGAACACCAGCAACCAAATCGCCTTGCGTATCGGCGAGTTGCCGACGAGCTTCGCCTCCCAGTGGAAGGCGAGGTCGGCGTCGTAGTCGTATTCGTCGAGGTGCCAGTGGTGGAGCAGGTGGTACGTCCGGAACGACATCGCGCTCGGGAACCCCTGGCCGACGTTGCAGAGGAGGCCGATCAGCCGGTTCGCGCGGGAACCCTTGAGGATCAGGTTGTGGCTGGCATCGTGGATCAGCACGAAGAGCGAATGGCTCGCGAAGGCGCCGACGCAGTAGGCGGCGGCGATGATCAGGAGCCAGTGGGCATCGCGAAGCAGCCACGCGACGGCCAGCTGAAAGATCACGACCGCTGAAACGTATAGAGCCGAGAGTGGATACGGACCGAAGAGCTGGCGCACCTCGGGGTGGCGCTTGATGATCTCCCGCGCCCGCCCGAGATGCGGAATGGGATCGTCGGTGAGAACGTATCCGTCGCGCACGGCTGGGTTACCGGTCGCTACCGGCGGGCATCGCCTCGAGCCCCGAGGGCTCGTCGTGCGATCCGCCGACACCGTCGGGAATCGTCCAGGCATCGGGAACGGTGGGTGCTTGCTCCAAGCTGGCGACGAGCGCCCGGGCCTTCGGCAGGTCCTCGGGGAAATCGATCTCGGCGAAGCGTGCCCCGTCGATGCCCACCGCGTGCACATGCCCCCGTCCGGCCAGGAGATTCACCGCGGAGAGGTACCAGCGCCGCGACCCCTCCGGCTGGCGCAGGATCTCATCGAGCGCCGCCGTGAAGAGCGACGGGCCGCGTCCGCGATAGATCGAGAACCCGATGGCCTCGCCGTGGGAGTCTTCGGGACCGAGGTCCTTGCCGACTCGCGTAACGCGTGCCCCCGACCGCGACACCTTCATGTCGTCCGCGTCGTAGGCGTCTTTCCTGGCGATCGCCATGGCCACCGGCGTACGCCGGCTCGCGAGGAGGCGTTCGACCACGGTCGCCTCGGCGAGCGTGTCGCCGTTGATGATCATGAAGTCCTCGCCCATCTCCGAGCTCGCGACGGCGCAGCTGACGAGATTGTCGGCGCGATCGTACAGCTCGTTGAAGAGCGTGCGGACCTGCATGCCCGGCGGCGTGATCTCCGCGAGCTGCCGCTCCACCGCCGCCGCGCCGAAGCCGGTCACCACGACGACGTGGTGGACGCCCGCGCTCTGCAGCATGCGGAGCTGCCATTCCAGGACCGTGCGCCCGCCGATGTTCAGCAGGCACTTCGGTAGATCCGTCGTCAGCGGCCCAAGCCTGCGGCCCTGACCCGCACTGAGAATGATCCCCTTCAAACCCCGTCCTTGAATAGACCCGTGACCCGCCGACCCCAGAGATCACCCGGCGGTGATGAAAGTGCTACGAGCGTGTGTCAGACATTCCTCGGTGCGTCAAACGGCGATCGCTTCCTGTGCTCGGGCGCTGCGCGCCCGATGCTCCCGTGGCCGCCGGGCCCGAAGTGAATTCGGGCACCTCCGTTCTCTCCACGCCCGCTATCGGAAGGCTTTCGCACGATAGAGGCGCCAGGCTTCCGCGCCGAGGGCGAGCCAGGGGTGGCGTTTGTCCCGCCAGGTCGGGTCCGTCGCGACCCCAGAATGACGCTGGATCTTCCATAGCACGTAATCGACCCCGCCCTCGAAGATCAGCCCGTTGCGCAATATCCGCATCAAAAACAGAGACTTGGCCTTGAGCCGCTGATGCCGCCAGGCGCCGGTCGCGCGCGCGCGGACGGCGTCCGGCAGCCCCACTCGATAGAGCGTCCTCCCCTCCCGGGTTTCACGAGCGACGGACCAGGGTAGCGTCCCGAGCACGAGCTCCGTCGCGCGCTCGAAGCGATCCGGGCTCTGATCGTAGAGGGCGATCCCGCTGCCGGTCCGCTCGGGACGAAGCTCCGCTCCGTAGGTCGCCTGCCAGCCGGCGGTCCAGAGCGCGCGGGCGTCGAACGACGCGCCGGCGAACGGGACGGCGAACCGGACGAAGGTCGAGACCGCCTCGGTGAGCGCGCGAACCACCGTCGCCCGCGCGGCCGCGTCGGCCGCCCATACGAGCGCGCACGGTTGCGCGAAGCGGGCCCAGAAATACGGCTCCGTGATCGCGGACGTCGTGAGCCGTGGCAGGTCGTCGAGCGTCAACACCGCGTACTTGCACCGGACGACACGCGGCCCCTCGCGCGCTTCGAGGTAGAAGACGTTCGGCGGCAGCACCCGATTCGCCGCGGCGAGCAGCGACCGCCCCGGGAAGGCCTCGCGATAGCCGGTCACGAGCGCGTAGAGGTCGAGCACGCCTTCGCGATCGTCGCCGGCGCGAAGGTTCGACCCGTACATGACGACCGCCCGAAGGGCCGATCCGTAACGGGCTCGCAAGAGCTCGGTCAGCGCGTGCGCCCCCGCGGGCACCGGCCGATCGAGCTCGGCCGCGACCATGGTCGCGAGCGCGTTCACGCCGTCGCTCGCAGGAAGTAGCCGATCTGGCGCGCGGTGAGCACCAGCCGCCGCTCGCGCGCCGCCGGCTCGAACAGCTCGCCGTCGAGCGTGAACCCGCCGCGGAACGTCAGCGCGACCTCGTCGACGTTGTGACTCCGATAGCCATGCTCGGGCTGAAGCCACCGGCTCTCGCGTCCGCGGAGCGCGGGCACGATCGCGCGCGCGAGGTGCCTTGGACGGACCCGCATGGCGCTCAAGCGGAGCGGACCCGGCCCCGTGCCCCAGTACGGGCTCATCCCGAGGAACTGGCGATCCATCGTCGAGACGAGCAGGCCGAAATAGGTCGTCGGGGGCAACCGTACGCCGTCGAGATGGATGTCGGCGTCGAGCGGCGGGAACATCGTCCCCGCGCGACCGGTGAAGACCCGCGTCAGGAACGTCGCGAGCGCGATGCCCGCGCCGAGCTGGCCGCGCATGCCGTGCGACGCGAGCTGGCCGCGCGCGAAGACGATGCCGTGGTAGACGGCACCGGCGCCGAACATCATCGCGTACTGCGGCCCGTCCTCGAGATCCGCACGCAGGATCGCGCGCCGTTCGACGTGGCCCGCGACCCGGCCCTCCGCGGAGGCTCCAAGGAGCGTGCCGAGCGCCGCGAGCGGACGCGTACCGTAGCCGACGTTCCGCGCCGTCGTGTTGGTCGTGCCGCCGGGCAGCACGGCCAGGAGCGGCAACCGATCGATAGGGGAACGCAGAAGGCTCGTCAGCACCGTCTGCACGGTGCCGTCGCCGCCGTTGACGACGACGATCTCGGGGTCGCCCGCAAGCGCCGTGGCGGTCGCGGCGGCAATGCCCTCGAACGTTCGCTCCTCGAAATGCGGCACGCCCGGGTGATCGCGCAGGAGCGCGTGGATCGCCGTCAGCAATCCGCGCTTGTTCCGGCCGCTCGTCGGGTTGCTGATCATCGCGACCCGGAGCGGCTCGCGATGCGGCTCCTCGCCCGTGATGCGCGGCGCGCGCGCCTCGGCGTCGAGCGGATCGGGCTGGAGCTTCCGGGCCTGTGGTCCGAAGGCGGCCAACCCGTGCTTACTGCACGAGATGGCGTACGGCGGCAAGGTCCGCGACGAACGGGCGGGCCCACCCGGGGAGCGTTCCCCGGTCGTCCCCGAGCTCCTCGAGCCAGGGGCGAAGCTTCCCTCCGCGTCCGCGCGCGATCGCACCCTGGACGAGCCGCACCGCCAGCACGATCGTCGAGACGACGGTCCAGATCGCCACCCAGGTGACACCGAGGCCTGGATTTCCGGCGAGATACGCGAGCATCAGCAGGATGAGGTTCGGATTCCGGCGAGCCAGTATCAGCCGGAAATACGAGTCGAACGGACGCCACGCGAACATCGACGTGCTGCCGACGAAGCGCTTGAAGAACGCCTCGATCAATCGGCCCGCGACGTAGCACGCGAGGATCGCGCCGAGGTGCGGCGCGTAATCCCACGGCGGGCCGCCGACGGCGCCCCACGCCCACGCGAAGTACCAGATCGGCGGGTGCACGGTGTCGATGCTGTGGTCGAAGTAGTGCCCGAACCGCGTCGACGTCACCGTGACGCGGGCGAGCTTGCCGTCGACCGTGTCGAGGAACGTCATGATCCACGCGCAGACGAGGCCCGTCCCGAACCATCCGCGGGCGAAACAGACCGTCGCGGCGACGACGAGCGCGAAGCTCGCCGACGTCACCATGTTCGGCGAGATCCCGTTCCGAGCGCAGATCCCGACGACCGCGCGGGCGGGCGTCGGCCACAGCCACTTCGTCACGAGATCCGTGACGCCCTTGTAGGAGCCATCGAAGAGATGGCGTTCGAGCGCGGCGGCGCGCTCCGGACGCGCGGCGAGCACGACGGGCGGCACTGCCTTGTGGAGCTTCCTGACGAACGCGGTCGAAAGATCCTCGGGACTGCGCGTGACGACGCCGTGCAGAGCGCCCGCGTCGGCCGTCCCGTCGAGCACCGCACGCGCGGTCGCCGCGGCGGCAACGGATACGTGCGCGGCGACGACCGGCGCCCGCGTGCCGTTGTGCGACGACGCGGTCACCGCCACCCCCGGCTGGCGGATCAGGTCCGCGAGCGTACGCTCCTCGAAGACGTAGTCACTCCGGACGAGCACCACCGAGCCGGCGGTCGCGGCTCCGAGCTCGGGAAGCACGCTCGGCACACCCACCTGGCGAAGCTGGCGCGTGATGCGCTCGGCGCCAGCGAGTCCCCAGAGTGGCACGCCGGTACGGTCGACGATGTAGACCGGCGCCATACCGCTCATTGCACCCCCTGGCGGCGGAACAGCACCGCGACGAGCGAAAGCGCGAGCACCGCCGGCACGAGCGCGATCACGAGCGGCGGCCACCCGACTACGAGCCCGAGGTTCGTGAACATCTCCTGCGACATCTGGAAGCCGAGCCCGACCAGCGCGCCGATCGTCGCGCGCTCGCCGATCCGCACCGTCCGCCCACGCACCATCACCATCGGCACCGCGAGGAGCACCATCACCCCCATGTACACCGGAGCGCTCACACGCCGCCAGAACGCGACCTCGTGTCCGAGCGGATTCTGGCGCTGCGCCCGGAGCGCCCGGATCGTTCGTTGGAGCTCGGCGAGCGAAAGGTCACGCGGCTCGAGCCAGAGCGCCTGCATGCGCTTCGGCCCGAGCTCGGTCGTCCAGGGCGCGGTCGCGAGCACGCGGTCGACCGACGTGTCGTCGGTGAACGTGCTCTCGCGGAGATCCTGGAGCTGCCAGCGGCCGTCGACGGGCGCGGCGCTCTTCGCGTGCGTGAACCGCACGAGCTCCCGGCCGCCGGCGAAGTCGAACTGATAGACCTCACCGAGCGAGCCATCGGGGCGGAGCGCGCCGACGTTCACGAAGCGCGACCCGTCACGCAGCCAGAGGCCGGACGCCGTGCTGAGCACGCGACCGCCCGACATCGCGAGCGCGCGCTGCGCGTGCGCGCGTTGGCTGAGCGGCGCCGCGACCAGCTCGCCGAGGGCCATGCCGCCCAGGGCGAGCACGACGGCGGCCCCGAGCGCGGCGCGGGCGACGCGCCACGGCGAGACGCCCGCCGCTTCGAGCGCGACGATCTCCTGGTCGTTCACCAGTCGTCCGAGCCCGAGCACGGTTCCGAGCAGCGCCGAGGCGGGCAGCAACGTGTACGCCTCGCTCGGTAGCGTCAGCACGACGAACCAGAGCGCGCGCCCGACGCCCCAGCCGGGACTCCCGGCGGCGCGCAGCTCCTCGGTGAGGTTCACCACCGCGAACACGGACAGCAGACCCGCGAGTGCCCACGCGAAATGCCGAAGGATCGTGAGCGCGAGATGGCGGTCGACGAGGCTCACGCCGGGACCATGCGTTGCGAACGCGCGAGCGCCACGGCGACGACGAGACACGCGCCGTGCACCACCCAGAGGCCCGGCGCGGCCGGCAGCACGCCGTCGGCGACCCAGCTCTTCGCCGTGCCGAGCAGCGTGCGGTAGGCGACGTACAAGAACGCGGCGAGGAAGACGCGCGCCGCCCTGCCTCCACGCGCGTCGGTCCGCGCGAGCGGCACGGCGAGGAGACAGAGCAGCACCGCCGAGATCGGCATCGCGCTTCGCCACTGGAGCTCGGCGCGCGCCTCGGGATCCCGCGTCGAGAACAGCGCGCCGATGCCGAGACTCTTCTCGAGGCCGAGCTCCGGCTCGCTCGGGGCGAGCGGCAACTGCATCGCGAGCCGCTCGAACTGCGTGACCGTGTGCTTGGTGCCGTCGGGATCGAGCTCGTATTGAAAGCCGTCCTCGAGCACGAGATTCCGGGCGCCCGCATCGCGCGACTCGACCGCGCGCGCCGCCGAGAAAACGGCGATGCCCCGCTCGTTCCGGCGCTGCACGAAGACGTTCTCGAGATACTCGGGCGCGATCGCGGAGCGCGTCTCGGCGAAGACGACCTCGCGCGCCGCCGAGTGCAGCTCGTAGAAGACGCCGGGCGTGATGTCCTCGAGCCCGGCGTCCGCGATCGCCTGATCCCGCACCTCGTTGAAGCGCGCGGCGGCCCAGGGTCGTCCTGTGAACGAGAGCAGCGCGATGCCCGCCGCCGCGACGAGCGCGCAGCCGAGCACGGCGCGCTCGAGGCGCCCCGGCGTGAGGCCGGCGGTCTCCATCGCGAGGATCTCGCGATCGCGCGCCATGCGGTTCATCGCGAGCAGGACGCCGAGATAGAGCACCGCCGGCAGGAGTGACGGCAGCGCCATGACCGTCCGAAGCGCCAGAAGCGACGCGAGCACGCCGCCGGGGAGATTGCCGATCGCGGCGTCCGAGAGCAGCGTGCTGAGACGTGTGACGAGGAAGATGGCGAGCACGACGGCAAAGCCGCCGAACGCGTGCGCGGCGACCTCGCGCGCGACGTAGCGGTCGATCAGGGGGATGCTCACTACGCCGGCGCGCAAGTGGGTCGTGTCGCATGCACCCTTTGGAGCGTCAAGCGCGGGGGTCGGCTGGTTTCGTGGGGCACGTCGAGGCGCTGCGGCGGTGCGGGCGCGTTGTCCTCGCGGGCACGGGTGATGTAGGCGGCTCGCGTGCGGGTGTTCGTCACGGGGGCGACCGGGTTCATCGGGATTCATACGGTCGCGGCGCTGCGGGCGCGGGGGCACGAGGCGGTGTGTCTCGTGCGCGACCTGCGGAAGACGGCCGCCTTCGCAGCGCCGGCGCCGGAGCTGGTGGAAGGCGATCTCGGCGACACGGCGGCGCTGGCGCGTGGGTGTGACGGTGCCGACGCGGTGGTGCATCTCGCGGGGCTCACGGCGGCGCGGAGTCGGCGGGAGCTGTTCGCGGTGAATGCGGACGGCACGCGCGCGATCGTCGACGTCGTCCGCGCGACGCGGGGGCGCGTCGCGCGCGTCGTGCACGTGAGCAGCCTCGCGGCGGCGGGGCCGGCGCCGTTCGGCGCGCCGCTCACGGGTACCGAGCCCGCGCACCCGGTCAGCGACTATGGACGGAGCAAGCTCGCGGGCGAGACGCACGTGCGCGAGCTGCACGTGCCGTGGGTGATCCTGCGGCCACCTGCGGTCTACGGCCCGCACGATCGCGAGTTCCTCCGGCTCTTCAAGCTCGCCGCGCTCGGCGTCGCGCCGCTCTTCGGCGGCGGTACACAGCGGCTCTCGATGGTCTACGCGCCCGACCTCGCGCAGGCGATCGTCACGTGCCTCGAGCACATGCCGGCCGCGGCTGCGTACTATCCGGCCCACCCGGAAACGACGACGGCGCGCGCGCTGGTCGAGAGCATCGGCACGGCGCTCGCGACGCGCACCCGCGTCCTGCCGCTGCCCCGCGCGCTCGTGCGGCCGATCTGCTTCGTGAGCGGCACGGCGGCGAAGCTCGCTCGCCGTGCGACCCTGCTGTCCTCCGACAAGGCCAACGAGCTCCTCGCCGACGCGTGGACGTGCTCGCCCGCCTCACTCACCGCGGCGGTCGGCTGGCAGGCCGCAACCGATCTCGCGGCCGGCCTCCGCGAAACCGGCGAGTGGTACCGCGCCGCCGGCTGGCTCTGACCCGCTACTCGCAGCGTCGCGCGCGAAACGCGTGGCCTCTATTGGTCGCGGCATGGTACCGTCCGAAGCCGTGACACCAACACCTCCCGAGCACGCATCGGACACCGAACGCCGGATGACGGTCGCGGAGTGGGTGAACCTCCCCGAGGACGAGCCCGGCGAGTTGGTCGACGGTTGCCTCGTGGAGGAGGAGATGCCCGACCTGAGGCACGAGATCGTCGTGTCGTGGCTGCTGTTCACGTTGCGAACATGGCTCGGCGCGGGCCGCGGCTTCGTGTTCGCCTCGGAGGCGAAGTTCGTCGTGGGCGCGCGGCGCGGGCGGAAGCCTGACCTCAGCATGTATCTCCCCGACGGGGCCGTGCCGCCAGGATTGGGCGCCGTGCGCACGCCGCCCGACGTCATGGTCGAGATCCTCACGCCGACGGCACGCGATGCCCGCCGGGATCGCGTCGAGAAAATGCCCGACTACGCCGCGTTCGGCGTGCGCTTTTATTGGATCGTGGATCCCGCGCTTCGCACGCTCGAAATCTACGAGCTCGGCCGCGACGGTCGCTACGTCCGCGCGCTCGGCGCGTCGGACGGCAAGGTCGAATCGATTCCCGGATGCACCGAGCTCACCCTCGACCTCGACGCGCTCTGGGCCGAGATCGAGCGCCTCGGCCCACCGGCGCCGCCGGAAGAGTAGCGCGCCGGGCTGCCAGCAGGCTGCTAGGCCGATTTGGCCTGGTCGGGCATGAGCTGCGACCAGTCCTCGCTCTCGGCGACCGGAAGATTCTCCGGGTCGAACTCGGGAATCACGTAGCGCTTCTTCACCTGCGCGAAGGCGTCGAGCGCGTGATCGAGATGCGCCCGTGTGTGCGTCGGCATCACGCTCGTCCGAATCAGCGACTGCCCCTTCGGCACGACCGGGAACGGGACGGGAATCGCGAACACGCCGAGCTCCAACAATTCGCGCGCGATCCGGAACGCCAGCGACTCGGAGCCGATCATCGCCGGCACGATCGGCGTCGTGGATCCCATCGTGTAATAGCCGATCGATTCGAGCCCCTCGCGCCAATAGCGAGCGTTCGCCCACACCTTGGCGCGCAGCTCGCCGGCCTCGTCCCGCATCACGCCGAGCGCGGCGAGCGCCGCCGCGACCGACGCCGGCGGCAGGCCGGCGGTGAAGATCAGGGAGCGGGTCTTGTGGCGCAGCCAGTCGATCACGCCTCGCTCGCCGCAGACGAAACCGCCGAGGCTCGCCAACGACTTGCTGAACGTGCCGAACAGCAGATCGACGTCGGCGCGCACGTCCTGCTCGAACACGGCGCCGCGCCCATCGGGACCGAGGACACCGATGCCGTGCGCATCGTCGACGTACAGCTTGAACTTGAAGCGCCGCTTCAGCGCGGCGAGACGCTGTAGGTC
The DNA here is from genome assembly GCA_036781285.1 of Thermodesulfobacteriota bacterium. Classification (GTDB taxonomy): domain Bacteria; phylum Desulfobacterota; class Binatia; order UTPRO1; family UTPRO1; genus UTPRO1. The sequence continues at coordinate 6,501 of DAIQBH010000092.1, read as the reverse complement.
CATCACCCGTCCGGTCATCGAGAAGACCGCGTCGCACACGACGAGCGCGTGCGACCAGTCGGCGTCGCTCGCGAGCTGCGCCTCGAGATCGTTCAGATCCTTGAAGAGCCGCACCTCCCCGCGTGCGAGGCGCGTACCGTCGATCAGGCTCGCGTGGTTCTCGCGCTCGGAGAAGATGACCATGCCGGGGATCGAGCCGAGGGCGGCGATCACGCCGACGTTGGCGAGGAATCCGGATGCGAAGACGAGGGCTTCATCGTAGCCGAAGAACGCCGCGAGCTCGTGCTCGAGCTTGTCGTGCAGGTCGAGGTTGCCGTTCAGGAAGCGCGAGCCGGTGCAACCGGTCCCATATTGGTCGATCGCGGCCTTCGCCGCCTCACGTACCTTCGGATGATGGGTGAGGCCGAGGTAGTTGTTGGACCCCATCATGACGACCTCTTTGTCCTGATAGGTGACGACCGGCCCCTCCGAGCCTTCGAGCGGAAGAAAGAAGGGGTACGCGCCAGTGGCGCGCATCAAATCGGGAATTTGGTAGTCGTAGCAGGTCTGAAAGAGGTCCATTGCGTCCCCGCCTCCCCGCCGGTTGACCCGGCGCATCATGTGTAAGGAGGATGCGGTCGAGAATCAAACCCCACGGCATCGGCGCATGACTTTGGCGGGCGAGGCGGGTAGAGCGCCGCGCATGCGCGCCACCATGATTGGACGTGCCTTCGCCTTGGGATTCCTCTTGCTTGCCGGCCCCGCGGGCGCCGCGGACTTCGACATCGCGAATGGTGACGTCGCCTCTCTCGTCGCCGCGATCGATGCCGCGAACGTCAACGGCACGACGGACGTGATCACGCTCGCGACGAACGGCTCCTACACGCTCACCGCGGCGGCCGAAACTGGCACCGGGCTCCCTGCGATCACGACGGCGCTCACCATCGAAGGCAACGGCTCGACGATATCCCGGTCTGGAGCGGCGCCGGCCTTCCGCATTTTCGCGATCGGCGGCTCCGCGACCGTGGCGATGCGGGACCTGACCATCACCAACGGAGACGCGGGCGGCCGCAACAGCCTGACCAGCCGGGGCGGCAACATCGCGGTCCTCGGATCGACGCCGCAGCTCACGCTCGAGAACTGTATCGTGAGCGGCGGCATCGCCGGCATCGGTGGCGGCATCTTCGTCGAGCCGGCCGGTGCGGTCGTCACGATCCTCGGCGGGTTCGTCGTCAACAACCTGGCGTCCCGTGGCGCCGGCATCGCGCTGGCGGGCGCCGCGCAGCTCGATCTCGACGGCACGTACGTCGGCTCGAACTCCGCCGTCGACTTCAGCGGCGGCGGTGGCGGCGCGTCGGCGGCGGCATCCTGACGACCGCGGCGGCGACGGTCACGCTGACGGACTCGGCCGTCTCCGGCAACGGGACCTCGCCCGCGGTCAACACCGACACGAGCCTCGGCGGCGGCATCGCCGACATCGGCGGCGCGACCTACACGATCCTGCGGTCCGAGCTGATCGGGAATACGACCCAGTTCAGCGCCGTCGCCAACGACGGGCCGGCCATCTACGCCGGCCACACCAACGGCACGTTCAACGTCACGAACGTGACCTTCAGCAACAATTTCGGCGGCGGCCAGGGCGGCGCGATCGCCAACCTCGGCGGCGCCGACTTCGTGCTCCGGAACGTCACGATCGCGCGCAACTTCGGCGAGAGCGGAGGCGGCATCGCGGTCGCGAGCGGCAACGGCGGCACCGTGACGCTCGCCAACTCGATTCTCACCGAAAACACCGCCGATACGGGCACCGACTGCGCAGGCGCGATCACGTCACTCGGCTACAACCTGTTCGGCGACACGGCGGGAAGCACGGTCACGACTACGACCGGCGATTCGGTCGGCCTCGACGCGCTCCTCGAGAACATGACCGCCGACCCGAACGGCAACGGTACGACCACCCTCGCGCTCCTCCTCGGCAGCCCCGCGATCGAAGGCGGCGACCCCGCCGGCCGCAAGGACGCCGCGAACGTCGACCTCACCACGGATCAGCGCGGCCTCCCGCGTCCGGTCGGCGACCGTTGCGACATCGGTGCCTTCGAGCGCCAGCCGGTCCCCGAGGATTGCGACAACTGCCTCGACGACGACGCCAATCAGCTCGTCGACCGCGACGATCCGGCCTGCACGGCGCCGCTCGACGCGGGCGGCGCGAGCCTCGGCGATCCGCAGCGCGGGAAGGCCCTCGGCACGTGCGCCGCGACACTCGCGAAGGCCGGCGCCAAGCTCGTGAACGGCGAGCTCAAGCGCCTCCACAAGTGCGTGCAGACCGCCTTCGCATGCGTGCAGCAGAAGCCTGGCGACGCCAAATGTCTCGCCAAGGGCACGAAGGTCTGCCAGGCGGCGGTCCTGAAGCGCGGGGCCGATCTCGCGAAATACGCGGCGACGTTGCGCGCGAAGTGCGGTGCCCCCGCGGCGTGCGCCGGGTACCTCCACGTCTGTCGGGCTCAGCAAATCGTGAACATGCAGGAGCCGCGCGCCCAAGAGCTCATCCAGCTGACGCAGATCGACGCCAACGCCTTCCCGTGCATCGAAGGCGTCGCCGACGGTCAGGGCTTCGGCGTGAGCGACTCGGCCGAACGCAAGCGCGCCAGGCAGTGCGAGAAGTCGCTCGCGAAAGCGGGCGCCCAGTTCGCGAGCGGAAAGTTGAAGCTCGCGCAGGCGTGCGCCCTCGCGGTCTCCAAGTGTAGGCAGGAAAAGGCGGGAGACTCCAAATGCCTCGCGAAGGCGCAGCAAACGTGCGCCAAGCAGCTCGCCAAGCTGACCGGTCCGAAGGGCCTCGAGCAGAAGCTCGCCGCGGCGATCGCGGCGACGTGCGCGCCGCCCGCGCTCGGGCTCGAGAGCCTCTTCGAGGACGTCGGCATCGGCTTCGGCGTCACGAAGCGCACACTCGAATGCGGCGGGCTCGGCGCCGGTCAGCTCGACGACGCGGCCGCGGTCGCGACCTGCGTGAACCGCCAGCACGAGTGTCGAGTCGAGCAAGCGCTCGACGCCGAGCTCCCGCGCTGGCGCGAGCTGCTCGCGGCCGGCGGGATCACGCTACCGTAGCGGGACGAAGCACCGCGGCGCCGCTCACCCGGCCGTCACGGAGATCCGCGAGCGCGCGATCGGCGTCGGCGAGCGGATACGTCGTGACGCTGGTCGCGATCGGCATGGTCGCCGCGAGCGCGAAGAACTCCTCGCCGTCGGCGCGCGTCAGGTTCGCGACCGAGCGGACGCTCCGCTCCTCCCAGAGGAGCGCGTACGGAAACGCCGGGATGTCGCTCATGTGGATGCCGGCGCAGACCACGACCCCGCCCGGCGCGACCACGCGCAGCGCCTGCGGCACGAGCGCGCCGACCGGCGCGTAAATGATCGCCGCGTCGAGCGGCTCGGGCGGCTTCGCATCGGCATCGCCCGCCCACGCGGCGCCGAGACCGAGCGCGAACCCCTTCGCCGACTCGTCCCCCGGGCGCACGAACGCGTGCACCGTCCGTCCTTGTCGCCGCGCGACTTGCGCGACGATGTGGGCCGCGGCGCCGAAGCCGTAGAGGCCGAGGCGCTCCGCGTCGCCCGCGAGCTTCAGCGACCGATAGCCGATGAGCCCGGCGCAGAGCAGCGGCGCCGCGTGCGCGTCGTCGAGCTCCCCGGCGAGCGTCCCGAGGTCGAACGCGAACCGCTCGTCGACCACGATCTCGTCGGCGTAACCCCCGTCGCGCGTGTAGCCGGTGAAGCGGGCATGCGGACAGAGATTCTCGCGCCCACACGCGCAGTAGCGGCACGACCCGCATGTCCACCCGAGCCACGGCACACCGACGCGCGTCCCGGGGGCGAATCGCATCGCATCCCGCCCGCGGCGTACGACCCGGCCGATGACCTCGTGACCGGGAACGACCGGTAGTGGCACTGCCGGCAGCTCGCCGTCCACGACGTGCAAATCCGTCCGGCACACGCCGCACGCGCTGACCGCGACGACGACCTCACCGGGGCCGGGATCGGCCGGCGACCGCTCGACGGCCGCGAGCGGCGTCCGCGGCTGCCGGAGCTCCATCGCGCGCATGGAGGTCAGCTAGCACCGGGCGGCACGCGCTGCGAGGCGGCGAAAAGCGCCGCGAGCACGACCGCGCTCGCCACGTTCCCGACCGCGATCGTGAGGAACACCGCGTGCTCGTCGAAGCCGAAGGAGCGCGTCCCGACCACCGCGATCGCGAGCACCACCGCCACGCGCACCGCCGTCAGCACGAGCGGCAACGCCGGCCGCCCGAGCCCTTGGAACGCGAAGGCCACCACCATGCCGATCCCGAGGAACGGATAGGTCGGAGCGATCGTGCGGAAGTAGAGGGCACCGACCGCGTGGATCCCGGGATCGTCCGTGAACATTCCGATCCAGAGCGCGGGCCGCCACCACACGATCGCGCCCGGAATGGCGAGGAGCACGATCGCGATCGCGACACCGCGACTCACGAAAGCGCGAACCCGGTCGCGCCGCGCGGCCCCGGCCGCGAGGCCGACGAGCGTCAGCACGCCGGCGCCGACGCCGTACCCGAAGGACATGAGCACGAAGTCGAGGCGTGTCCCCAGCCCGTACGCGGCGAGGTCCGCCGCGCCGAGCCGCGTCACGACGCCCGTCAGCACCATCAGCCCCACGTTGTTGAGCGAGGTGGAGAGCGCGGCCGGGATGCCGACCCGCAGGATTTCCCGGATCGGGTCGAGACGCGCTCCGGCGGTGTGCAGTACGGGCCGCACGACGCCGCGCCCGCCGAACACCCAGACGAGACGCGGCACGATCGCCATCGCCTGGCAGGTCAGCATCGCGAGCGCGCCGCCGACGAGTCCCCAACCGAAGCGGAACATGAAGAGCGGCGTGACGACCATCTGGAGCAGCATCGAGGTCGTCGCCCACGTCGCCGGCACGCGCACGTTGCCTTCCGCGCGCATCACGCTGTCGAGCATCATGCCGGAGAAGGTGATGCAGACCCCGCCGAAGAGGACGCGCGCGAAGAGCGTCGCGCCGTCGAGCACCGCGCCGTCGGCACCCATCAGCCGGAAGAGCGTGCCGACGCCGAACCAGGCGACGAGCCCGAACCCCCAGCCGAGGAGCACGGCGAGCACGAGCGCCTGTCCGCCGAGCATCGCCGCCCGCTCACGCGCGCCCGCGCCGAGCGCGCGCGCGATCGCGGACGTCGCGCCGGCGCCGATGCCCCCGCCCATCGCCGTGATCGCGAGCAGCGATACGGGAAACACGAGCGACACGGCCGCGATCGCGTCCGTGCCGAGGCGGCTCACGAAGTACGTGTAGACGACGTTCGAGACGGCGGCGACCGCCATCACCAGCGTCGTCGGCGCCGCGAGCCGGGCCACCGCGGAGAGCGGCGCCATCTCGAGGAGCCGGGTCGGTTGCGAGTGCGTGGCGATGGAGCGCCTCGTCTCGCGACGACTACTTCGACTGCACGTAGATCGTGAGGCTCCAGCGGCCGACCAGCTGCAACTGAAGCCCCGGACCGCCGACCTCGACGTCCCTCCAGGCTCCGCGTTTCGAGTCTTTCACGAGGCTTCGCATGCGGGAGGCTTCGCCGATTTGCCCGCGCGCGGCAAGCACGCGGGATTCACGAGCAGACGAGGTTCGGCTCGCCGGCGTCGGCCGGGCTTTGATAGATGCAGACGATCGTCGATGACAGACCCACCGTGGTCACGACGAAAACGAGCGAGCTTCCGACCGTACTGCAGATCGTTTCCGGCGACGGCGTGAACCCCGGCAGCCCTGTGCATCCAGGGCCGTAGTACTCCCCGTGCGACACGTAGTACGCCTCCTGCGCCGCCGCGGCGTTGAGCGCATCGCAGCGCACGCGTGCGTCCGCGTCGTCGCCGCAGCGTCGTTGCGAGGGCGGCGGCGTGCATCGCAGAACGTTGCTCGTGGGCTGGAACGCGCATCGCGAGTACGAGAGGAACGCGACTCCGCATTCGCCGCCGGTCGCCTCCGCGCCGAATCCGATCGCGACGCGAATCGGCCGAATGAAGGTCGAGACCGCATACGGCTGCCTCCGGCCGGCGATCGAGACGGCGAGCGTGCCGTCCGCGAGCGGCCTCAGCTTGATCCGCGTGATGCCGCCGTGCGTCCCGTCGCGATCCGAGTATGACGCGGCTCCGCGGGTGCGCGCGCGCCATCCGTCGCCCCCGGGCACGTGCACCGCCGCGAGCACGCCGACGAACTCGTTGCTGAGCTCGACCGAGACGCCGGTCGTCGCAGGGTCGACTGGCGCGCCGGGCGCGAGCACGCCCTCGAGACGGAAGCTGTCGTCGATCGCCTCGGTCGCGAACCCCGTCATCACGAGCTTCACGCTCGTCAACGCACGGGGCGAGCTCGACGCCTCGTCACACACGGCGAAGCTGGCGCCGGCGGGCGCGAGCAGCACGAAAACCAGCAACGCGAAAGCACGGAGTCGCATGCCGCATAAAGCAACGACAATGCCACGACGTAACCCACCGCCGAGC